>JACIWQ010000130.1 GCA_014360895.1 Thermoflexales bacterium | reverse complement strand
CCCGCCCCGCGGCGAGGTTGTCACTGCGCGCGCAGCGACGCAGCCGCTCGCCTCGGCGCGAGCGCCTTCGGCCACGCCGCGAGCGGCTCGCCGCGTGGCGGCGCGTGGCGCGGCGTGGCCGTGGGGCCGGAGGAGGGGTGAGGACGAGCCTGTCTCAACTTTTGTCCCAACCTCAGGGTTGATAGAATTTAATCTTGTAAATCTTATAAATCCTGTCTTTTCCTGATCACCACCGGCTGGGATGAACAGGGCTCTCCATGCCGCAGAAGGGGAGGTGACCGTCACCTTGGGGAGTTCCCGATGAACCGGCCTTTTTCCGTTATCGCCAGCAGGGTTTTCTCCTATCTGTTCAGTTTGTGGGTCATCATGACCCTCAACTTTCTCCTGCCGCGCCTCTTGCCCGGCGACCCGCTGGCCGCGCTGCTGGACCCGTCCAGTTCGGACTACGTTTTTGACCCCCAAGTTCGGGCGGCGCTGGCCGCCTATTACGGCCTGGACCGCCCGCTCCCGGAGCAGTATGGCCGCTACCTCCTCGGCGCCCTCACCGGCGACCTGGGCCGCTCCATCCGCCTGAACCGTCCGGTGGCAGAACTGATTGCCTCCCACCTGCCCTGGACGTTGCTTCTGGTGGGGACGGCGCTCCTTTTCTCCTCAATACTGGCACTGCTGGGCGGAGCCGAGGCGGCCTGGCGGCGGGGCTCCCGGACCGACCGGACGCTGGTGGCGACGAGCACCCTGCTGGCCAACGTCCCCGTCTACCTGACCGGGATGCTGCTCCTTCTCCTCTTCGGGGCCCGCCTGAAGTGGCTGCCGATGGCCGGGGGACGAACCCCCTTCGCCCGCTACACAACGGCACTGGACGCCGCGCTGGACGTCGGCCGCCACCTGGTCCTTCCGGCGCTGACGCTGACCCTGGGGATGCTCGGAGCCAAGTTCCTGCTGGTGCGAAACACAACGGTGACCGTCCTGGGGGAGGACTTTATGCTGGTGGCGCGGGCCAAAGGCCTACCCGAAGGGCGATTGAAGTGGGGACACGCCCTGCGCAACGCCGTCCTTCCCTTTGTGGCCCAAATGGCCGCCCACGCCGGGATGGCCGTCACCGGCGCCGTCTTCATAGAGACCCTTTTCAACTACCCGGGGATGGGCCGTCTCATCTTTGAGTCCGTCACCGCCCGGGATTACCCCGTCATCCAGGGAGTCTTCCTGGTCGTCTCGGCGGTGGTGCTGACGGCCAACCTCCTGGCCGACCTGCTCAACGCGCGGCTGGACCCCCGGGTGCAGGAGGCGCAGTGATGCGACGGCTCTCGGCGGAGGCCCGCTTCGGCCTGGTGGTGCTGGCCCTCTTCGGCGCCGTCGCCCTGCTGGCGCCCCTCCTGGCCCCCTACGACCCCCACGCCTTTAGCGGGGCGCCGCTGGAGCGGCCCAGCCGGGCCCACCCCCTGGGCACCAACGACGTCGGCCACGACATCCTCAGCGAGTTGATCTACGGCACGCGGATTTCCCTGGCCGTCGCGCTGGCCGCCGGGGCGGGGACCGTCCTCATCGGCACGTTGATCGGCGGGATGGCCGGATATGCCGGGGGATGGGCCGACCGGCTTCTGATGCGGCTGGTGGACGGGATGATGAGCCTGCCCCGCCTGCCGCTCCTTATCCTGTTGATCGCCTTCCTGGGCTCCGGCCTCCCCCAGACCATCCTGGTCATCTCCCTGCTCTTCTGGCCGACAACGGCCCGGGTCGTCCGCGCCCATGTCCAAAGCATCCGGACGCGGGGCTACGTCCGGATGGCCCGCCTCTTCGGAGGTGGACATCTCTACGTCTTCTTCCGGCACATCCTTCCCCAGATTGCCCCCGTCGTCGCCCACGGGTTGGTCGTCTCGGCCGGCCACGCGGTGGCGATGGAGGCCGGTCTGGCCTTTCTGGGCCTGGGAGACCCGACGGCCAAGAGTTGGGGACTGATGGTCCGCTTCGCCCTCAACCTTCCCGGCCTCTTCCTGACGGGCCGCTGGGCCTGGTGGGCCCTGCCCCCGGCCCTCTGCATCACCCTGCTGATCCTGGCGCTCACCTTCGTGGGCATCGGGACGGAACGGGCCTTCAACCCCCGGCTGAACCGGAGGTGGCAATAAATGCTGACGGTGCGGGACCTGCGGGTCACTTTCTCCGTGGACGGCAGGGCCCGGGTCCGGGCCGTGGACGGCGTCTCCTTTGACCTGGAGCGGGGCGGCGCGATGGGCGTCGTCGGCGAGACCGGCGCGGGCAAGACGACGCTGGCGCGAGCCCTGCTGGGCCTCCACCCTACGGAATGCGTCCAGGGCTCCGTCCGGCTGGATGGCCGGGAACTGGTCGGCCTCTCCGAAGAGGAATGGCGCGCCGTCCGCTGGCGCCGCATCGCGCTCGTCGTCCAGTCGGTGGGGACGGCGCTGGACCCGGTCTACCGGGTCGGCGAACAGATTGGGGAGCCGATGCGCTTCCACCTGGGCCTCTCCCCCGCCGAGGCTTGGGCCCGGGCGGAGGAAGTGGCCCGCCGGGTGGGACTGTCGTCCCGTCATCTGCGGGCCTACCCCCACCAACTCTCCGGCGGCGAGAAGCAGCGGGCGCTCCTGGCGATGGCCCTGGCCTGCGACCCGGACGTGCTGGTCCTGGACGAGCCCACCAGCGGCCAGGATATGCTCTCCCGCGCCCGGCTGCTGGACCTGCTGGCAGGCCTGCGCCGGGAACGGGGGACCGGCCTCCTGGTCATCTCCCACGACCTGGCGGCGGTGGCCCGGCTGGCGGAGCGCGTGGCCGTCCTCTACGCCGGAAAAGTGGTGGAGATGGGCCCCACGGAGGCCGTCTTCGGCGACCCGCGCCATCCCTATACCTGGGGGCTGGTCCACTCCTACCCGGATATGAGCACCGCCCGGGACCTGCGGAGCATCCGGGGCCACCCGCCCGACCCCGTCGGCCCTCCGCCGGGTTGCCGGTTTCATCCCCGCTGCACCCAGGCAGTGGAGCGCTGCCGCCACGAGGAGCCGCCGATGGTGGAGATGAACGGGCGCCGGGTGGCCTGTCACCTGGGCGGGCTCCAGACGCTGCTCCGGGCCGAAGGGTTACGTAAGGTCTTCCTCGTGGAAAACGGTGATGCCCGGGAGCCGCTGGAGGCCGTACGGGACGTCTACCTGGAAATCCGGGAGGGCGAGGTGGTGGCCCTGGTGGGCGAGACCGGCAGCGGCAAGACGACGCTGGGCCGGATGCTGGTGGGCCTGCTCTCCCCCGACGGCGGGCGGGTCGTCCTGGAAGGGCGCGACCTGACGGCAGCCCGGGGGCAGGAGCGACGACTCCTCGCCCGGCGGGTCCAGTTGGTCCCCCAGGACCCCTTTGATGCCGTCAACCCCCGGATGACGGTGGCCGAGGTCGTCCGGGAGCCGCTGGAGGTCCAGAAAATCGGCACGCCCCAGGAGCGGGAGGAAAGGGTCCGTTCGGTGCTGCGGGCCGTGGGGCTCCCCACCGACCCGGAGTTTCTGGCGCTGCACGCCCACGAACTGAGCGGCGGGCAACTCCAGCGGGTGGTCATCGCCCGCGCGCTGGTGCTGGAGCCCAAACTCCTCATCGCCGACGAGCCCGTGGCGATGCTGGACCCCAGCGAACAGGCCCGCGTGCTCAACCTGCTCAAGGAGATTCAGGTGGAACGGGGCCTGGCGCTGTTGCTCATCTCCCACGACCTGGCCCTGGTCCGGAAGGTCGCGGACCGGATTCTGGTGATGCAGGGAGGCCGGATTGTGGAGGAGGGCCCGGGGAGCCGGGTCGTCACCCAACCGGCCCACGAACACACCCGCGCGCTGCTGGAAAGCGCGCCGCGCCTGAGAACGTGAAAAAGAAGCACGAGGCAAGAGCATCCTTTGAGGTTCGGACGTGAGTTCGGACAGGGGATTTGCACGAGTCCTCACCCCACCCCCAGCGGCTTCGCCGCTACCCCCTCCCCTCTCCTGACTCTCGGTCTGGAGAGGGGAGGGGGTGGCCTGAAAGGCCACGGCCCGAGGGGCCTCGCCCCGTGGGGCCGGGGGAGGGGTGAGGACGAGCCTGTCTCACTTTTGTCCGAACCTCAGCATCCTGAAAACCCAATCCAAAGGAGGTCATCCGATGTCCCCAAAACGCTGGCTCTCTCTTCTCCTGCTGCTAGCCCTGGCGCTGACGGCCTGCCAGGGCGCCACACCCTCTCCGACGGCGACCGTCCCGCCCCCGGCGACGGCCGCCCCGACCCCCATCCCGCCAACGGAGACGCCCGCACCTCCGGCCCACGTGGAGGTCCTGCGGCTCCCCGGTGGCGGATACTGGGGCCACCCGTCCCCCTTCGGGTTCAACCGGGGGCCGGGCTACATGCGAGCTTCCCTCATCTTTGACACCCTGACCTGGCGCGACGCCAGCGGCCAGACCATCCCCTGGCTGGCCACCGACTGGTCCGTCTCCCCGGACGGCAAGACCTGGACCTTCAACCTGCGGGAAGGCATTCGCTGGCAGGACGGGAAGCCTTTCACTGCCGACGACGTCGTCTTCACCTTTGAGTACGGCAAGGCCCACCCCGATGTCGGCTGGTTCATGGCCCAGTTGGGTGAGGTGGAGTCGGTGGAGAAACTCTCCGACTCCCAGGTCGCCATCCACCTGAAGCGGCCCTTCGCCCCCTTCCTGCAGACCGTCGCCGAGGCCATGTTCATCATCCCCAAGCACATCTGGGAGAAGGTGGAGGACCCGAAAGCCTACACCGAGCCGGACGCCTTCATCGGGACGGGCGCCTATCGCCTGGTGGAGTTCAGCAAGGAGGAGGGGACCTATCTCTTTGAGGCCAACCCCGATTTCTTCCTGGGCGAGCCCTACGTCCGGCGGATTGAGTTTGTGCCGGTGAGCGACGAGGCCATGGCGCTACTCAACGGCGACATCGCCGCCTTTGACAAGTTCGGCGGTGTCAACGAGGAGATGCTAGCCCCCTTCCGCCAGGAGCCCTTCCAGATCAAGACCGCACCCGGCGAGTGGGGAATGTTCCTGTACTTTAACCTAGAGAAGGACACGCCTCTCAAGGACGTGCGGGTCCGGCGGGCCATCGCCCATTCGGTGGACCGGCAGGCGCTGCTGGAGCGGGTGCTCCTGGGCTTCGGCGACCAGGGGAACCCCGGCTTTCTGCCCCCGTCCAACCCCTACTACAATCCCAACGTTCCCGACTACCCCTACGACCCGGAGCGGGCGAAGGCACTGCTGGCAGAGGCTGGCTACGACGGCACCCCCATCCAACTGGCCTACTCCCCCGACTGGATTATGGCATCCACCCGGGTCCTGGAGATTCTCAAGGCCGGGTTTGATGCCATCGGCCTGAAGATAGAGCCCGTGACGATGGACCAGGCCACCATAGACGAGGCCGCTCAGCAGGGCAACTACGAGATGCTCATCACCGGCTTCGGCGGCCTGGGCAGCGACCCCGACCAGTTGCGGCGGATGTTCCACAGCCAGAGCAAAATGGTCGGCTTCTCCCGCGCCCGGGGCTACCAGAATCCGGAGTTTGACCAGTTGGCCGATGCCCAGGTCTCTATGCTGGACCCGGCGGAGCGGCGGAAAACGGTGGACCGGATGCAGGAAATCCTGGCCGAAGACGTGCCCGTCTTCGCCCTCTACTACACCGCGCGGGTTGTCGTCTACAACGCCGAAATCTTTGACAACTGGTACTTCACCCCCGGCGGGTTCGGCGGCGGCGTGCCGATGCCCTACAACAAGCACCAGTTCATCGTCGGCCTGCCGGAAGGGCTGGAAATCCGGAGATGACGTCTACGGACCCCCGGCGCGCCTTCTTTGAGCGTCTGGCCGAGGAGTGGGATGCCCAGCAGCCGCCGGACCGGGAAGAACGGTTGCGGCATCTGCTGGCGCCCCATCGGGAGAGCCTGCAGGGGGCCCGGTCGGTGCTGGAGGTCGGCACCGGTACCGGCGCGCTGATTCCCCTTCTTCGGGAAGCGGCCCCGGCCGCGCGCGTCGTCTCGGTGGACCTGGCCCATGGGATGCTCCGGCGGGCCCGGGTCCGCTGCCCCGACACCTGGCTGGTCCAGGCCGACGTCCACGCCCTGCCGTTCCCGGCCGGGGCCTTTGACCGGGCCGTATGCCACAACGCCTTCCCGCACTTTCGGGATCCAGGGGCCGCGCTGGCCGAACTGGCCCGGACCCTGCGACCCGGCGGCATCCTGCTCATTCTGCACGACCTGAGCCGGGAGGAGGTCAACGCCATCCACCGGGGCGCCGGAGGCGCCATCGGGAACGACCTGCTGCCCACCGGCGCGGAGTTGTTCCGGCTTCTACTGGAGAGCGGCTTTTTCCGCTTGAGGGTAGAAGACGGGCCCGAGGGCTATTGGGCCGCCGGAGCACGGGCCGAAGGGAGCTGTTCCAGCCCTTGACGATTTACCGCAGTGGCATATAATTGCAGAAGAAACCTTTTTCACCTTCGCGGTTGAGTTTTGGAACCGCAGAGAACGCAGAGGGCGCAAAGGTTTTTTAGACCCTTTGCGTCCTTTGCGCCCTTTGCGGTTTTGAATCCGTGTCCGATGGGAAAAAAAGGAGTCGCTATGACTCACTGTCATACCCTGATCGCAGCGTTGCGCCAGCAGGGGTACCGGATGACCCCCCAGCGGGAGATGATTGTGGAGGCGCTGGCCCACAGCGGCCGCCACATGACCGCCGAGGAGGTCTTGGAGGTCGTCCGGCAGCGGACGCGCGCCGTCAACATCGCCACCGTCTACCGGACACTGGACCTGCTGGTGGAGAAAGGGCTGGCGACCCGCACCGACCTGGGCGAGGGCCGGGTCGTCTACGCGACCGTCCGGCACGGGCCGCACATCCACCTGGTCTGCCGCCACTGCGGGCGGGTGCAGGAGGCCGATGCCGCGCTGCTGGCCCCCTTGACGGCGGCGCTCCAGGAGCAATATCGCTTCTGCTGCGACACGGGCCATATAGCCCTCTACGGGCTCTGTGAGACCTGCGCGAGTGAAACGTGAAACGTGAAACGTAAAACGTGAAAAGTGAAACGTGAAAAGGAGGCCATTATGCTACAGAGCGAAGTACTCCCATCCCCGACTCCCATGCACATCCCGGACGGGTTCCTGAGCGTGGGGGTCATCATCGTCTGCTGGGTGCTGAGCATCATCGGCATCGGGGTCGCGCTGGCTCGGACCCGGAAGGCGCTGGGCGAGCGGCAGGTGCCGGTCATGGGCGTCCTGGCCGCCTTTATCTTCGCCGCCCAGATGCTCAACTTCACCATCGCGGGCGGCACGTCGGGCCACTTCCTGGGCGCCTCGCTGGCGGCCATCCTCCTGGGCCCCTGGGCGGCGATGCTCACGATGACCACCGTCGTCGCCATCCAGGCCCTCCTGTTCCAGGACGGGGGCCTGCTGGCCCTGGGGGCGAACATCCTGAACATGGCAGTCATCGGCCCCGTCGTCGCCTACGGCTTCTACCGGGGCGTCCGGACCCTCCTGGGCAACCGGAAGGGGAGCACGCTGGTGGCCGCGTTCGTCGCCGCGTGGGTCTCCATCGTGGTGGCGGCAGTCGCCTGCGCGATAGAACTGGGCTTCTCCGGGACGTCGCCCATCGGTGTGGCACTCCCCGCGATGGCCGGGATTCACGCCCTCATCGGCATCGGCGAAGGGCTCATCACCCTGGGCGCGCTGGCGCTGGTGATGGCCACCCGCCCCGACCTGGTGGAAGCAGAACGGGCACCGGCCCCCGCCGGAATGCGCTGGGTCTGGGGCGGACTGGCCCTGGCCGTCGTGCTGGCCCTCCTCTCCCCCCTGGCCTCCCCGCACCCGGACGGCCTGGAGCGGGTAGCGGAGGACCTGGGCTTCATTGAGCGGGCCCAGGAGCCCCTCTACCAGGTCATCCCGGACTACGTCTTTCCGGGCATCTCCAACGAGGCGCTGGCGACCATCGTGGCGGGCGTCGTGGGGACCCTCATCGTCTACGGCATCGCCGTCGGCCTGGCCGCGCTCTTTCGCCGCCAAGCGGAGGCGGCATAGTACTCTGTGACGTGCCAGGCCCTTCTGAAAGGGCCTGGCACATCTATGAGGTCAGGAACCTGTGCACCTGCACGCGCTGGACACGTATCTGCCGGGCGATAGCCCCGTCCACCAGCTGGACCCCCGGGTCAAACTGGTGCTGACGGTGCTCTTCATCCTCGTCGCCGCGCTGACGCCGGATCGGGCCTGGCTGGCCTTCGGGGCGCTGGAAGGGTTGATCCTGTTGGCCATCCTGACCTCGCGGGTGGAGCTGGGGATGGTCCAGAAACGGACGGGCCTGGCCATGCCCTTCGTGCTGGCCGCGCTGACGGTGGCCCTGGCGCGCCCCGGCGACCTGTCCCACGGGCAGGTCCTGCCTCTGCCGGGCACCCCCTGGGCCGTCAGCGAGGCCGGGCTCTGGCGGTTCCTCTCGGTCGTCGCCCGGTCGTACCTCTCGGTCCAGGCGGCGGTGATCCTGGCCGCGACGACCCAATTCCCCGACCTGCTCTGGGGGATGCGAGCGCTGAAGGTGCCCCGCGTCCTGGTGGCCGTGGGGGGATTCCTGTACCGCTACCTCTTCGTCCTGGCCGACGAGGCCCGCCGGATGTTGCAGGCCCGGGAGGCCCGGTCCGTTGTGCCGGAGGGCCGGAAGGGCGGCGGCACGGTGGTCTGGCGGGCCCGGGTGACCGGTGCGATGGCCGGGACGCTCTTCCTGCGGGCCTACGAACGGAGCGAGCGTATCTGGAACGCGATGGTCGCCCGGGGGTACGACGGCGAAATCCGGGTGCTCTCCGCTCCGGTCCTCCGCCCGGCGGGCTGGCGGGCCGGCATCGTCGGAGGGCTGGCGCTGCTCCTGATCCTGGTCGCCGCGCGCGGGCTGTAGCGCGGGTTGTGGAACTGGCACGTTCCGGTGACTGGTGGGGGCCATTCCGAGGCGCGCAGCGCCGAAGCAATCTCCCTATGGCTTCCGGAGATTGCTTCGCCCCCTCCGGGGGCTCGCAATGACCCTTGCGGAGGGGGGCAATAAGGCAAAATCCGCACTTTGCTCGCTGCGGGAAGGGGAGTTCTCATCCCACCCCCAGCCCTCCCCTCTCCCACAAGGGGCGAGGGGAGGGGAAAGG
>JACIWQ010000013.1 GCA_014360895.1 Thermoflexales bacterium | reverse complement strand
AAAATTCTGTTCTTCAGGCTTGGCGGGAAGGCCGGGGCAGCAGCGCGCGGACGGCGCGCAGTTCCTCCATCCGCATCAGCGCGGCCGCCAGCAGATAGCCTCCGGCTCCCAGCAGGATGCCACCCGCCCCCACCACGGCTCCGGGCGCTCCCGAAAGTCCCCACTGCCAGAGCACCAACAATACTCCCATTCCCCCGGCTGCCAGCCCACTGCGCATAGCGGACGCCCTCAGCGTCCGCCCCTCCAGGCCGCCCAGGCGGGGACGCAGCAACGCCAGTAACCCGCCCATCTCCAGTAGGGTGGCGACGGAGTTTGCCAGCGCCAGTCCTCCGTAGGGTGGCAGTCCCATCCGGGCGAATGCGGCGGGCAGGGTCAGACTCAGCGCCACGTTGAGCGACATTGCCAGCACCCCCACCCACACCGGCGTCCAGGTATCGTGGAGCGCGTAGAAGGCGCGGACGACAATCTCCACCCCTGCGTGCCCCACCAGGCCCAGCGCGTAGAAGGCCAGGGCCCAGGCCACCGCGTCGGTGGAGGAGGCCCGAAACGCCCCCCGCTCAAAGAGCAGCGCCACCAACGGTCGCCGCAACGCCAGCAGTCCCACCGCCGCCGGGAGGGTGACGAAGAAGACCATCCGCAGCGTCGTCGCCAGGGTGTGGCGCATGGACTCCCGCTCCCCCCGCGCCGCCTGGTCGGCAAACGTCGGGAAGGCCGCCGTCGCCACGGCCTGAGCGAATACCCCCTGAGGCAGGAGCATCAGCAGCCAGGCGTAGTTCAGCGCCGAGACGGCCCCTTCCCCCAGGCGCGAGGCGATGTTGGTATTGACCAGGAAGTTCAGGTGGACCGCCGCCAGGCCCAGGACGCGGGGAGCCATCAGCCGCAATACCTCCCGCACACCGGGGTCGCGCAGAGTGAGGACGGGGTGATACCGGGCCCCCACCCGGGGCAGGGCGGGCAACTGGACCGTCAGGTGGAGCACCGCGCCGACGACGTACCCCAGCGCCAGCGCGCGGGCGCCCATCCGGGCGGCCAGAAGCCATGCGGCCCCCATGAGGGAGAGGTTCAGGAGACTGGGGGCCAGCGCGGGGAGGACGAAATGCTGGCGGGTATTGAGAATGCCCATAACGACGCCGCTGACTCCGAAGAGGACGGGGGCCACCAGCATCACCCGCATCAGGGAGACCGTCATGGCCTGCTGGGCGAGGGGGAATCCGGGAGCCAGGATGGCCGATACCAGGGCCGGGGCGGCCATCCAGGCCAGGCCTGCGGCCAGGGTGAGCGCGACCAGCACCAGATTGACCACCGCGCTGGCCAGGCGCCACCCGCCGTCGGCGTCATCGCGAGCGAAGTATTCCGCAAAGGTGGGGATGAAGGCCGAAGCCAGCGCCCCACCGGCCATCAGCGAGAAGATGAGGTCCGGGATGCGCACGGCGGCCAGGTACGCGTCGTACCCGGCGCTGGTGCCGAAGATGGCCCCGATGACCATCTCCCGGGCCAATCCCAGCGCCCGGGAGAGCACGAAGAGGGCCATGACCTGGGTGGCGGCCCGGGCGATGCGAGTGCCCGGCGGCGGTTGCTCCATCTCGCCCATCAGCTCGCTATGGACTCAGAGGGCTGCGCGAAGCCGTTGCAGTTCCCGGCGCAGCGAGTTGATGCGCCGAACGGTCTCCTCTTCCCGGCCAACGGTCACCAGATGATGCCGGGCGAAGGCCAGTTCGGAGGCCAGACGGTAGTACGTGCCCAGGCGCCGCCAGCGACCGACCTCTCCCCGCACCAGGGCCTCCAGCCGGCGTCCCATCCGCCGCCAGTAGGAGCAGATGACCGGGTAGTCCTCCGGCGCAATCGTCCCTTTCTCTACTTCGTCGGTCAGGTAACGAACCAGGATTCGCTGCTCGCGGATAGAGAAGTAGATCAGCAGGCCCAGCAGCGCCAGAGCGCCGCCCCAGTCCGAGGCCAGGCTGACCAACAGTGCCCAGCAGGTCAGGCTGGAGATGGTGGCGCCGAAATTATGGAGGGCGTGGAGGGTGATCCCGGCCCCCAGGCCGATGAATGGGGCAATGATGCGAATGCCTCGGCGGGAGGAGGTACGCGCCAGCGCGATGCCCAGGCCGGTGCAGCCGGTAAAGAGCGCGTGGTTCAGGCCGAAGAGGACGGCGCGGTAGAAAGCCAGTTCCAGCACTCCGCCCAATCCCCCCAGTTCATAGGCGCTCAAAAAGTAAAAGAAGTTTTCGGTAGTGGCAAATCCAAAGCCGACCAGTCCGCCGTAGAGGATGCCGTCCACGGGCGTGTCTATCTCCCGGCGGAAGAACCAAAGGAGGAGGAGCAGCATCAGCCCTTTGAACGGTTCCTCGGTGAGCGGGGCAATCAGGCTGGCTCCTACCAGTTCGGTCCCCAGACTGGAGCCGAAGAGGTCGGAGACCGGGATGTCCAGGATGACCTGGGCGATCAGGGAGAGGATGACGGCGGGGATCGCCCCCCACAGGAATGAGGCCAAAATCAGGCCCAGCGGCTCTTTCTCGTAGCGGTCCATCCACCAGAGGAAGAGCGCATACAGGAGCATGGGCACGACGGCCAGAACGAAGATGGTCGGTATGGCAACCAGGGTCTCCAAATTGGGCCTCCTTAATGAAAAGAGCGCAAGCAGTCGCAGGGCGCGAGGTCCTACCCGGTTGGGAGCGGCGCCAGTCCGGTCCGGCGGAGGAGTTTCGCCAGGGTGGAGAGGGTATGAACCCACGCCGGGGAGGTCCGGCCCTCTATCCGGGCCGACCGCAGCGCCTCCAGGAACGACGCCGGTGAGTCAAAAGGGGGCATGCGGGTGACGGCGCGGCCCAGTTCCCGAAGGGAATGGGCATCGCTTCCGGCGGTCACGGGGAGGTTGCGGGCCCGGGCCAGAGCGAGAGCGGCCTGGTTATCGGCCGGGAAGAGACAGCGGGCGTTGAATCCTTCCAGAAAGTCCACCTCCTCCAGCAGGGTTTCCACCCCGGCCCGGCCCATAGCTTCCCGTCGGGCCCGGTCCAGGGGGTGGGAGATGCCGACGATGCCTCCCTGCGCCCGCACGGCCGCGATGGCCTCCTGGGGCGGCAGGTCCGGCGGAACCGGCTCAGTCAGGAAGTAGGCGATGAGTTCGCCGTGGGTGGTGCGAATTTCCTGGCCCACGATGATGCGCTCCGGGTCCATCTCCTTCAGCCGGAGCGCGCCGGCGATGGTGTTGTGGTCGGTCACCGCGACCCGGTCCAGCTCCCGGCGGCGGCATGCCTCCAGGAACCGCTCCGGGGAGACCAGGCAGTCCCGGGAGTAGAAGGTGTGGGTGTGGAGGTCGCAGATGAGAGAGGAGGGGGTAGGGGGTAGGGGATAGGGGGTAGTCATTGCTCACGCCCCGTGGGGATGTTGATGATTTCGCGACAGAGGGGGTAATTGGGGCAGCCATAAAAGAGTCTCCCCCGTTGTTTTCCCCGACGGGCTACGCGCAGCACCATCGGGACGCCGCAGCGAGGACAGCGGGGCGATTCAGATGGAAATGTCCCATTTTCCACTTCTGACGAGAATTCGGTTACGATGATGCCGGTCCGGGCCCGTGCCTTCTGGACTTGACGCCAGATTTTTAAGAATTCTTCTCCATCGTAGAGAAAAATCGGTTTCCCTTTCGCCCACTCCCGTGCTTGGGGAGTGAAGAAGCCTGTGGTGACGATAGCTCCTTTATCAGCCTTTTCATGCAGCATCGTGCCGTAGAATTCCCGTATCACCCGTTCTCCGACTGTTCCCCGCCATCGCTTGCACTGGACAACCCATTTTTCGCCGTTTTTGGCATTCACCACAATATCTACCCCATGGTCCCCCACCGTGCCGGTTCGCCGGGCCCGATGGCCTTTGGCGCGATATACGTCGGCGACGAGTTCCTCAAATTCCGCCGGGGAGAGTTCCAGCAAATCCGAGATGCTGGAGATCACCTGGCCTTTATAGGTTACTCCCTGTTGTTGCCACCACCTTATACCGTTCAGTCCAAGCAGGACTGCACCGGTTCCAAAAAACAGCACCGAGTTCAGGGGTTCGGGGATGAGGAAAGATTGAATAGAAGGGAGGAAGATGGCAGCGGCAATCCGGCAAAGAGCAAGGAATCCCCATATGACAAGCATATCCTTACTGGCGGAGCGTCTGCCCTTTCTGGACCGCCTGGTCAAGACATCGCCGAGGGCCCGGAGAAACAACAGCGGCCAGAAGGGCCAGAGGAAGCCGAAAACGAGGCCGATAATCTCTGTGACCGACGACATCTCTGCCCCCTCCACACTTATAGTCTGCGGCGGCTTCGCCGCCCGCCGCAAAACTCATCCTCCCTCCAGCAGTTCCTTCATCAGCCTGCGGACTTCGTCCCGAAAAAACCGCTTGACCTGGCCCCAGCGGCAGGGGACCAGCATCTGGGGCATCTCATCTGCTTCCGCGTCTGGGAAGTAGGCCAGGGCCCGGAGCAGGTGGTAAGAGGGGTATTCTACCCGGGGAAACTTCTCTGGCATCCGGGCCAGCAGAGTTTCCAGAGTATAGCCGCGGTGGCAAATAAAGTACAGGTCAATGAAGTCTCGCTTCCGTCCCCGCTGGCCAATCGCTGCCAGTTTCATCAACGCCAGGTCCAGCACGCCCGCAACCCGAACGCCCCACAGGTCCTGGCATGGGTCCAGGAGAGGGTATGGGTAGATAAAGAAACTCACCTGTGTTCCTTCAAGGACGGCGTTCAACGTCCCCGGTCTTTGCTGACGGACGAGCAGGCGTCCGACGCTCTGGAGTTCCTGGATGAGCAGCTCATGTTCGTAATCGTTCTGGGGCGTGAAGAAATCCAGGTCCACCGAAATCCGGTGCCCCAGGTGCAGGGCAAGGGCACTCCCACCGGCCAGATAGAAGTGGGCTACGGTCGGCAGTCTCCCCAATTGTTTCAGAAGGGATTGAACGTTATCCGGAAGCGCTTGGAGAAGCATCGGATGCTCCGTCGGGGAATCCCCAGGATGAGGGACCAGAGGGTGGCGGTGTTCGGCGAGATGGCCCGGCTCCGGCGCACGGCCTGCGCGATGTTCTCCGGGCCGAAGGTGCGCCACGCCCAGCGGACCGCCGCATCGTCCCCCAACTCCAGGATCCGCTCAATGATGTACCGCTCATGGCCGGGGATGCGCAACCGGTCAAAGTCCACGTCCCAGAAAAGGGGGCGGAGAAATTCGGGGAGACGGTCTTCGCTCATCATACTCCGTGTTTCGTATTTCGTGTTCTGTGCCTCGTGCCCCGTGCTCCGTGCGTCCTGCGTCCTGTGTCCTGCGCTCTGCGACTTGCGCCTTGCGCCCTGCGCCCTGCGCCCTGCGCCCTGCGACTTGCGACCTGCGCCCTGCGACTTGCGCCCTGCGCCCTGCGACTTGCGCCCTGTGTCCTGCGCCCTCAGAAAAACTGGGGCAGGTACTCTCGGTTCGCCTCCAGCATCTCCTCCAGGAGGACCCGCGCCAGGTCCACGGAGCGGACCAGGGGGTTGGTGACCATTGCCATCAGTGCGGCGCGATGGGAGCCGGTCACCCCGGCCTCTACCGTCCAGGCCTCCCAGGCCTTCACCGTCTGGCAGAGGGGGCGGACCGTCTCCGGCAAGGGCCCCATCCGCAGCGGGGTGACGCCGTGGGCCCCGACGACGCAGGGGACCTCCACCACTCCGTCGGCGGGGAGGTCGGGGATGGCGCCGCCGTTGCGAGTATCCACCACCTGCACATCCCGACGGTCCAGGACCAGCGAGAGGATGAGGCGGACCGCCGCCTCGGAGTAGAGGGCGCCGCCCCGCTGGCTCAACTCCGGCGGCTTAACCACCAGCGAGGGGTCGGCGTACTTCCGGAGCAGGTCCCGCTCCACCTCTGTCACCACCTCGCCGCGCGTCTTCCCGGCCGCGCGCATCTCCGCCACCTTCCGGTCGGGGTAGTAGTAGTACTGGAGGTACCAGGTGGGGAAGACGCCCAGCGCCTCCACCAGGTCGGCGTCAAAGGGGTAGAAGGGGAGCCCCTCCCGCACCTTTGCCATCAGGTCGGCGGAGACGTCCCGGCCCTCCACGTAGACCCGCCGAATCCAATTGACGTGGTTCAGCCCCACCCATTCCAGAAAGACCGCCTCATCCGGCACGCCGAAGAGTCCGGCGACAAGCCGGGTGAAGTTGATGGGATTGTTGCAGAGCCCCACGGCCTTGAGGGACGTGTGCTTCAGGAGGGTCTCGGTGATGATGCCGGAAGGGTTGGTGAAGTTGATGAACCAGGCGTCCGGCGCCAGCCGCTCCACGTCCCGGGCAATCTCCAGCACCACCGGGATGGTACGCCAGGCCTTCAGGGTGCCGCCCGGCCCGGTCGTCTCCTGCCCGACGACGCCATAGGCCAGGGGGATATGCTCATCCCGGATACGGGCGGCCATCCCGCCCACCCGAATCTGGGAGATGACGAAGGCCGCGCCGTCCAGTGCCGCCGCCCGGTCCGTCGTCCGGGTGATGCGGGTGGGGAGCTCGGCGTGGCGGACCATCCGCTCCACCAGCCCACCGACAACCTCCAGCCGCTGCGGGTCTATATCGTGAAGCGCGACTTCCTTTACTTGCACTTCGTCCCGGTGGACAATGAAGCCGTCCACCAGTTCCGGTGTGTAGGTGCTGCCGCCCCCGATGACGGCGACTTTCCCGATGACGACCATTCTGACCTCCGGAATGGCAGATCACCACGAAGACACCAAGACACAAAGGAATTATCAAAAGTTAACAATTCTTTGTGTCTTCGTGTCTTGGTGGTTTTCCCTCCTACGCCGGGCGGTTGCCGATGCGGATGAGGATGAGGCCGACGGCCAGCAGGAGCAGGCCGCCGCCAAGGCCGATGCGCTGGAGCGGCCCGAAACCGCCCCATTCCCCCATCCCGATGCGGTCTATGACGCCAACCCAGAGCAGGAGCAGGCCGGCGATACCAGAAAAGAAGATACCCAGTTGACGTTTGGTCACCATATTCTCCCAAAGTTTACCAGAAATTGGGGAGTTGTCCAGCCGGTACCGATGCTGTTCTGCTTGACAAAACCAATGTTAGGGTTATACTTATATCAACAGCCTGCCGTTGGAGTGTACCCCACTTGTGCCCGTCCCTGACTCTATTATTGTTCTGCCAGCCACAATAGAGAGAGAAAGGAGAACGCCACGATGAAACGCCTCTATCTGCTTACCGGTCTGCTGATTGTGATGGGCCTTCTGGTCACTGCGTGCCAGCCCAAAGGGCCTGAAACGATCAAAATCGGGCTGAACGCGGAGTTGACCGGCGGTGTCCCGGTCGTCGGGGCCTCCTGCAAGAACGGGGCCGAACTGGCGGTGGAGGAGGTCAACAACGCCGGCGGGCTGGAAGTTGGCGGAAAGAAGTACAAGATTGAACTTCTGATTGAAGACAATGAGGATAAGGCGGAGTCCGCCGCCGCCGCTGCCCAGAAACTGAACGCCGCGGGCGTCCTCCTGATGATCGGCCCCAACGCCAGCCGCAACGCCATCCCCGCTGCCGAAGTGGCCGAAGCCAACAAGATGCCCATGATTTCCCCCTGGTCCACCAACCCCAAGACCACCATTGACGCGGCCACCGGCCAGCCCAAGAAGTACGTGATGCGGGCCTGCTTTATTGACGATTTCCAGGGCGTTGTGGCCGCGAAATTCGCCATCAACGAACTGGGCAGCAAGAAGCCCGCCGTTCTCTACGACGTCGCCTCCGAGTACAACAAGGGCATCGCCGAAATCTACAAGAAGACGATGGAAGAGAACGGCATCCAGGTGGTGGCCTTTGAGACGTATACCACCGGCGACAAGGACTTCTCCGCGCAGTTGACCAAGATTATCCAATCCGGCGCCGACTCCCTCTTCCTGCCCAACTACTACACCGAGGTGCCATTGCAGGTGCAGCAGGCGCACAAACTGGGCTTCACCGGGGTCATTCTCGGGAGCGACTCCTGGGGCGCGACCGAACTGATTGACCTCTGCGGCGCCGACTGCGAGGGCTACTTCTTCACCACCCACTACGCGGCGGACATCGCCACGCCGAAGGCCCAGGCCTTCATCCAGGCCTACCAGGCCAAGTACGGCAAGGTCCCGGACGACGTGGCCGCGCTCACCTACGACGCCTTCGGCCTGGCCTTCCAGGCCATTCAGGCCGCCGGGAAGATTGACCGGGAGGCGGTCAACCAGGCGCTGCACAACGTCTCCCGCTACGAGGGCGTTACCGGTGTCCTGCAGTTCAAGGGCACCGGCGACCCGGTGAAGAGCGCCGTCGTCCTGCAGATCAAGGGCGGGAAGTTCGTCTACTACACTACGGCCCAGCCGTAGGATGACCACACGAGGTGCCGGGCACTCTCCAGAAGTGCCCGGCACATTCCTGAATTGGGGCGGGCATACGGGGACTCTCCGGGGGGAGAGGGGAATCCTCCCTTCTCCCCCTCCCAATTGGGACGAGCGGGTATCCTTTCCAAAGGGGGCAAGCCACCCATGCAAACCCTGATCCAACAGGTCCTGAACGCCCTTCAACTGGGCAGTGTCTATGCCCTCATCGCCCTGGGCTACACGATGGTCTACGGCATCATCACCCTCATCAACTTCGCCCACGGCGACATTTTTATGGTCAGCACGTATGTGGCGTTCTTTGTCGGTACGGCGCTGATGAGCCAACTCCTCCACCTTCCCGGCATCGTCGTCTTCGTGCTGACCATGCTGGCCGCGATGTTCGCCACCGCATTGCTGGCCGTGCTGATTGAGCGGTTCGCCTACAAGCCGTTGCGCCAGGCGCCGCGCGTCTCCGCCGTCATCACTGCCCTGGGGGTGGGCCTCTTCCTGGAAAACTTCACCCTGGCGACCATCGGGCCCGACCCTCGCTTCCTGCCCAAATTCTTCCCCGTGCAGACGTTCACCGTGGGCGGCGTTGCGTTCTCCAACGTCCAGATTGTCATCATCGCCGTCTCCGCCGTGGTGATGTTGCTTCTGGATACCATCGTGCGCCGGACGATGGTGGGGATGGCGATGAGGGCCGTTTCCTGGGATAAGTTCACTGCCCCGCTGATGGGCGTGCCGGTGGACCGCATCATCTCTATTACCTTCGCCATCGGCGCCTCCATCGCCGCCATCGGCGGGACGCTCTTCGGGATGGTCTACACGGTGGACCCGTATATGGGCATCCGTATTGGCTGGTGGGCCTTCATCTCCGCCGTCGTTGGCGGGATTGGCAATATTCGCGGAGCAATGCTCGGCGGCTATATCTTGGGATTTGTGGAGATTTTCACCCCGGTCATCCTCCCCGCTTCTACCTACCGGGACTTCGTCGCCTTCTCATTGCTCCTGGTCCTGCTCATCTTCCGCCCCTACGGCATCCTGGGCCGCCCGGTGGCGCAAAAAGTGTGAGGAGGCCGGCATGATGAAACAACCGTCGTTCTCCTTCCTCTCTCGCATCCTGGCACCGCTGCGCGCCGCGTACGAATCTCTCCCCCCGTCCGTCCGCCGCTGGACTATGCCGGTACTGCTGGTCATCTTTTTCATCGTCGCCCTGTTCTCTCCCGCTTTCATCAACCTCTACTGGCAGCAGGTGCTCATTTATGTGGGCATCAACATTATCCTGGCGGCCAGCCTCAATCTGGTGAACGGGTACATGGGAGAGTTCTCCGTAGGCCATGCCGGGTTTATGGCGGTGGGTGCCTACGTCGCTTCCATCTTGACGGTTTGGGTCTTTCCCCGCTGGGGGTGGGGGGAGTACATTCCCTACCTCTTCCCCGTCGCTCTGCTCGTCGGCGGACTGGCGGCCGGTCTGACGGGCCTGGTCATCGCCTTCCCCTCTTTCCGCACCCGGGGCGACTATCTGGCTATCGTCACGCTGGCATGGAATATGATTGTCAAGAGCGTCCTGGAGAACATAGACGCCATCGGCGGCCCCCGGGGCTTTATGGGGATGCAGAAGTTGACCTCCGTCGCGTGGGTCTATGTCTGGGTCGTCATCACTATTTATCTCTTGCGCAATCTGGTCTATTCCAACTTCGGACGGGGCACGCTCTCCATCCGGGAAGATGAGATTGCTTCCTCGCTGGTCAGCGTGGATACCCGGAAGGTGA
Source organism: Thermoflexales bacterium (assembly GCA_014360895.1). GTDB lineage: Bacteria > Chloroflexota > Anaerolineae > B4-G1 > DUEL01 > SpSt-77. The sequence goes on along the minus strand of JACIWQ010000013.1, from coordinate 34,011 downwards.
AAATCACCGTTTTTGTCGTCGCCGCCTTCTTCGCCGGAATCGCCGGGGGGCTCTTTGCCCATATCATTCAGTTCATCAATCCCCGCTCCTTCTCCATCCTGAAGTCCACGGACGTGCTGGTGATGGTGTATCTGGGCGGCATCGGCAGCCTGGGTGGTTCCATTCTGGGCGCGACCGTCTACACGGTCCTGCTGGAGTTGCTGCGACCGCTGCAGGTCTGGCGGTGGGTGGTCGGCCCGCTGCTGCTGGTCCTGCTGATGATTTTCCGGCCTCGGGGGATTATGGGGATGCAGGAGTGGCGGTTCCTGGTCCCCCGGGAGGAGCGGGTAGAGACCCTCGCGGCGCTGATGGAACGGATTCGGCGGAAGGGAGAAGCCGTCGCCGCACCGGCTCCGGTCGGCGGATCCTCGGATTGACGGAGGGATATATGCCGGTGTTGCAGATTCGGGGACTCACCCACTACTTCGGCGGCCTGCGCGCCGTCCACGACTTCAACCTGGACCTGGAGCCGGGGGAACTGGTCGGCATTATCGGCCCCAACGGCGCGGGCAAGACGACGGTCTTCAACCTCATTACCGGCGTCTATCGCCCTACCGAGGGGGAAATTCTCTTCAACGGACACAATCTGGTGGGCAAACGGTCCGACCAGATTGTCTCCCTGGGCATCGCCCGGACCTTCCAGACTATTCGCCTCTTCAAGAATCTGAGCGTGCTGGATAACGTCCGCATCGCGCGCTTCGCCCGGATGTCCTACGGGGTTCCGGCAGCGATGTTCCGCCTGCCCAAGTACGTGCGGGAGGAGGCCCAGACCCGGGAGCGGGCCCTGGAACTTCTGGACCTGATGGGGCTTTCGGAGCAGGCCACCTGGGTGGCGTCCAGCCTCCCCTACGGCCTGCAGCGCCGCCTGGAGATTGCCCGCGCGCTGGCGACGGAGCCGCGTCTGTTGCTCCTGGATGAGCCGGCGGCCGGGATGAACCCGGGCGAGATTGCCGAGTTGATGGACCTCATCCAGTGGATTCGGCGGCGGTTTGACCTGACCATCATCCTGATTGAGCACCAGATGCGGGTGGTGATGGGCATCTGTGAGCGGATCAAGGTGCTGGACTTCGGCGAGACCATCGCCGAGGGCACCCCGGCGGAAATCCAGAACAACCCCCGCGTGATTGAAGCCTACCTGGGGGAGGAGGCAGTCGCATGACGACGGACGACGTGGTACTCTCCGTGCAGGACCTGCATGTCTCCTACGGGGTGATTCGCGCGCTCAAGGGGATTTCCTTTGAGGTACGGCGGGGGGAGATTGTCACCCTGATCGGCGCCAACGGGGCGGGGAAGTCCACCACCCTGCGGGCCATCTCCCGCCTGGTGCCGATCCAGCAGGGGAGCATTATCTTTGAGGGCGTGGACCTGCGCGCGGTCCCACCCCACGAGGTAACAGCTATGGGCATCTCTCACGTGCCGGAGGGGCGGGGGATTTTCGCCAACCTGACGGTGCAGGAGAACCTGAAACTGGCTACCTGGGGGCGAAAGGACCCGAAGGAGATTCAGCAGGCTTACGAGCGGGTCTTCTCTCTCTTCCCCCGGCTGGCGGAGCGGCGGAACCAGTTGGCCGGCACCCTCTCCGGCGGCGAGCAGCAGATGCTGGCGGTGGGACGGGCGCTGATGCGGGGCGGGCGGCTGATGCTCCTGGACGAGCCGTCCATGGGGTTGGCACCGGTGCTGGTGCGGGAGATTTTTGACGTCCTGCGGGAAATCAACGCCGCCGGGACCACCATCCTGCTGGTGGAGCAGAACGCCCGTCAGGCCCTCAAACTGGCCCACCGGGGCTACGTCCTGGAGACCGGCACCATCGCCCTGGCGGGCACGTCGCAGGAACTGATGGATAACCCCCGGGTGAAGGAAGCGTATTTGGGTGGGTAAAATGGACGGGAGGATGTTTGTGACGGCGGCGGAGCCGCCGTCACAAACACCTTCCCTTTCTCGGAGTGCCTATGTCTATCCCCGGTCCCGAAGACATTCTCCGCCACGAATTCCCCAACGGTATAGTCCTCCTGGCGCGGGAGAACTTCACCAACCCCACGGTGGTCGTCAGCGGCTATCTGGAGGCCGGCTCCTGCGACGAGACGCCTCAACAGGCCGGCCTGGCCTCTTTCACCGCCTCCGCCCTCACCCGGGGCACCGTCCATCGTACCTTTGATCAGATTTACGAAGAGGTGGAGTCGGTAGGGGCCTCCATCGGCGTCTCCGCCGGGGTCTACGATACCGGATTCGGTATCAAATGTCTGGCCGAGGACCTCCCCCGCATCCTGGACGTTCTGGCGGACGTCCTCCGTCATCCCACCTTCCCGCCCCAGGAGGTGGACAAACTGCGCGGGGAAATCATCACCGACTTGGAGGAGCGGGCCCACGATACCCGCCGCATGGCCTCGCTCACCTTCCGGGAACTGGCCTACCCGCCCGGCCATCCGTATGGCCGCAGTGTGAACGGGTACATAGAGACCGTCTCCCCGCTGACCGCCGACGACCTGGCCGCCTTCTACCGGGCCCACTACACGCCCCGGGGCATGGTCATCACCGTCGTGGGGGCCGTACAGGCGACGGAGGCAGTAGACCTCATAGAGCGCGCTTTCGGCGATTGGAACGGTCCCGCCCCCCAGCGCGCCCCGTCCCCGCCCGTCTCCCCACCGGAGGAGGTCCGACAGAAATTCGTCCCCATCCCCGGCAAGACCCAGACGGACATCGTCCTGGGCTACCCCGGCCCCGCCCGCACCGACCCGGCTTTTCTGGACGCGCTGCTCTGCAATACCGTCCTGGGCGTCTTCGGGATGATGGGACGCCTGGGCGATAAGGTCCGGGACGAGCAGGGGCTGGCCTATTACTCCTACAGCCGGATAGAGGGGGGTAGGGGGCCCGGCCCCTGGACCGTCATCGCCGGGGTGAATCCGGCCAACGTGGAGCGGGCCCTGGAGAGCATCCGGGCCGAAATCCGCCGCATCTCCCGGGAGCCGGTGCCGCCGGAGGAACTGGCCGACAGTCAGTCTTTCCTGGTGGGAAGCCTTCCCCTGCGGCTGGAGACCAACGAGGGCGTCGCGGCGGCCATCCTGGATATGGAGCGGTACGGCCTGGGGCTGGATTACCTGCAGCGCTACGGCGACCTGATCCGGGCCATCACCCCGGAGCGGGTGCTGGCGGCCGCGCAGCGCTTCCTGAACCCCGACGCCTACGTCCTGGCCCTGGCCGGCCCACCCGAGGGATGAATAGACAGGATGAACAGGATTTACAAGATTGAAAATTGTTAATCCTGTCTTTTGTTAAACCTTGTTAATCTTGTTAATCCTGTCTTTTATTGAACCTCGTTAATCTTGTTAATCCTGTCTTTTATTAAACCTTTTTAATCGTGTTAATCCTGTCTGTTATTAAATCTTGTTAATCCCGTAAATCCTGTCTATTCCACCCAATGCTGATGACCATCCGCTCTCTATCTCCTGCTGATACCGATCAGTGGCTGGCTCTTCGCCGGAAACTCTGGCCCGACCCTCCTCTCCCCGAGCATCTGGCGGAGATGGAAGCCATCCTGGCGGACTCCGAAGGGCATGCTGTTTTCGTCAGCGTGGACGACGAGGGCCGGCTGAACGGATTTGTGGAGGTCTCGCTGCGGTCCTGCGCCGAAGGCTGCAGCAGTCGCCCGGTGGGCTACATTGAGAGCTGGTTCGTGGACGAACGCGCGCGCGGCCGGGGCATCGGACGTGCCCTGATGGGTGCGGCGGAGGAATGGGCCCGCGCGCGCGGGTGCCGGGAACTGGCCTCCGACGCGGACATTCGCAACGAGGCCGGGCAGCAGGCCCATCGGGCCCTGGGGTTTGAGGAGGTGGGGCGGAACGTCCACTACCGGCGCGCCATCACCCCGCCCCCGGAAACCGTACCGGCCCCCGTTCGGGAAGGAAGGTCGCCGGTCCCGGCCCTGGCGGTGGGGGTGGACCTGATTGAGATTCCCCGCGTGGAGCGGGCGCTGAACCGCTACGGAGAGCGCTTCCTGCGCCGGGTCTTCACGCCGGCAGAGGTCATCTACAGCCGGGGGCGGGTGCCGGAATTGGCAACCCGGTTTGCGGCCAAAGAGGCTGTTGCCAAAGCGCTGGGGGTGGGCATGCGCATCTTGGCGCCCGACGGGGTGGAATGGCACGAGGTGGAGATTCTGGGGGACTGGCGGGGCCGTCCGGAGGTCTACCTGCACGGATGGGCGGCCCGGCGGGCCGCCCAACTGGGCCTGACCCAATGGGCCGTCAGCCTCTCCCACGAGCGGGAGTACGCCGTGGCCGTCGCCGTAGCTACGGGTGGAGGGTGAGCCGGTGTCCCTGCGCTTCAAAACGGCCGTGCTGGTGATTCTGGTGACCGCAGGTATGATTACGGTCCTCTACCTCTTTTTCTCCACCACCCTGAACCGGCAGTTCTCCCAGTTGGAACATCAGGAGGTGGAGGAAGAAACCCGCCGGGCCGTTACCGTTCTCCGGAACGAACTGGAGGACCTAGATACGCGGGCGGAAGATTGGGCACCCTGGGACGAGATCTATCGGTTTGTGGAGGATGGGAATCCGGAATACGTCGCTGATAATCTGACCGACTCGGTCTTCGCGAATCTGCGGCTGAATCTGATGCTCTTCGTCCATGCTTCCGGACGGGTGGTCTACGCCAAAGCGTTTGACCCGGATGCCGGTCGGGAGGTTCCGGTTCCGGCGGCGGTTCATCTTCTGGCCGCCGATCCAGACATTATCCATCATGATGAGCCGACAAGAGGGCGAACTGGTATCGTCTTGATGCCGGAGGGCCCTCTGTTATTCAGTTCCTGGCCTATTGTCACCAGTCTCTACGAAGGCCCCATCCGGGGCACCCTGGTGATGGGGCGTTACCTCTCTCCGGCGGAAATCCGGCGCCTTTCAGATTTGCTGGGGGTTTCTTTCTTCGTTTATCGTCTGGATCAACCTGGGATGCCGAGTGACGTTCAACTGGCCCGCGCTGCCCTTCTGGACGAAGCATCCGTCCTGGTTCGCCCCTTGGACTCCACGACGGTGGCCGGTTATGCTCTGCTGAGGGATGTTCACGGGCATCCCGCGCTGATTCTGCAGGTCCGCTTGCCCCGGACGATTTACCGGCAGGGGGAGAATGCCATTCGCTTTTATTTCTACTCTCTGCTGACGATTGGGATCCTCTTCGGAGCTCTCAGCATGTTGCTGCTGGAGCGGTTTGCTGTCTCCCGTCTGCTCCGGATGAGCACCGAAGTGGACGCTATTGGGAGCAGTGGCGACCTCTCCCGCCGGGTTCGGGTGCAGGGGAGGGACGAACTCGCCCGGCTGGGGGAAGCGGTCAACCGAATGCTGGAGGCGATTCAGAGCGCTCAGGCGGCCCGGGCGGAGAGCGAAGCCCGCTATCGGACCGTTGTGGAGCAGGCTTCCGAGGGGATTGCCCTGGTGGATGGCCAAACAAGGCGGTTCATAGAAGCCAACGCGGCCTTCCGGAGCATGCTGGGATACCCGGAGGAAGAGTTGAGCCAACGGACCCTCTACGACCTGCTGGGGGATGAGGCGTGCCGGGAGCACGAGGAAATTCGGCGTGTGCTGGAGGAAGGCGCCCATCTCTCTCGCGAGTGCACCTGGCGGCGGAGGGACGGTTCACCCATCACCGTGGAGGTCGTCGTCAACCGCATCTACCATCAGGGGCAGCCCGTTCTCTGTTTCCTGCTCCGGGATGTTACCGAACGGAAACGAACCGAACAATTCCTGATCCAGACCGAACGGATGACCGCGATGGGCCGTATGGCGGCCACCCTGGCTCACGAGATCAACAACCCGCTCCATTCCATCTGGACGATGCTGGAGTTGATTACCGAATTCCCGGTGGGGGAGGAGGAGAAGGAGCAATACCTGCAGGCGATTCGGCGGGAAGTGGGGCGACTGATGACGCTGGCCCGACAGGCGCTGGATTTCGCTCGCCCGCCCGGAGCAGTAGAAACCCAGGTCCATCTGACGGAGCCCCTCCGCTACGCGCTGAGTCTGGCGGACCGGCGGCTCCGGGAACACGGCATTCAGGTCTCCCTGGGGATTCCGGACGATCTGCCCGCCGTGGTCGGCTCTCCGGACCAACTGGCCCAGGTCTTTCTGAATCTCATCCTCAACGCGGTGGACGCCATGCCGGATGGGGGGCGGCTGGAGATTCACGCCACCGTTCGCGATCAGCAAGTCATATTGACCTTTACCGATACCGGCCCCGGTATCTCTCCGGAGATTATGCCGCATCTTTTTGAACCGTTCATCACCGCCAAAAAGGGTGGCACCGGCCTCGGGCTAGCTGTTTCCCAGAACATCATCCGGCGCCATGGAGGCACCCTCGCCGCGGCCAATGCTCCTCAGGGGGGAGCCGTGTTCACCATTACCCTGCCGGTGGGGAAGGGAACGCCCGCCTTCGGGGCCGACCTCGCGGACGCAGGAGGGGCCGCAGAATGAGCCCGGAGGAATTTCTTGCCCGCATCCTCATTGTGGATGATGAGCCGGCGACCTGCATGGCGCTCACCCGCGCGCTGACGCTGATGGGCTATCGGGTGGATAGCGCCCTTTCCGGGCAGGAGGCGCTGGACCGGCTGAAGGCCGCTCCGTACGACGTGATGGTTCTGGACCTCCGGCTGCCGGATATTCGGGGCGAAGAAATCCTTCAGCAGGCCCGGCAGATTTGGCCAGACCTGCTGGTGATTATCCTGACCGCCTACGCCTCGCTGGATAGCGCGATCGCGGCGGTGCGGGCTGGCGCAGTGGATTATCTCCTGAAACCCTACAGCATCCGGGCGCTGGAGGAAGCTATTGCTCGCGCCCTCCATCGCCGCCGCGAACAGATGCGCCGGGAGCATCTCCTGCGGGTCATCGCCGAGGCGGTGGAGCAGTTGGGCCTGGAAGGGCCGGCTGAGACCCCTGTTGTCATCTCCCCTGGCCGTTTCCTCCGTCAAGGGCGTCTGACCCTGGACCGGGAGAAGCGTGTGGTTATTATCGCGGAACCCCTCAGTCAAGAAGAAAAGGAGATTTCGCTGACCGGCAACGAGGCAGCTTTGCTGGAGTACTTGATGGAGCGTCCCGAACTCGTGATCTCCTGTCGCGAACTGGCGCAGAACGTTCTGGGCTATCGGGACCTGACCGAACGGGAGGCGGAAACCCTGATTCGTCCTCTTGTTTTTCGGCTCCGCAAGAAGATAGAGCCGGATCCAGACCAGCCGATTTGGGTTCGCACGGTTCGGGGAAAGGGATATTTTTTCTCCGCATAAAGGGCCTTCTGAAACAGCTTTCCAGAGATTGGGGGCAGGCGCAGAGGATCGCCTGCCCCCAATTTTTTCTGCAGGAAGATATGAATCCCGGAGAACAGCAGACAATTCGCTTGTAATAAAGGTACAATGCCCAACCGACTTTTTGGGGTTAGAATAGAAGCAGAATATCGTTTCAGGGGTGTGTTTCTTGGGAAGCATCTGTGCGTTGGAGAGAGGATATGATGATCCGTAAGCGTCGTCTCATCGCTCATTCCACCCGTGGGCAGGGGCTGGTGGAATTTGCCCTGATTCTCCCGCTGCTGCTCCTGCTCATTTTCGGCATTATGGATTTTGGCCGGATGCTTTTCATCTACGCCAACCTCTTTAACGCGGCCCGGGAGGCCTCCCGTTACGCGCTGACAGACCCCGGCAACCAAATCGCCATCCAGCAGGAGGCCCGAAGCCGTATCTTTCTGGTGCCGCCGGAAGAGGTCAATATCACGATCTGGTACGACAAGGGGCCTCCGACCTACCGGGGTATCACCGATCCCAACTATCTGGTTGTGGGAGACCGGGTGATTGTAGACCTCCGTTACAACGCGGAGTTCATCACGCCCTTGATTCAACCTTTTGCTCCCTACCTGCCTATCCATGTGGTGGCCCGGCGGACCATCCAGCGCGTCCATATCATCCAGACCCCGACGCCGGCCCCTCCGACGTTTACACCGACGCCGACCAACACGCCCACGCCGGGGCCGTCGCCCACACCGACGCCGATCCGCAACACGCCCACGCCGCCGCCTCCCGCCACGCCGACCGGCACGCCGATCCCTACCCCGACGGTACCGCCTACGCCGACGCCTCTACCCATTGTCATTTATAAGCCCTTGCTGGCCGGCCAGACGGTGGTGACCGGAACCGCCCAACCGGGCCGGACCCTTATCCTGCGGAATGTTCAGACCGGTTTCTGGATGGAGACCACCGTGGGGCCGGACGGCCGTTTCGTCTTCCAGTTGCCCGCGCCCCTGGTCGCCGGACACACCATCGTCGTCCAGGGGTACGGTACCCAGGATGTGGCCGTTGTTCTGGGTGGGACGCCCACCCCCACACCGACGCCCACTCCCAGCGGCCCCTCCATGACCGTCAGCCCGGCCTGCATGCCCGAGGGTAACCGGAGTGTTACCGTGCGCGGTGACAACTGGCCCACCGGCGGGCAGATTAAACAAATCGGCATCTACTGGGACGGCTCTCGCGTCCTGACGCTACCGCCCGCCAATACCTTTATCGTCATTTTCACCACGAATGCGACTCGCGGCACGCACACCGTGCTGGCCCGGACGGAAAAGAGCAACGGGCAACCCACCGGCGATGTCTCCAAAACGGGGACGATAGAGGTGCCCTGCCAGGCCCGTTTCCCCAACCTGCGGATCACCTCCCTGCGGTTGCTGGACCCGGAGCCCCTGGGCACCTACCAGACCGTCCACGTGGAGGTCACCCTGGCCAACACCGGCACCGCCGACATCGCCTCCCTCTTCTGGGTGGACCTCTACGCCGACGTTCGGTGGGACGTTCCCCTGGAACAGCAGGCCAGCACGGATTGGGTGGCGGTCAACGGCCTGGCCGCCGGTTCCTCCATCACCTTCACCATGTGGGTGGACGGTGGCTTCCAGACCCTGGGGAATCATACTCTGCTGGCCGTGGCCGACACCTGGAATCAGGTCGCCGAGAGCGACGAGACCGATAACGCCAGCGACGTGCTGACGGTCACGTTGCTGGTGCAGAACCCGGTGCCCACGCCGACGCCCACCCCCACGCCGACAACGACTCCCATCGCGCCGGGAGGCATCTCCGGCGTCACCTACGTGGAGGGTGTGCCGCAGAGCGGGGTGGATGTCTATCTCTACGATGCCAACGGACGGCTGATCGCCTCGGTCCGCAGCGGCGCCAACGGCGTCTACTCCTTTGCCGGCCTGGCACCGGGGGACTATTCCCTCTTGGCCCAGATGCGTCTGGGGGATGTACTATACCGGGGTGTCAACATCGCCACCGTCGTCCCTGGCACGACCACCCTGGGGGTGGACATCATGTTGCAGCCCTTTTAGATGAGCGATGAAGAAACCGGTTGTTGTCCGCGCGATCTGGAGCATCGGGCTGACCCTGGGGCTGGCCCTGGCACTGGCGGCCACCGTCCACGCGGCGCTGGATTGGATCCCCGCCGAGACGGCCAACGTCTCCCGGAGCGGGGAAGCCCGCAACGTGGCCCTGGCGGTGGGAAGCGGTGGGAAAGCGGCCGCCTGGTGGGTCAACGTGACGTTAGGCGACCGGCGCGGCGACCTGATGCTGGCCCAGCATTCCGGGAGTGGTTGGGTCACCCAGACGGTCACCACCACACTGGAGGCCCGATGGCCTTCCATCGTGTACTCGGGCACTACCCTCTTCCTGGCGTGGTTCCAGGGGCAACTGTACACCCAGCCGGCGACGGCCCTGGGAGGATGGGTCTGGGAGCAGGAGTTCCCGGGCATTCCCCAGCGCGTGACCGATACGCTGTTCTACGGCGGCGAGTGGTTTCGCCCCCGACTGCGGGTCGGATCGGACGGGGTATCTGTGGTGTTTGCGGCTGCTCTCACCTCCACCCGGGCCGGCCGGGGTGACCTGTATTACTTCCATCGCCCTCCGTTCGGGCCATGGTCCTCCACCGTCGTGGTCACCAGCGACCAGGTTGCGGCGGGAGAAAGCGGAGGGGTCTTCTACCCGGACCTGGCCTTCACCGATGGGAAGGCCCACCTGGTCTGGGAACAACTCAGCCAGTCCGGCTCCATAGTGACGTACACCGTCTTCTACATTTCCGCAACGGTGGGATCAGGGGGGCCTCTCTGGGGGACCCCACTGGCCCTCTCGCCGTCGGGCGAGAACGGCCAGCGGCCGGCCATCGCCGCCGACGAGGGCGGAAGAGTGCATGTCGCCTGGACCGACTACATTACGGATACGGAACAATATGTCCGGTATCGGCGGTTGGACAACTCCGGATGGTCATCGGTGCAAACTCTCAGCGGGGATGAGCCGTTGAGGGTGAACAAAATCCGGCCTACCGTCGTCTGGCCGGCCGTCGCCGCGCGGGGGGACCAGGTCTGCGTCGCCTGGCACGGGTTCTACCCGGATGCGACGGCGGAGGCCGAGGAGGTATACCTCCGCTGTTCCCGAGATGGAGGTCAAACCTGGGGGACGGTGATGAACGTCTCCCGTTCGCCAGACCGCCTATCTCTGATACCCGCCCTGACCATTGGGACGGATGGGACAGTGCATGTATTGTGGGAGGAGTTTCAGGGAGGTAACAGTTACTTCTACAACTACGACGCGCTGTACGCCGCCGGACCGCCGGAGGTGCACGCCGTCTTTCTGCCCATCGTGTTGCGTAACGGGTGATAAGGATGAGCGGGAAATCCATCGGAGGAGTGCTGGTTTTGACCGGGCTGGTGATAATGGGACTGGTGGGGCTCCTGGGGAGGGAAGCTTCGCCTGCGCCCGCGGCGACAAACCGCTGGACGGGACTGGCCTCCCCCTTGCCACCGGAGCAAGCGTTCCAGAAGGCCTGGGAACGGGCAAGGGAATGGCAACCGGATGCAGTGCTGGTGCGAGTGGAGGCCTCCTGGCGGCCCGGCGAGCGCTGGCTGGAGGTTCGCACCCTGCCGGTGACCTGGCTGTTCACCTTTTACTCTTCTGCCGCCAGGGCCCTGGCGACCGTCTCCGTCAACGCGGAGAAGACGTATTGGATTCCACCGGTGGAAGTGGCGTATGCTCCGCGCCCGCTTCCGGCCTTTCCCCCTCCCTACGGAGTGGACCGGATGTGGATGACCTTTCGGGCTGCCGGTGGAGAGGAGTTCGTCCGCCAGTATCCGGATGCCCTCATCCATATCGTTTTGCAGGTGGGGGAAGAAGGGACCGTCTGGCAGATGGACGCCGTAGGAGTGGAAAGAAGCCTCAAAGTGCGGATGAGCGCGGAAACGGGCGTGTTGATTCCGTAGGAGGTGAGCCATGGATCGGCAACGCTACCAGAAGGGACAGAGTTTGGTGGAGTTCGCCCTGCTTCTGCCCCTGTTGATTATGATTCTCTCCGGCCTGCTGGACCTGGGGCGGGCGTACTACGTGGTGGTAACCCTGGAGGATATGGCCGCCGAAGGGGCGGCCTACGCGGCCCTCCACCCTTACGATGCCAGCGGGATATGGAACCGGGCGGCCCAGGCCAGTGGAGGAATGATCACCGTATCCCCCGATGATGTGGATGTGGAGTATCCCCCCGTGATGTATGTCGGGGCGCCGATTACGGTGACCGTTCGGTACTCCTTCCGCTGCATCACCCCTTTTGTCGGGGATTTCTTTCCGGATGGGGTCATTCCCCTACGGGGCACGGCCACCCATGCGATTATCTCTCTTCAGTGAATTCCGGGAGGTATGATGGAGAAAAAAGAAAGTGGACAAGCGGTTGTTCTGGTTGCCATCGCGCTGGTTGCCTTGTTGGCCCTGACCGGCCTGGCGATTGATGGAGGACAGTTATTTGCTCTGCGGCGCTCGGCTCAGAACGCGGCTGACGCAGCGGCGCTGGCGGGAACCCGGGAACTGGCCCATGTGGTTGCCCGTTGCCAATCCGGCTCTGCCGCTAACGACCAGAAGGTGTGGAACGCGGTCGTCCAGTTTGCCGTTCAGAACGGGATTCAGCCCGAGGCAGGGGACGAGATCGCCGCGTCGTACGTAGACCGGAATGAGCGGTATCTGGGACCGGTGGGGAATGGCTACATCCCAACGGGGGCCACCGGCGTCACCGTCGTCTTGACTGCAACCCGGCCCACCTACTTTCTGCAGGTGGTCGGAGAACAGCAGATGCAGGCAGCTGCGAAAGCGGTAGCGATGTCCGGCCCCGTCACCCAGTTCCCCGGCGGCATCCTGCCCATCGCCGTCCCGCTCCAGGTGGTCCAGGCGCTCTCCCCCAACGAGCAGTTCGTGGTCATAGAGACGAATCAGCAAAACGGAGGGATGTTCTGCACAGACCGGAACGGCAACGGTCGGCTGGACGACGGGATTGACATCTGCATTGGGGACCCGGCCTCCCACAATGCCCACCGGGGATGGCTGAACCTGAACTACATTTATAACACCCAGCACCTCCAGCGGGCGGACCCCAACTATCGCACCTTTAAGCAGAATGTGCCTAACCGGGGGTGCGGTCCCAATCCCAATACCTCCACCGACGACGGCCTGCAGGGTTGGGCCAGTGGAGAGTGCCCTTACCCCTTCCCCATTTTCGCCGGGAATGTCGGGTACACCAACGGCGATTTCATCCACGGCGACCCCGGTGCCCGTCAGAGTTCGCTGATGGAGATAGAGAATTACGCCGGCCAGGTGGCCTATGTCCCCGTTTTTGACTACATCTACATGAGCGATTACATGGCCGCCAACTTTCCTGCTCCGGAAGGCATCGGCTGGCCCCGGTCAGGTGGCGGCGGGCACGCCTTCCTTTACCACATCGTAGGATTTACCGCTGTGCGGGTGGGAGACGTGCAGGGGCATACCCTGGTCGGGGCATTCCAGGATGCCATCATCGGCGAGGGAGCTATTCAGCCGGGCTACGGTGTCGGTTCGGGGGTCTGCCAGCCGCTGGTTGCCCAGGGCGTCACCCTCTGGCGGTGAGCCCACCGGAGGTGAGGGTTCACTGCGACGGCGCGGTGCATGAGATCTCATCCCCTGCCCAGTGCAGGGCCTGGATTTCTGCCCGCATCCCCACCAACCGCTCCAGTGCACTGGCAAACCGGGCCGGGTCGCCGGTGGTGAAGAAGGTGTGCCGCGCAGGCTTTCCGCCTGCGCGGCGATTTTCCAGCACCCGCCGGACCTGCCGGGCTACCGCCGGGGCCGGGTCTATGACTTCCACCCCCGGCCCCACGGTCCGCTCTATCAGCGGGCGCAGGAACGGGTAGTGGGTACAGCCCAGCACCAGTTCGTCTATCCCCGTCGCCAGCAGCGGCTCCAGACAACGCCGCAGTAGCGCCTCCGTCTCCGGCGTATCCAGCGCGCCGGCCTCCACTGCCTCCACCAGCCCCGGGCAGACCTGCGGGATGACCCGCACGTCCCGGGCGAAGCGCTCCAGCAGCGAGGCGAAGAGTTCTCCCTGAAACGTTGCCGGGGTGGCGATGACGGCCACCCGGCCGTTGCGCGTCCGCTGCACCGCCGGTTTGACGGCCGGCTCCATCCCCACAAACGGCACCTGGGGGAAGACGGCCCGCAGATAGTGCAGCGCGGCGGCGGAGGCCGTGTTGCAGGCCAGGACGACCACCGTCGCACCCTGTGCCAGCAGGAAGCGGGTGATGCCCTCGGCGAACCGGCGTACCTCCTCCAGCGGACGCGGCCCATAGGGGACATGGGCCTGGTCGGCCACGTAGAGGGTGGGGACATCGGGGAGTTCCCGGACAATCTCCCGCCAGACGGAAAGACCGCCGACACCGGAATCAAAGACACCGATCATCGTGGATTTTATCGTCGCTCTGTCAGAATCTCGGCCATCCGTTGCGCCGCCTTCTGGCGCAATCTCAGTCGGAAATGGGACGCGGATGAACGCGGACGAGCGCAGATTTTCCTTTAAGCGGAACGCGGCCCCCGGGCCGGGCAGGGTGTGCGCGGTGGCGGAGCGGGTGAGGGAGGCGAACTCTGTATTGCGTGATGCGTGATGCGTGATGCGTGAGGCGTGAGGCGTGATGCGTGCTGCGTGCATTCGTGTCCTCCTTCGCGGACGGCCCTACGGCCACCAGCGGCCCACGTCCTGGATGGCGCGAAAGGCTTCGCCGGCCGCCGCCTCGCCGCCCAGGGCAGCCAGGACAGGGGACAGAGCGCGCAGGTCGGAGAGGAGGTCTGGCCGCGGGCGGGCGGCCAGAGCGCGCAGCGTCTCCGGCCAGAGGGCATAGGCGGTCTCCCGCTCGCGGGCGGCCAGAGCGCGCAGCGTCTCCGGCCAGAGGGCATAGGCGGTCTCCCGCTCGCGGCCGGCCCATTCCGCCCAGCGCGGAGCCAGGCCGGCCAGGACCTCGGCGCAGTCGGATGCATCCCTGATCTTCCACGCGGCGGCCAGGGCCTCCCACAGCAACTCCGGCGGCAGGTGGGGAGCCAGGCCGGCCAGGACCTCGGCGCGGGCGTCTTCCCACTCAATCTCCCGCGCGGCGGCCAGGGCCTCCTGCAGCAACTCCGGCGGCAGGTGGGGGGCCAGGCCGGCCAGGGCCTCGGCGCGGGCGTATTCCCACCCGATCTCCCGCGCGGCGGCCAGGGCCTCCTGCAGGGCCTCTGACCGCAACTCCGGCGGCAGGTGGGGGGCCAGGCCGGCCAGGTCCTCGGCGCGGTCGGATGCATCCCCGATCTTCCACGCGGCGGCCAGGGCCTCCCGCAGCAACTCTTCCGGCAGGTGGGGGGCCAGGCCGGCCAGGGCATGGGCGCGTTGCCAGGGGTCAGAAGCCTGCCGGGCGTAGGCCAGGGCCGCAGGCGGCCCCAGCACCCCTTTCTCCAGCGCCGCGGCCAGCAGTTCGGGCGGGATGTTCCCCGCCAGGCTGTGGATGCTGCTTTCAATCAGCGCGCAGCGCACCTGCCGGCCCAGCGCCGCCGGTTCGCCCCTCCCTTCCTCTTCCGCCCGCCGCCAGGCCAGGTCCAGGTCGGCCAAATAGCCGGTGTAATTCCCCTCGGCGGCGTGGCGGGCCTCCGCCCAGGGCTGTTGGTCTCCTCCCTCGGCCACCAGTCGGTGCAGCCGTTCCCACTCTCCGGCCCCGGCCAGGTGTTCTGCCAGGTGGCGCAGGCCGTAGCCGCCGTCCACCCCGGCCAGCCGTCCCCAATCGCCGCCGGCAAACTCAATGTAGTAGTCGGCAATGCGACGGTGGGCCTCCCGCGTCCGCTCGGCCATCTCTACGACCAGGGCGCGGTCGGCCGGGGTGAGGCCCTCTACCGGCATCGCCCCGCTCAGGAAGTCCCGCAGGCTGGCGTGGTAGAGGCGGAAGCGGTCGTCGCTGCGGAAGAGGAAGGGCGCCCACTCCTCCTGCAACAGCCGCCTGAGGCGGTGGTCGGCCTCCAGCCCGGCCCAGCGGGCCAGCATCTCCGGCGTGACCATCTCCCGTGCGGCCGCCAGCGTCGCCGCCAGCGGCGCGTAGAGCCGGTCCCACTCCGGCCTGGCCCGCCAGCGTCCCCAATATTCGGCGTAGTAGCCGGCCAGGCCCACGGGCAGCCGCGCCAGGTCAAGCGGATGGCGCCGGTTCTCCTCAATCTCCCGCACCACGTAGGCAAGGTACATCCAGTTGCCGGCGCTCTTCTCCCTTAAGGCCTGGACGAAATGGTCCTCGGCGTATCCTCTGGCGCGCAACTGTCCGGCGATGGCCGGCCGGCGGGCCACGCCGCGCAGGTAGGCCTCCACGTCCGCCAGGTTGCGCGCATCCCCGGCCCGCAGGTCCACACAAACCGGATAGGGATCCACGTGCAGCGGGACATTCACCGGCCGCTGGGAAAGGATGAGGTAGACCCCCTTAGGCAGCACCTTCGGCAGGCCCAGGACGTTGCGGTTGGGGCCGACGCCGGCCTCATCCAGCGCGTCAACCACGATCACCAGCCGCTCCCCGGCCGCCAGGCGCTCGGCGGCCATGCGGAGCAGCCGCTCCAGGAAGTCGGGGTAGGCCGCCTGGGAGGGGGAGAGTGCATCGCGGTCGGCGTACGGCTCCAGGCGGTAGCGGGCCACCAGTTGGGCGGCCAGGCTTTGCAGGGCGCGCGTCACCCCGGCCTCCCCCGGCGCCTGCTCGGCGAAGAAATGCAGGTAGCGGCGCTCCCGCACCAGGTGGGCCAGGAAGGTGGTCTTGCCCACCCCGGCTTCGCCCACCAGCACCCAGACGCCGCGCTCGTGCTCGCTCAAGAAGCGGTCCAGGTCGGCTTCCAGCCAGGCCCGGCCGGCGAAGTCGTCCAGGCGCACGCGCTCAAAGACGGCATCGGGAGGCAGGTAGAGATCGGTCAGGGGGGTATAGTCGCCGGCCAGGAAGGTCTGGAAGACCTGGGTCACGGTGTTGCGGTCGCCGGTGACGATGATGCTGCGGTCTACATCCCCTGCCACCTGCACATAGCGGCTGGCTTCATCCAGTGCTTTGCGCCAGTTCGCCTCCAGCGCCTGGCGGATGGCCTCGGTGTTCTCGGCAATGCGCTCCAGGGCGCGCGAGTCCCACAGGGGCTGCAACGCCGGCTGCTGGGCCAGTTCCGCCTCCAGCCAGGTCAGAAAATCGGCGGCGGCGCGGGTGGCCTCGGCCAGGCGCGGCCAGGCGTCGGGGTTATCGTGGCCCAGGTGCGCGGCCCAGCGGCGGGCCAAGTCGGCGGGGTCGGGCCGGCCGCGGCGGGTGAGAAGTTGCGCCAGGACCGGCGCGCCCTCGGTCGTGAGGAAGGTCTCGTCAAAGAGGGAGGCGGCCAGGTCGGGGTACTGGCGGGCAAAGGCAGCGCAGGCCCGCGCCAGCGCGGTCTGGAAGGCGCGGCGCTCCGGGTCAGCGCCCAGCACGGCCCGCACCCGGTCGGCCAGGCCGGCCTCCTGGAGCAGGTAGCCAAAGACGGCTTCGGCGATGGCGGAGAACAGGGCTTCCGTCAGCATCGTCCGTCAATTCGCGTGTAGGACAACTGCGAGCAGTTGTCCTACAGAGTTTTATCGTCTGCGCCGGCACGGCCCTCTTGAATAGGGATAAACGTCAATGATGTTGGCACGCATGTACTGCCCTTTGGAATCCGCCTCCAGCAGTTCCTCAAACACTTCCGGCGGCACGTCCTCGTAGCAATATACGCGGCCGCTGTTGAAGTGAACTTCCAGCAGGCGTCTTTCCTCATCGTAGCGAACGGCGTTGATCATGCTGGATTCAACTTCAATGAGCGTGTTGCGTGGCCATTTCACCTGTTGCAAACTACCTGCGCCGACTTGATTGCGATCCCCCGTCACAATCACGCTCCCACTCACACTTCCGCCGATGGCTACCGAGCGGTCGCCGAGGGCGGTGACGGTCACGCCGGCGGCCTCCGCCTCGCCCCACAGGCGGGCGACCTCCCGGCGCAGGGCGGGGTCTTCCTCCAGCGCGCGGGCAATCTCGGCCTCCATCCCCTGCCGGATGGCCGGGTTATCGGGCAGGGCAGCGGCGGCCTCGGCGGCCTTCTGTACCCGCTCCCTGCCCCGCAGTCTCTCCCACAACGCCCTGGCCCTGTCCCACGCCTCGCCGCCGATCTTTTTGCCTATCTCCTCGGCGGCCTTCTCGCCCACTTTGAGCAGGTAGGGGAGCAGGGGAAGCAGAAACGCGGCAATCTTCTGGGCCGGTTCCTGAGAGTCCATCTTGCGACCTCCATTTCCGGGGATGTCATTGCGAGCCCGAAGGGCGAAGCAATCTCCTCGTCGCTTCTGGGGATTGCTTCGGGCACTCCGTGCCCTCACAATGACCCCTGCGGCCGTCATGGCGAGCCCGAAGGGCGAAGCAATCTTCTCGTCGCTTCTGGGGATTGCTTCGGCGGCTTCGCCGCCTCGCAATGACCCTTCCGGCTGGAAACCGTCAGGTGGATAGTCAACGGACAGAGTACTGGTACGACGCCACCTCGCTTGTCACCGGCGCGTAGGCAGAGATAACCACCACCGCCCGCTCCACGTCCCCGCCCAGCGGAATCTCCCACTCCCCCGTCTGATCCGGGTTCAGCGCCAGCCGCTGGACGGTGGTCTGGGGCCCGAAGAGGACCAGTTGGACCAGCCAGCGCTGGGGAAGGACGTTGGCGTGGCGGACAAAGCCCGCCGGTTCCCACCCCCCGCCGTCGGCCTCAAAGTCGCTGAAGTAGCCGATTTCGGGAACGGCGACATCGTCCAGCGCGAAGCCGGGGCGGTTCACCGCGTCGTCGGTGATGTACTCAAAGCGGACCAGGATTTTCTTCCCCGCGTAGGGCGTCAGGTCCACCTGCTCCTGAATCCACTCCGGCTTGCTCCCCCCACCGCTGCGGCCCGTGTAGCCCCAGCCAAAGGAGTTGCCGTTGGGATTCTCCGGCGTCCCCGAGGGAGTGGTCAGAATCTCCCAGGTCTTCCCGCCGTCCGTTGAGACCTCCACGTAGGCGTAGTCCCAGTCCTCTTCTATGTCGTACCAGCACCAGTACTCCAGTGTCGCCTTCTGGACACCGGTCAGGTCAAACTCGCGCGTCAGGGTCATATCGGAGTCGTCGCCCCGGTTGGACCACCAGAGGTAGCGGCCGCTGTGGGCGCGGGTATCCATCAGCCCGACCTGGGTGGAGCCGGCGAAGGAGAAGCGCACGGGGCGGTTCCCCTTCAGTTCTATGTAGTCGGCGGCGTACTGGTGGACGGTGGCCTGACGGGTCGCCGGATAGTCGGAGGCGGAGAGGCGGGTCTCTATCTTGAAGGGCGGCGGGTCTATCTCCCGGTAACCGTACTGGCCGTCGGCCAGGGTGGGGTCGTCCAGCAGGTTGGCGACGACCCAGTCGGCGAAGAGGTCCACGTGGGTCAGGCCGGTGCCCAAGTCGGCCAGGACCGCGTCCACGGCGGCGAAGCCGTTCTCGTCGTGGGCCACCAGCGCGCGGGTGGCCTCCGCACCGAAGCGGTCCAGGAAGTAGGCCATAAAGAGGTACGACGCGCCGTAGTTGGCCCCGGCGGCCCCGGGCCCCTCGGGCCAGGAGTTGATTTGGGTATCGGGCTTGCGGGAGAAGACGTAGTCGGCGCCGCCGACGTCGTAGCCGTTCAAGTAGGCCGCCAGTTCGGAGGAGCCCTCGTTGAGCCAGGTGTCCTCGTTTCGGTCGTTGTACCAGTGGATCATGTGCTGGAACTCGTGGGCCAGGACGCCGTTGTAGAAGTCGTCGTTGACGGAGACGTTGTCAATGTGGATGTAGAACATCTCCATCGCGTTGGAGTCCTCCCGGACGGCGGGGACGAACTCGTCGGCGGAGGAGTAGTAGCCGGCGACGGAGTCGCCCAGGTTGCGGGCGTGGAGGATGTGGAGACGGGGGTCGTTATCCACGCCGGGGCTCCACTCGGAGCCGAAGAAGTTGCGGTTGGTGGGGTAGGTCTTGGTGGCGAAGAGGTCGGCCGCGGCCTTCAGGTCTGCCTCGTCCACCTCCACGCCCTCCTCCACCCACATGTAGACGACGTCGTTCTTGTAGCGGAGGCAGGCGGTCAGGTCAAACTGCTCGTCCGTATCCACGTTGGAGGCGTGGAAGGTGCGGCAGGTGCCGACGGGGTAGTCGGGCGCGCCCTCGGGGTTGACGGTGCGGGGGGTATCCGGCGGGACGCCCCGGAGGCGGATCGCCAGTTCGTGGAGGTCGCGGACGGGGATGAGGGTCTCCTCCAGGAGCCGCTCCGTCTCGGCGGCCTCCGGCGGCAGCGGTTCCCGGGTCAGTTGGGGGGTGACGGGCGGCTCCGCCGTCGGCTCCACCGCGCTGAGGAGGGGCTCCAGCAGGGACTCCCAGTCTATGGCGGGCAGCCACGTGCAGCAGGCGCAGGCCAAAAGCAGGAGCAGACCCAGCGAAAGGATGGTGATAGGTTTCATCGGAGAACTCCTTATTTTGCCGGTTCCAGGTATCGGCGGACAAAAGCCCGCACTTTCCTGGCGATTTCTACCGCCTCGCGAGCCATTCCCGATAGTCATCCACGCTCATAGAGCACAATCCCCCTGGTAACGGCTTCCCGCAGGAAGAAATTGCGAGGCAGTTCCTCTTCCAGTTCCCGCGGCGTTTTGACGATGAGGTCCACCGGAAAAGGCCGCGGATACAGGAGCAGGGAAATGGTCACCAGACGCTCCCGGGGAGGCTTATCCGTATCCCAGATAATCAGCAGGTCTACGTCACTGTCCGGAGTGGGGTTGCCGTACGCGTAAGAACCGAACAGGATGATTTTCTCCGGTTTCACGGCCTGTACAATTTTCTCAATGGCTTGAGGCAACGTCTGGGCTACCGGGGGCCATCCCCGGGGAGCCAGATGTTGAGGAATGACCCTGGCCAGCGGGTCCTTCATACCCGAACCACCTCGCTTTTCTAAACCGCAAAGGACGCAAAGAACGCAGAGAAAAATCCAACAAGGCCTTTGCGCCCTTCGCGTTCTTTGCGGTTATGGAACTCAACCGCACAGGTTACTCCTCCCCCAGCCGGACCCACCGGGCAACGATTTCCCGGAAGAGGCGCAGGTCGTCCAAGTTCTCCCGGAGAATCCGGTACACTCTCCGGTTATCCACTTTCCAATAGAGATGCACCAGCAGATTCCGAAACCGGGCCATCGCCTGGAGCCGTTCCGTCAGGTCTGGAGGCAGAATTCCCATCTCCTGAAGCACGGTGAAGCAGTCGGCATAATCCCGTGGAGTTCGCCCACCTCCTCTGACCACCAGGTGGTGACAGATGTCCAGCGCCGCTTCTACAGCGACAATCAGCAGATATTTGGCGCTTTCCGGATTCCGATAATCCGCCAGAAACTCCTCCTCCGGCAGCGCCCCCAGTCGGGCTGCCTTCTCCTGGGCTTCGGCGATCTGCCCCAACAGGTCCCGGATCCGGTCCCGGTTCCACTTCATCGGACGATTTCCTCAAAGTACTTGCGGGCAAAGGGGGCGAAGTCAAAATACTCGTCCCACGTCCGTTCCAAAAAGGTCGCGTAGGCCTCTTCGTCCCCGATCAGGAACGGGCGCCCCCGGGTGACGTGATAGCGGAACGTCGCCGGTGCGTCGTTGACCACGCGCACATCCACCGGGAGCGGGGCGAGGGAGGCCAGAAGCCGGGTCACCCGATGTTCCAGATGCTCGTCCTGTGTCGGAGGCCATACCTCCCGGTCCACCAGCAGCGCGACGTCCAGGTCCCGGCAGGGCAGGCCCTCGGCGGCGGAACCGTAGAGGACGGCGGCGAGGATCCCCTCCACTGGCCTCAGCTGCTCCGCCATCCGGCCCAGCAGGGCCTCCAGGGTATCCGGAGGGAGGGATTGGCGATGGAATTCGTCCACGGCTACCTCAGGTATAACGCCATCAGCGCGGCGGCCAGGAAGGCCGTGGCCGCGCCAAAAAGGAAGGGCGCCGAGGGGCCGAAACCTGGCCAGGGGCCGACCCCCTGCCAGAGGACGCCCGCAATCAGCGAGGCCGGGAAGTCCAGGATGCCCAGGACGGCGTTGTAGGTCCCGTAGGCGGTGCCGCGCAGGTGCTGGGGCACAATGTCGGCGACCAGGGCCTTCGTGGTCCCGTAGGCCATGCCGTAGTAGACGCCGTAGAGGGCATAGAGCAGCCAGACCTGCCAGCCGGTGCGGGCCAGCGCCACCCCCAGGTAGATGGCCCCGTAGACCAGCCAGCCGCCGATGATGATGCGCTGGCGGCCGATGCGGTCGGAAAGGGAGCCCGCCGGCGTGGAGACCAGGGTGTAGACCAGGTTGAAGGTCGCCAGCATCCCCAGCACGCCGACGACGTTCAGCCCCCGCTCCTGGGCCCGCAGGATGAGGAACGCGTCCGACGAGTTCCCCAGGTCAAAGAGGCCGACGATGAGCATAAAGAGGGCGAACCGCCGCCCCAGGCCCCGGAAGGTGATGCGGGGCCGCTCGGCGGCGCCTTTCACGGGGACGTCCTGCGCGCCCAGGGCCAGCGCCAGCACCCCCAGGAAGGCCGGGATGATGCTGATGAGGACGACGGTCTGGAAGGTGGTGCGGCTCAACTGGGCGGCCCCCCGCTGGGCCAGCCAGACGACCAGCAGGGCGATCAGAATCCCTGTCAGCGCGCCGGCCGTGTCGGCGGCCCGCTGGAAGCCGAAGGCCAGCCCCCGGTTCTCCTCCCGGACGGAGTCGGCCACCAGCGCGTCGCGGGGAGCGGTCCGGATGCCCTTGCCCACCCGGTCGGCCCAGCGGACGGCGGCGACCAGGCCCCAGGAGTTGGCGAAGTAGAAGAAGGGTTTGGAAAAGGCCGAGAGCGCGTATCCGGCGACGGCCAGCCCCTTGCGGGCCCGCAGCCGGTCGGAGAACCAGCCGGAGAAGACCTTGAGCAGGCTGGAGGTGGCCTCGGCGACCCCCTCTATCAGGCCGATGACGCTGGTGCGGACGCCCAGGACGTTGGCCATAAAGAGGGGGAGGATGTTCAGGACCATCTCGCTGGAGATGTCCGTGAAGAAACTGGTCAGGCTGGTGGCCCAGACGTTGCGGGGGAGGGAGCGCAATCCTGTACGTGGTTGCAGGGTGGTCTCGCTCATAGCACGTTATCCGATGGGGGTTAATCGGGTGGGAAGAACACCATCCCGACCCCCATCTGCTCCAGCGCCTCTTCGGCGTAGTAGGTGACCAGCGCGCTGGGGTCATCCAGCGCGACGCAGAGGGCCGGGATGGCCTCTTCGGGCCGAATGGCGCAGAGGGCACGGGCGGCGCCGGCGCGGGCGGCCACATTCTCATCCCTCAGCGCGGCGATCAGGGCGGGGACGGCGGGAGGGCCAATCTGGGCCAGCGCGTCGGCGGCCAGGCGGGCCACATAGGCGGAGGAGTCGGAGAGGCGGGCCACCAGGGGCTCCACCGCTTCCGGCGGTCGGAGGCCGGCCAGCCCCACCACCGCGCAGGCCCGCACATCCGGGTCGGGGTCGTCCAGCGCGGCCATCAGCGCGGCCACAGCCCGGGGGGTGCCGATAGCCGCCAGCGCACGAACGGCCCACCAGCGACGGTCCCGGTCCGGCGAGGTCCGCCATTCCAACAGAGCGGGCAGAGCCGCGTCTCCCAGTTGCCCGACGCTCTGGGCCGCTTCCTCGGCCCGAAGGTCATCATCGGCGGCGATTGCTTCTTCCAGTGCACGCAGCGGGTCTATCATATATGAGGACTTCTGCTATCCCTTCCTCGCCGGTCAGCTGGACAAACTGTTCCCTATTCGGCGGTTCGGGGAGGTGAAACAGGTGGGCCGGACACCGACAGTCCGATGACCCGAAACCCGGAATGGGCCGGGACGCGCCGGGCATCCGGGCCAGCGTGGCCGCCCAGAGGCATTCCCGCCGGTCCGTCCCGGTGGCCCACCATACGGCGACGGGCTGGGCGACGGGTCGGAGGAAATCTATATGCCAGCGCAGGGGTTTGGGGTGGCGGAGGTGACGGGCCAGCCGGGCCGAGAGTCCGCCCGGCCCCCGGGCACTGCCCACGTAAGCTAGCCAGCCGGACGGGATATGGAATTCCCCTAACTGCCCGACCCGCACCCGCCGTGCTCCTTCCAGCCGGAGGATGACCACATACGTGCCGGGCAGACGGGGGACGTTTTCCATTCTCCCTCCCCTGACTGCTATCCCCCCTTCACCTTCCTCTGCCATAGCATCCCCGCCCACCACGCGAGGCCTCCCCCCAGAGCGACCAGCGCGAGGCCGAGCAGGTCCATCCGGGAGATGGCATGGGAAGCGTCCATTGTGTACAGGGCGCCCCCCTCGTAGGGGTCGGGGAGGGCCATGACCAGCAGGCCGCCCAGAATGCCCAGGAAGCCGATGGCCGCCAGAACGGATACCCGCCAGTCCATAGCCTTTTGTGCTATTCCCCCAGCGGCGGTACCGGCAGGTCCTCCACCGCGACGTGAATCCATTTATCCCCTTCCTCAATGAGCATCACCGGGATGTCGTCGCGGATGGGGTACTTGCGGCCGCAATCTGGCTCCTGGCAGACCAGCCAGCAACCGTGAACCAGTTCCAGCCGCCCCGGATCATCGCCGGGCTTACGGGTCTCTCCGCTCACGCAGTAGGGGCATCGGAGAATCGCCAGCAGTTCAGGGTCTACCATCAGAACCTCCTCCTTGCTTCCCACTTCCTGCTTCCTGCTTCCTGCTTCCCACTTCCTGCTTCTTTCCCGCAATCATACACCAAAATGGGAAAATCGCCAATCCTTGCAGGAAACCCCGCTTCGGTTTATAATAGACCACAGACCATAGACCACGGACCACTGTCTTCCGTTGTCTGTCGTCGGTGGTCTGTTGTCCGGAGTCGGTCGTCCGTTCGGGGAAGTGTCGGAATGGGCAGACGAGCGTGACTTAGGATCACGTGGGTCCTCCCGTGCGGGTTCGAGTCCCGCCTTCCCCACTGGTACCAATGACCCTATAACCAATTTCCCAATACCCAATTTACCAGCACCTGGAGGATGAATGGAGCAATCGGCGATAGCGGTGACGACGGAGCCCATTGGCAAACGGGACCTGCGGCTGACGGTGGAGATTCCTGAGGAGCGGGTACAGCAGGAAATGCGTCGGGTTGCCCGAGAGATTTCGGCGCAGGTCAGCATCCCGGGCTTCCGGAAGGGAAAGGCCCCCTACAGCGTGATCCTGCAACGGTACGGCGAGGAACGTTTGCGGGAACAGGTGGCGGAAGACCTGACCCGGGAGTTTTACCGGGCCGCCGTACAGCAGGAAGGGATCACCCCGTATGGCCCGGCCAGTCTGGAAGAGATCCAACTGAGTCCGATGCGGCTCACTTTCACCCTGCCCCTTCCGCCCATCGTCCGCCTGGGGGACTACCGCTCCCTGCGGGTGGAATTCCCCCCCGTGGAGGTGACGGAGGAAGAGATTCGGAACGTTCTGGAGGACATCCGTCAGGAAAACGCGGTCTCTGAGCCGGTGGAGGGGCGGGGCGCTCAGCCGGGGGACCTTCTGCAGATTCAGGTGGAGGGCCGCACAGACCAGGGCGAACTGTTTCTGAAGGACGATGACGCGGAAGTGATCCTGGACCCCGAGGATACCTACCCGGCCCCCGGCTTCTACAGCGCCCTGGAGGGGATGAAGCCCGGCGAGGAGCGCACGTTCCGCCTGAAGATGCCCAATGGTCAGCCTTCTGAGGAAGCGGAGTTTCGCGTTCGGCTCCAGGCGCTCTATAACCGCATCCTTCCCGAACTGGATGATGACCTGGCCCGGGCGGCGGGCCCGTACCCGACCCTGGAGGCGTTGAAGGAGGACGTCCGGGAGCAACTGTTGCAGATGAGGGAGCGAGCCGCGCGGGAGGAATATGCCAGAACCGTTGTCCAGCGGCTGGTGGAACAGGCAGAAGTGGAGTACCCCTCCGTTTTGCTGGAGGAACGTTTGCAGGACCTGGTGGAGCAACTGGAGGAGAGAGTGCGGGAAGAACAACGGATGAGCCTCCAGGATTACCTGAAGGTCACCGGGCAGACCCTGGAAGACCTCCGGGAGCGGCTCCATCCTGTTGCCGACTACCAGGTCCGCCGGATGCTGGTCCTGGGGGAATTCGCCCTGGCGGAAGGGCTACAGGTGAGCGATGAGGAAGTGGACCAGCGCATCCAGACCATCAGCCAGACGTGGGGGGATCAGGCCGAATCCATACAGGCTCAACTGGAAAAGCCGGAAAATCGGGAGCATCTGAGTGCCCAGATTCTCTACGAGAAAGTGATGGACCGGCTGCTGGCGATTGCCCGGGGCGAAGCCGTACCCGAACCGCCGACAGGAGGCGAGGATGAGATCTCATAACCTGATCCCAATGGTCATTGAATCCACCAGTCGGGGAGAAAGGGCCTACGACATTTTCTCCCTGCTGTTGCGGGAACGCATTGTCTTTCTCGGCACCCCCATCACGGACCAGATTGCCAACCTGGTGATTGCCCAATTGCTCTTTCTGGACCGGGAGGACCCGGAGCGGGAGATTTCCCTGTACATTCACTCTCCGGGCGGGATTATCTCGGCGGGTCTGGCGATATACGACACTATGCAACTCATCCGGGCCCCGATTTCCACCATCGCGGTGGGGATGGCGGCCAGTATGGCCACCGTCCTGCTGACGGCGGGGACCAAAGGACGGCGTTTCGCCCTCCCCCATGCCACTATCCACCTGCATCAGCCCCTGGGTGGCGTGGAGGGTCAGGCAACGGACATAGAGATCGCCGCGCGGGAGATTCTCCGCCAACGGGCCCTCCTGAACGACCTGCTGAAGAAACATACTGGCCTCTCCGATGAACAGATAGAGCGCTTCACCGACCGGGATTTCTACATGACGGCTGACCAGGCCGTCCAGTACGGCATCATTGACGGCGTTCTGCATCCGCCGGAGGAAAAGTAGCCAGCCCTTATGGCCCGCGCAGTCTCGGAAACCACCCTGTTCGGAGTGCGCCTCCCCGCCGCCGTGGAGCGGTTCCTGGTGGACACCAACCCATGGTGGCGGGGAAAACCGATGCGCCCCTTGCCCCCCTTTCGGCGCTGGCTCTTCTTGCCCGCACTCCAGCGGCTGAAAGAGGGACTGGCGCCGGTCACCGTCCTGCGCGGCCCCCGGCAGGTGGGAAAGACCACCCTTCAGGAGCATCTGATAGAGCACCTTCTGGAGCGGGAGGGGATTGAACCTCAGCGGATTCTGCGCGTCCAATTTGACGAAATCCCCTCCCTCAAGGGTGTCGCGGACCCGATTCTCAGTATTGCCCGCTGGTACGAGGACCAAATCCTGGGCGGAACCTTCAATGAATGGGCCCGGCGGGGTCAGCCTGCCTTTTTGTTTTTTGATGAGGTGCAGAATCTCACCGATTGGGCCCCTCAAATCAAGGCCCTGGTGGACCACCACGCGGTGCGGGTCCTGCTTACCGGGAGTTCGGCTCTCCGGATAGAGGGCGGGCGGGATAGCCTCGCCGGACGCATCTCTACCTTAGAAATGGGCCCCTTCCTGCTGCGGGAAATCGCAGCGATGCAAGGGTTCGGCGAACTCCCCTCGTTCCTCCAGACGAATGAGCTACAGGACCTGAAGGAGAAAGCTTTCTGGGAAGAACTGCGGGAATGGGGCCTGCGCCACCGGAAAGTCCGAGACCGGGCCTTTTCCGCTTTCTCAGAACGGGGTGGGTACCCTGTTGCCCAGGCCCGAACCGACCGCCCCTGGGAAGAAATCGCCGATCAGTTGAACGAAACGGTCGTTCGTCGGGTCATCCAGCACGACCTTCGCCTGGGCGAGCGGGGACGCCGCAGGGACCAGGCCTTGCTGGAAGCTCTCTTCCGTCTCTGCTGTCGGTACGCCGGGCAGGCTCCTGGCCGCCCCCTCTTTGTCCACGAACTCCAGGCCGCCCTGGCCGCCAACGTGGGATGGCAGCGAGTGCTCGCCTACTTGCGTTTCCTCCACGACACCTTGCTGATCCGGCTGGTAGACCCTCTGGAACTGCGTATCAAGCGTCGGAAGGGGAACCCGAAAATTTGCCTCTGTGACCACTCTCTGCGGGCCAGTTGGTTGCAGGAAGTGGTCCCGCTGACGCCGGACCAATTGGAGCGACACCCTCACCTGACCGACCTGGCCGGTCACCTGGCCGAAAGCATCGTGGGGTACTTCCTCGGAAGCATCCCCGGGCTGGATGTTGCTTGGTTCCCCGAACGGGGTGCGGAACCGGAGGTGGACTTTGTCCTGACAGTTGGGGAGCATCGGATTCCGCTGGAGGTGAAATACCGTCGGCGTATCCTCTTCCGGGATACCGTTGGCCTGCGGGCCTTCCTGGAGAAAACCGTTTACAACGCTCCCTTCGGTATCCTAGTGACGCTGACAGACGAAGTGGACGTCCCCGACCCGCGTATCGTCTCCCTTTCCCTAGCTTCCCTGCTTCTGCTGAAATAGCCGACGATGCCTGAAAAGTCTATTCCCCGCGTCCTCATCGCCGATGATGACCCCCAGATTGCCAGCCTGATTCGGGAGGTCCTGGAACTGACCGATTGCGAGGTTCTGGAGGCCCGCACCGGCGAAGAGACCCTGGAACTCTTGCGACGAGAGAACGCCTCCGACCGACCAGTGGATGTCCTCCTGCTGGACATCCTGATGCCTGGCATCAGCGGCTACGAAGTCATCTCCCGCGTCAAGTCGGACCCCCTCCTGGCGACCACCTCCATCATTGTCACCACGGCCCTCACCTCCATCACCGACAAAACCCTGGGGTTGGGGATGGGGGCGGACGATTACCTCACCAAACCCTTTGACCCCCGGGAACTGGTGGCGCGCATTCAGGTCCTCATGCGCATCCGCAACACCGAGCAGGTCCTGCGCCAGCGCAACCAGGAACTGGCCATCCTGACCGAAGTGAGCCGCAGCATCATCGCCAGTCTGGACCTGGAGGAGGTGCTGAGGGCGGCCGTGGAAGGGGTTCGGCGAATCCTCCCCACCGCTGCGGGCGTCCTGGTTCTGATGGACGAAGAGGCCGGAGATATGACCTTTTATAAGAGCGTCGCGGGGAGCCATCCGCTGATGGGCCACCCCCTTCCGATGGAGCGGAGCATTATCCGCCACGTGGTGACAACCGGGCAACCGTACCTGACCAATGACGCTCCCCAGGACCCGCTGTTCTCCCCTCAGGTGGACGGATGGGGGCCCCAGACGCGCACTATTCTCTGCGTCCCTCTGCTGGTGCGAGAACAGGTCATTGGCGCCTTGGAACTGGCCGACAAAATCGGGGGCCCCTTTACGGAGACGGACCGGGACCTCCTCCAGACGCTGGCCGGCTCCCTCGCTGTGGCGGTAGAGAACGCCCAGTTGTACGCAGAAGTGAACGACTACGCCCGCGCGCTGGAGCGTTCCCAGGCTCAACTGATCCAAGCCGAGAAGATGGCCGCCATTGGCCGCCTAGCTGCCTCCATCGCTCACGAAATCAACAACCCCCTTCAGGCCATCCACAACACGATCCACCTGGCAATGACCGACCGTCTTCCTGGGGAGCGGAGAGGGGAATACCTGAGGATGGCCCAGAAGGAAGTGGAACGCCTGATTGAAATTGTCCAGCGGATGCTGGAATTCTACCGCCCCTCTAAAGGGGGGATTGTCCAGGTGGACATCAACCGTCTTTTGCAGGATGCTCTGGCGATTGCCGACAAGCGGCTCCAGCATGGACACATCCAGGTTTCGGCCCGTTTCGCGGAAAATTTGCCGCCCGTTCTGGGTGTCCCCGACCAGTTGACCCAGGTCTTCCTGAACATCATCATCAACGCAGTGGAGGCGATGCCGGATGGCGGGGAGTTACGGGTAGGCACGCTGCTGACCGAGGATCAGCGCTGGGTTCTGGTCGCTTTTCGGGACTCCGGCCCTGGCCTGACGGCGGAACAGATCGCCCACATCTTTGAGCCGTTCTACACCACCAAGCCCAGTGGTACTGGGTTGGGCCTGGCCATCAGTTATGGCATTGTGGAGCGACACGGTGGTACGATAGAGGTCTCCAGCCAGCCGGGGCAGGGAGCGACGTTCGTTGTCCGCCTGCCCGTTTCATGGCCGTGACCATTGTACCTGACATGCCAGGCGCATCAGGCAACGCCTGGCGTGTTTCTGCCCTGAACGGAGGGACAAACTATGCCAGAGACCCGGACTCCTCGCATTCTGGTGGTAGACGACGAGGCAACAACCCGAATTTCCCTGGCGGAGTTGCTGCGGCTGGAGGGGTACGACGTGAGCATCGCGGCCAGCGGCGAGGAGGCGCTGGAGATCATTGACCGCGATCCCCCCTTTGACCTGATGGTCCTGGACATCAAGATGCCGGGCATGGATGGTCTGCAGTTGACCGAGGCAGTCCAGCGACGTTCCCCGGATACCGTGATTATTCTCCTCACCGCGTTTGGGACCCTGGAAACAGCCATCCAGGCGCTTCGTCGCGGGGCTCACGATTACCTTTTAAAGCCCTGTCCGGTTTCCCAGATTCTGGAGAGCGTCCGAAAAGGTCTGAGCAAGCGTCATCAGGAACGGCATCGGAAAGAACTGGTCTCGCGCCTGGAGCAAACGCTCTCGGAACTGCGGGCGATTGAGCAACCGGATGTTGCCATCGCGTCGCCGTCCCCGGCGGCGGAGCGATACCTGGAGGTTCAGGATGTGCGCCTGGACCGGGAGCGGCACCAGGTCTGGATCGGAGAGCATCTGGTGGACCTGACGCCCACCGAGTTCAAGTTGCTTTCCTTCTTGATGGAGCGGGCCGACCAGGTTTGTAGCCCCCAGCAACTGGTCCGCCAGGCCCAGGGGTATGAGACGGACCCATGGGGTGCCCGGGCCATCGTCCGGGTGCACATCCGACGCCTGCGACGGAAACTGGAACCGGACCCGGCCCGGCCCCGCTATATCGTCAACGTGCGCGGGGTCGGGTATACGTTCCCCAGAGTACCTCCGGAGTCCCCCGAATCGGAGGAGGACGACCTGTAACCAAACCGTAACCCCTTCGCAATCCCCGACTCGCTCATTCTGTGGTACGCTACTGGCAGCATCGCCGCCCGATCGGAGCGGAATCAACCGATGCCAGAGGAGCATGCACAGAATGAGCGAGGGACCTCTGTTCCCCTCCCGGTTATCCTCGGGTTGGATGGAAACCGTTCAACAATCCCTGGCCACCCTTCAGCGGGGTATTGGAGGGGAATGCGTTTTGCTGGCCGGTGGACAGGGGGAAGTGATTGCCCAGACCGGCATTGCAGAGGACGTCCTGATGGAGGACTTGCTTCCCTTATTCCTGGAGGAGGCGGCTCTGACTATTCGCCTGGGACACTCCATCGGAGATGGAACGGGCATCAGTCTGCATCACTATGAGGGGAACCAGCGCCAGATTTATGTAGGGGTGGCGTCCCAGGGTCGCTTGCTGTTGATTGTAGTCAGCCGCCAGCCGCCCCCGCGTCGCCTGGGCGTCATCTGGCTCTTCCTGCGGCGTACCCTGCAGGAACTGAGTCGCCTTTTGCCTCCTCCGGAAGAACCGGCGGCGCGGCAGGGCAGAAGGGCCAGTTTTCTGACGCCGGAGCAGGCCCGCGCCCTGGGACTCTGGCCGGAGGAGTGATTCCGTTTCTACCTACCTGACAGTTTCCGTTGAAAAGGTCATTGCGAGGGCGCGAAGCGCCCGACGCAATCTCTAAACAGGTTCCCGGAGATTGCTTCGCCCCCTTTGGGGGCTCGCATTGACATCCCCAGAGAGGTATGCGGGAAGCGCGAAGGGAAAGTGTCGGGTAGCCAGATTCCCTTCCAGCCGTTGGGTGAGCATACAGATGGAGGAGTCATGACTTCTTTGACAGCAGTATCCCGACTATGGCGATGGACGGATGTATCTCCTGGAGACGCGGCCGGGGGACGGTCCGGGAATCTCTCACGGGTTCAGCGCCTGCGGCGGCTCTTACGACGGACCATCCGTCGGCGCTGCTCCCGTCAGGACCTCTCCCGGTAGGGTCCCCCTGCCTTGCGAGCGCGCTTGACGAGAGAGGGCTTTGTGGTAGAATAACATACACCACGATGCCCCCATCGTCTAGCCTGGTCAGGACACAGGCCTTTCAAGCCTGAAACACGGGTTCAAATCCCGTTGGGGGTACCTCCCCCTGGCCTCCCGGTCGGGGGGATTTTTATATATCCGGGCGAGGGCACGGAGTGCCCGAAGGGTCATTGCGAGGGCGCGCAGCGCCCGAAGCAATCCCCAGAAGCGACGGGGAGATGGCGCCTCGGGCGAGCCTCGGCGTGGCCCTTCGCCCTTCGGGCTCGCCATGACGGCCAGGGGGTCATTGCGAGGGCAGGCAGTTCCTATATCCGGCACTATTGGGGCGCGTTCCCATCAACCCCGTGCAGAGAGGAGCGAGATGGCGCGATGGCTGGTCACTGGCGGCGCTGGCTTCATCGGTTCCCACCTGGTGGAGGCCCTCGTCGCCGGGGGCAGGGAAGTGCGGGTCCTGGATAACTTCTCCAGCGGTCGGTGGGAAAACCTCTCTGCGGTGCAGGACCGGATAGAGGTCATAGAGGGCGATATTCGCAATCCGCTGGCTGTCCGGCAGGCGATGGATGGGGTAGATGTGGTGGCCCATCTGGCCGCCATCGTCTCAGTGGAGCGGTCCATCCAGGACCCCCGGGAGACGATGGATGTGAACGTCGAGGGGACGCTGAACCTCCTGGACGAGGCCCGTCGGGCCGGGGTGTCCCGCTTCCTGTTCGCCTCCTCCGCCGCTGTCTACGGCGACCACTCCGAACTCCCTCTTCGCGAGGACCTGCCTCTTCGTTCCCTCTCCCCCTATGCGGCCAGCAAGGTCGCGGGGGAGGCCCTTTGTCGCGCCTATTGGGCCTCTTACGGCCTCCCCACGGCCATCCTGCGCTTTTTCAATGTGTACGGCCCCCGCCAGGACCCTCAGAGCCCGTATTCCGGGGTCATCAGCATCTTCGTCGGGCGGATGCGGCAGGGACTGCCCCCTATCGTGTACGGGGATGGCCTGCAGACCCGGGACTTTATCTATGTGGAAGATGTGGTAGCAGCCCTGATTCGGGCGGGGGAACGGGACGGAACGGCCGGAGCGGTGGTCAATGTGGCTCGCGGTGAGGAGACCGGTGTGCTCCACCTGGTCACGCTGCTGAATCAGGCGCTGGGTACCGCGCTGGAGCCGGAGTTTGCCCCGCCCCGCGCGGGGGAAGTTCGTCGCTCCGCCGGAGACCCGAGCCGCGCCCGGGCCGTGCTGGGCTGGCAGCCGACGGTCGGGCTGGCGGAGGGGCTCTCTCGTTTGTTGCGTTCGGATGGTCAGTGATATGGACAGGCATTTCGCGGTGGCCGAAGCCCGCCGCAAAAATGACTCCCACGTGATACTCGCAGGAGGCACCGATGACAGAGAGAGTGGAAGCTCTGAAGGAACGACTACAAAGAGGCATAGACAAAACTCTGGCCGTCTTCGGCTCCATCCAGCCGGGGCAGTGGGAGGCCGTCCTCTATGAGCAACCGTACCCCTGGACCGTGCGGGACCTCCTGGCCCATTTTGTCTCCTCCGAGGAGGGTCTGCGGCAGCTGGCCCAGGACATCGCCGCCGGGGGACCGGGCGCGCCGGAGGGGTTTGACTACGACGCGTACAACAAAGCCGAGCACCAGCGACTGGCGGGGGTCCCGCCGGAGCAACTCCTGGCCGACCTGAAGGCCGCCCGGCAGCGCACCCTGGACTGGGTGGCGACGCTGACCGACGAGGACCTGGACCGGGTGGGTCGCCATCCGGCCCTGGGGGAGGTCAACCTGGAGACTTTCATCAACGCCATCTACGGCCATCAGTTGATGCACATGCGCGACCTGATGAACGCTCTGGGGGGATAGGCATGGAGGAACTGAAGCGCCGCATCCTGGCCGAAGGCCGGGACCTGGGGAACGGCATTCTCAAAGTGGACGGGTTCATCAACCACCAGATAGACCCGGGGCTGATGCAACGGGCCGGGGAAGAACTGGCCCGTCGCTTCCAGGGGGTGGGGGCGAATAAAATTCTGACGGCGGAAATCTCCGGCATCGCGCCGGCCCTGGCCGCCGGGCTGGCATTGGGGATCCCCGTCATCTATGCCCGGAAGCGAAAGCCCATCACCATGATGGAGCCTGTCTACATAGAGAGCGCCCCGTCCCACACCAAGGGGCTGGAGGTCCTGCTGATGGTCTCCCCGGAGTACCTGGGGTCGGGCGACCGGGTGCTCATCATAGACGACTTCCTGGCCACCGGCCTGACCATCGCCGCGCTGGTCCGGCTGGTCCAGAAGGCCGGCGGGGAGGTCGTCGGCATCGGCGTCCTGATAGAGAAACGCTTTGAGGGCGGCCGGGACGTCCTGGCCCCCCTGGGCGTCCCCATAGAGGCCCTGGTGACCATCACGGAGATGCGGGATGGGAGAATCACCCTTGCGGAGTGATGGGATAGGCCGAACGGCCTGCGATGCGGCGAAGGGTCATTGCGAGGGCGCGAAGCGCCCACCGCACGGCGAGGGCCACGCCGAGGCCGCTTCGCTCTGCTCGCGATGACATTGCTCGCCCGAAGCGCCGCCCGCCGCAAACCCCTTCTACCCCCTCCCCCTCTCCCGTAACT
>JACIWQ010000129.1 GCA_014360895.1 Thermoflexales bacterium | reverse complement strand
GCCGCCGCCACTACTATGGAACATGCCCGGAAGTGCCGGGCACGTTACCGTGTGCAGAACCGGGCCAGCAACCGACGCAATTCCTCCATTGACAGGATTTACGGGATGAACAGGATGTAACAAAAACCCTGTAAAATCTTGTCAATCCTGTCAACCCTGTCAATCCTGTCCACTTCGCTTGACATTTTGGACACATCAGCTATAATTGTAAATGAGAATCATTTGCAACAACGGAATCCCGCCGTCCCACTGAGTATACTGTGAGAGCACTGAACATGGAATCCAATCCACTCATCACTGCCCTCCAGGCCAGCGGTCATCGCATCACCCGACAGCGACGGGTGGTCCTGGAGGTGCTGGAAGAAAGCCGGGAACACCTGGACGCAGAAAGCTTGTATCAGAAGGCCCGTCAGCGGGCCCCTCACATCAGTCTGGCAACGGTGTACCGGACCGTCGCCGTTCTGAAGCAGATGGGATTGGTGGCCGAGTATTCCCTGGGGGAGGAGCATGGACATTTTGAGACCGTTCCGGAGAGGCCGCACTACCATTTTACCTGCCTGGGCTGCGGGCAGGTGGTGGAGTTTGATGCCCCGCAGGTGGCCCTGGCGATTCAGGAATTGGCCGAACAGGAAGGTCTGGAAATCCGCTCGGTTCAGTTCTCCCTCACCGGCTACTGCGCTCGTTGCCGCGCCGGAGGACAGAATGACCGGTGAACCGGATCCCCGTCCCCTGAACTCAGCGGTTCCTTTGAACACCTTGCGCGCGGGGGAGTCGGGGACGATTGCTGAAATCTACGGGGGACACCACCTGCGTAGCCGGATGCTGACCCTCGGTCTCACCCCCGGTGCCGGAGTGACCGTCCTCCAGAACTACGGACATGGGCCTCTCATCGTCCGCGTGCGGGATACCCGGGTGGCCCTCGGACGCGGAGAGGCAGAAAAGGTTTTCGTCCGGAGGGAAGCATGAGCGTGCCCGCCACCCTTCGGGAGAACGTCGTCCTGCCAGCTGTACAAGAACGCCCTATCTTGGTCGCGCTGGCCGGCCAGCCCAACGTGGGCAAGTCCACCCTGTTCAACCTGCTCACTGGCCTCCACCAGCACGTGGGGAACTGGCCCGGCAAGACGGTGGAACGAAAGGAGGGGTACTTCACCTTTAACGGCGCTTCCTACCGGCTGGTGGACCTCCCCGGCACCTACAGCCTGACGGCCAACTCGCCGGAGGAACTCATCGCCCGGGAGTTCATCCTCCGGGAGCGTCCCGATGTCGTTGTGGCGGTGGTGGATGCCGCGACGCTGGAGCGAAGCCTCTATTTGGTGGCCGAATTGCTCTCCCTGCCCGCGCCCGTCGTGGTCGCGCTGAATATGATGGACGTTGCCCGGCAGGAGGGCATCCAGGTAGAGCCGGAGGTCCTGCAGGCCGCGCTGGGGGTGCCCGTAGTCCCCATGTCGGCGACTCGGGGAGTCGGGGTGCAGGAGTTGCTGGAGACGGTGGAGCGGATGGCGCGCGCCGACCTCCCGTACGCCCCGCGCCTTCCGCAGATTCGGCCGGACCATCAGGAGGTGCTGGAAGTTATCGGCGAACAGATTGCTGGGTATGTCCCGGAGCCGTATCCCCGGGATTGGGTGGCACTGAAACTGCTGGAGGGCGATCCGGAAATCACCCGGATGATGCGCGGCGCACTGCCTCCGGAGCGCTGGGAAGAGGTCCACGCGGTCCTGCGCGCCCATGACGACGCCCAGGTCGCCGTGGCCAGCGGGCGGTACGAGTGGATCGGGCGGATGGTGCGTGCCGCTGTCACCCGCCCGCGCATCGGGCAGATTGGGCTGACCGAGCGGTTGGATCGGTGGGCCACCCATCCCTTCTGGGGGCTGGTCATCCTGGCTGGCATCCTGGGGGTCGTCTTCTGGCTCACATACACGATGGGCGCTCCCCTCCAGGGTCTGCTGGAAACTTATCTGGTGGGGACGCTGGCGGACGGAGTGCGCGGCCTGCTCTCCGGCGCTCCGACCTGGTTCTCGGGTATTCTGGCCGATGGCATCATCGGGGGAGCTGGGGCCGTGCTGACCTTCCTCCCCATCCTGGTCATTTTCTTCGCGGCGATGGCGTTCCTGGAGGATGTGGGCTATATGGCCCGCGCGGCCTACGTGATGGACGGGTTCATGCATCTCATCGGCCTGCACGGCAAATCATTTCTTCCGCTTTTCCTGGGCTTTGGGTGCAACGTTCCCGCCATCCTGGGAACCCGGGTGATTGAATCCCGTCGCGCCCGCCTGCTGACCATCCTTCTGGCCCCGATGGTCCCATGCACGGCGAGAATGGCGGTCATCGTTTTTCTCGCCCCGGCCTTCTTCGGCCCGGCCGCCCCGCTGGTCGCCTGGGGACTGGTCCTCCTCTCCCTGGGTACGCTGGCGCTGGCGGGAATGGCCCTCAACCGGACCCTCTTCCAGGGGCGCCGGTCCGCTTTCATTATGGAGTTACCCCTCTATCACCTTCCCAACGGGCGTACTATCGGCCTTTCCGTCTGGCAGCGAAGTTGGGCCTTCGTCCGCAAGGCCGGGACGGTGATTCTGATCGTCTCCATAGTCATCTGGGCGCTCTCCTATCTGCCTGGAGGAGACACCGAAAGCAGTTATCTGGCCCAACTGGGGAAATTGCTGGAACCGGTGGGTCGTCTGATGGGGCTGGATTGGCGGCTGACCGTCGCACTGCTCAGCAGTTTCATTGCTAAAGAGAACTCCATCGCCACTCTGGGCGTGCTCTTTCACGCGAGCGAGGAAGGGCTGGCGAACCTGCTGGCCGCCACCTATCCCCTTGCCACCGCACTGGCGTTTCTGGTGGTACAGGTCCTCTTTATCCCCTGCGTGGCAACGGTCGCGGCCATCCGCCAGGAGACCGGTTCCTGGCGCTGGACCGTCTTCAGCATCGGTCTATCGCTGCTGATCTCCCTCCTGGCCGGGATGGTGACATTCCAAATCGCCGCGCGGGTATGAAATCTCCGTGTTGCCACCGCAAGAGCAACTTCCGGATCGGCGGAGGCGGTTTATGCTGGATCGCTTACTGGAAATCCTCAAAGCAGGGGGCACCCACCGGGTGTCTGACCTGGCCCATATGCTGGATACAACTCCGGCACTGGTGGAGATGATGCTGGAGGACCTCTCTCGCGCCGGGTATGTGAAGCCGGTGGCGACTTGCACGGAAGCTTGCGCTTCCTGCTCCCTGGCCCACTCCTGCATCTCCACCCAACCCGGCAAGGCCTGGACGCTGAGTCAGTAACCCCCTTCCCCCCACTCCATTCGTATTCTCCCGAACCGCGCCCTTGGGAGCGCGGATGTTTGCAATGGAGAGCTTTGCCGCCCACTGCCCCTCCCCTTCTCCTCGCCTTTTGCCCCTTCCTCCCCCCGTTTGGTACGATAGTACCTTTTTCCTACATTGCACCGAAAAATCTCAAACCGGATTCCAACCTTGAGTTGGTAGAATGAAAATAGGAGCAGCGTGTCTGTATCGTGAGGTGGAAGGGGAGAGATGAAACAGAACATTCTCTACCGCTTATGGAAAAGCATCGGAGTCCTGGCCCTGACGCTGGCCCTGGTGACCGTTGTGGCCTGGGCCGATGGGGAGACAGGAACTGTGCAGTGGAGCACCAGCAACCCCGGCCTGCAGGTCAAAGGAACCCTGGCGGGGGTTGCGAAGACCGCGTGGGCGGGCACAATTTACCTCCAGATCACCGGCGGCTCCCGGGTCAATACGTTCTGCACCGACATCCAGCACTCCATCGGCAACGGGACCCGTGTCGTCGCCTCCAGCGAGATGATGGATTGCCGGGTCCGCTGGCTCCTGCTGCACTATCCTCCCCGCACGGACGCCAGCGATTATCAAAACGACACCGCGCCGGGCCGCCTGCCCGATGTCAAACAGGAAATGGCCGCCCGCCAGGCAGCGGTCTGGTATTTCTCCGATGGCTTCGTCCTGCTCAACGAATCCCCTACTCCACCTGCCGTCTACACCCGGACCCAGGAGATCATCGCTGCTGTTCTGGAACTGGCCGACGCCTGCGATGCCGACACCCCCAATGTGGCCATCGCTCCGAGCAGCGCCGCTCTGGCCCTCGGCGACGAGGCCACTTTCACCGTTCAGGTCAACATGGGAAACCAGCCCGTGGCCGGGCAGGTCGTCACCATCACCGCCAGTCTGGGGACCGTGACGCCCTCCGTCGTCACCACGGACGAGAACGGCCAGGCCATCTTCACCCTGAGTTCGTCTGTTGCCGGGACGTCCTACATCACCGCCACCACCCGAATGCCCCTCCCCGTGGGGACGGTTTTTGTCGGCGTGGACCCCAATAAACAGAAACTGGTCCTGGGACAGTTCACCGAAGGAAACGTGATTGGTACGGCCACTGCGTCCTGGGTCCCGGGTGGCTCCGTTGTGGCCACTGTCTTTAACGACCTGAATATGGACGGCGTCCCGCAGGACGGGGAGCGGGGCCAGAGCGGTTGGACCGTCACGGTCCTGGGGAAAGGCAGCAAGACAACAGATTCGTCCGGCAACGCCTCCTGGTCTCTGACGTCCGGCACGTACACCGTCGCCCTGACCCAGAAGAGCGACTGGCTGAACACCACTCCTCTGACCCAGACGGTGCAGATCTCCCCAGGCGATGTTGTCCACATCTTCTTCGGGCAGATCAAACTGCCGGTCCTGAAAGTCCGCGTCTTCCACGACACCGATCTCAACGGTAACCTCACCCCCGGCGATCTCCCGCTGAGCGGCTGGACTGTTGGCCTCTACCGGGCCGATGGCTCTCAGGCCGCCGGATGGAACAAAGCCACCGACGATGAGGGTTGGGTTTACTTCAGTAACGACCCGGCCCGCAACCCGCCTGACCTCATCCCCAGCGCCTATTATGTGCAGGAAATCCTTCCCGATGGCTGGTATGCGACCACCGGGATTTCCCGGTCGTTCACCCTGATCGGCGGCGCCGTCCACGAAGAGTATCTGGGGAACTTCCCGCCCGTCCCTTCGGTCTCTATCCAGGTTCTGGCCTGTGGTGCACCGGACGGCTCATCCTGCCTCATCCACGAAGGCGACCCGGTCGCCTATACGTACCAGGTCATCAACACGGGCAACACCTATCTGCGGGACGTCTCCATAACGGATGACGTGTACGGCCCCATCTGCACCCTCTCCGACCTGCTGGGGCCGGGCGAGACGGCTACCTGTTCTCTCTCCACGCCGGTGAACGCTTCGGTCACCAACATCGGGGCTGTCTTCGCTACTCCGGCCTTGGCCAATGGAAACCCCATCATCGGATGGGCCAACGTGTTCGCTTCGGACGACGCAACCGTCCAGGTCCTCCACCCCGCCATCCAGGTGGCCGCCTCCGGCCCGGCGATGGCCCACGAGGGGGACACCCTCGCTTACCAGGTGACCCTCCGCAACAGCGGCGACGCCGCCCTCTCCGTCTCCCTGCCCCTGCCGGACGGGACGACCTGGACGGGGATGCTGGCCCCCGGCGCCCAGACCACTCTCACCGCCACCGGCCCGGTCTCCGGCGACCCCACCACTTTCACCTTCGCCGCCACCGGCACCGACCCGCTGGGCCTGGCCGTCTCTGACAGCGCCCCGGTGACCACCGATATTCTCCACCCGACTATCCGGGTGACGATTTCGTCTCCCATAGCATCTACCTATCCCGGCAGCCCGGTCGCCCTCTCCTACGAGGCCACCAACACCGGGGATACTCCCCTGCAGAACGTGGTCATTTGGTCCGATAACGGCACGCCCGACAACCCGGAGGATGACCAGCCGGTCTGCATCGCAGAGAGCCTGGAAGTGGGTGAGACCATCACCTGCACCGCCGCTGTCGCCCCGAGCGAAGAGACGGCCTATACCGCGCGGGCCGAGGGATACGACGCCCTGGGCGGTATGGCCCAGGACTCGGACTCTGTGACGGTCGGCATCATCCTGCCGGAACCGGGAGACACCGACGGTGACGGTATCCCGGACTATGTGGACACGGACACCGATGGGGACGGCATTCCCAACCCAGTGGAAGGGGGCGGCGACCTGGACGGCGACGGCCTGCCCAACTACCTGGACGCCGACTCCGACGGCGACGGCATCCCGGACGCCGTAGAGGGCACGGCGGATGTGGACGGCGACGGCCTGCCCAACTTCCTGGATGCCGACTCCGACGGGGACGGCATCCCCGACGCCGTAGAGGGCACGGCGGACGTGGACGGCGACGGCCTGCCCAACTTCCTGGACGCCGACTCCGACGGCGACGGTATTCCCGACGCCGTAGAGGGGGCCTGGGATGCCGACGACGACGGGACGCCCAACTATCTGGACCTGGACTCCGACGGGGACGGCAAACCCGACGCGGTAGAAGGCACTGGCGACGACGATGGGGATGGCATTCCCAATTTCCTGGACCCTGAGGACACGCCCGCCCCTGCCACAGTCACCTATCGGGTTTACCTGCCCTTCGTGGCCCGCAATGCCCCGTAAGATAAGGTGACAGTCACCTTCAAGGTGACTGTCACCTTAATCCTCTACGGGAGGTGCTGCATGAAATTTCTCCGCCCACTGCTGGTTCTGGGGACCCTTGCGGCAGCCATTTTTGTCGCTCTTATCTTTGTTATCGCCCTTCGCCCTCCCGCCCCCGCTCAGGCCCAGGGAACAATCATCACCGTGAACACCGACCTGGACGAATGGACAGGGAGTTGTGCCGATACCCGCTGCTCCCTTCGGGAGGCCATCGCCCAGGCTAACAGCACCACCGGTACAGAACCGGTCACCATCACTTTCAACGGCGATTATGTGATTACGCTTGTGTACACCTCCGGCGGCATCGTCCAATCCCTGCCGTCCATCACCCGCAACTCGGTGCGCATCCTGGGCGACCGCAACGGAGACGGCACCCCCGACGTCGTCATCAACGGCGAGCACCTCACCCAGACCGGCGCGATGGGCCTCTGGATTCGGGCGGACGACGTCCTGGTGGACGGCCTGGAAATCCGCAACGTGGACTGTCTCGGCTGCTGGGGATTGGACATCCACGGGAACAACGGGGTCATCCGCAACTCCCGCTTCGTCAGCAACACCACGGGGGTCCTGCTGACCAACGGCGCGTCCGGAAATCTCATCACCAACTGCCTGGCGGCCCGGAACACCGACGACGGGATTCTGGTTTCCGCCCGCTTCAGCACGGAGCCGACGGTCATCACCCCGGCCCATCACAACACGATTGCCTTTTCGTCCATCCTGAACAATGGCGGGAAGGGCATCATCATCCAGCGGGGCGCCCACGACAACGTCGTCCGGAACAACCTCATCGCGGGCAACGGCTGCTATGGCCTGCATCTGCGCGGTGGGGACGGCACCCCCGCCGATCCCTTCTCCCCGCCGACGGGCAACCAGATTCTGGGGAACGAGGTTCGCGGCAACGGCGCGACCTGCTCGCCCCAGGCCGGGGTGGTCAACGACCGCACCCACGCTCCCCCGGGAGACATCCCGACCCTGGCGGGCGGATACGACAACCTTTTCGCCGGGAACGTCATCACCGCCAACACCGGCATGGGCATCTACAACATCGGCGCGTCGCCCCTGATAACCGGTAACGTCATCGCGAACAACACCTCTTATGGCGTCTACAATCTCCCCGACTTCGGGGGCACGTACAGTCCCGCCCAGGCGAACGACGACATCCTCTCCATCCCGATTCTGAAGAACAACACCGTCCGGAACAACGGGACCTACGCCATCTACTCGCTGGACACGGCGCCCGTAGACCGGTACACGCTCCACACCGATAACGACCTGAGCCAGCCCAACGGCCTGCGCGTTCTGCAGGTCTGGTACGGCGCGGTGGAGGTGGTGACCGGCACCGTCACATCGCCCGTCCCCATCAGTGGGGGCATCAGCGCGCGCATCGTCGCCAGCGGGACGGGTTGGCTGGTGGACCTGCCGGCCTATGCCTCCGCCGTCCCCACCTACAACTCCGGCATCTGGGGAAAGAGCGACATCCAGTACGCCAACGTCGGCTACTGGGTGGGCATCCGCGAATTTGAGGTCACCGACGGGGGCACCCTGATCCGCCATCTGACCCACACCGTTCAGGTCTACCTCCAGGGCGTCTACACCGGCGCCGTCCGCTTCAGTTGGGACGGCCTGACGACCACCGACCCCATCTCCGGCGACGTCCTCATCCCCCAGTGGGTCCAGACCGGCCCCTACGGGCGCTATCAGGTCGCCGAGGTCAACTTCACCTACGACGCCGACCAGGACACCCTCCCGGACGTGGTGGAGGGCTCCGGCGACACCGACAACGACGGCCAACCCGACTACCTGGACACCGACTCGGACAACGACGGGATTCCGGACTCCGTAGAAGGCGGCGGGGATGTGGATGGGGACGGGATGCCGAACTATCTGGACTCCGACTCTGATGGGGATGGCATCCCGGACGCCGTGGAGGGCACCGGCGACACGGACGGAGATGGTATCCCGGACTTTCTGGATACCGACTCCGACGGCGACGGAATTCCGGACGCCGCGGAGGGCACCGGGGATGTGGACAACGACGGTACCCCCAACTATCTGGACTCCGACTCCGATGGCGACGGTATCCCGGACGCCGTGGAGGGCGCTGGGGATGTGGACAACGACGGGACTCCCAACTACCTGGACTCTGACTCCGACGGCGATGGGATTCCGGACGCTGTAGAGGCCGGGAATGACCCGCAGCACCCCAGAGATACCGACGGCGATGGAATCCCCGACTTCCGGGACACGGACTCGGACGGTGACGGCATCTCAGATGCAAGCGAATACATCGCCGGCACCGACTACTTCTGCAATGACACCACTCTGGACACCGACCGAGACGGCACTCCCAACTGCCGGGACAACGACGCGGATGGGGACGGCGTTCCCAACTACCTGGACCTGGACTCCGATGGCGACGGCACGCCGGACGCCCATGAGAACTATCCCAATCCCAACCCGCCGCCGTTCGGACACGAGAACGTTCCGGCCTGGATTGACCCGATGTACCGGCTCTACCTGCCGATTGTGTTGCGGAACCGGTAGCCTTCCGGGGGGCTACCCGTCCGCCGGCAAGGCGGTATGATGCTGCGGCGGC
>JACIWQ010000128.1 GCA_014360895.1 Thermoflexales bacterium | reverse complement strand
GGAGGAACTGGAACTACTTATTGGCCGATCCAACCGGACGGCAGAATTGCTGCTGTGGGTAGATGCGGGGGCGGTATTGGTGTTGTTCCTGGCACCTCTGGGGCCGGTCGCGTGGTGGGTGCTGGCGACGGTTCCTTTTGGAGTTGTGCTCGTTACAGCCAGGTTTCTGGCGTGGTTCACGTGGCTCAGCGTCCTCTACGGGGTGCGGACCTGGGACCTGGCGCTGACGGTGCGGTTGACGCTGGCGCTCACGTGGCCGCTCCGGTGGCTGGGGCCGGTGCGGCGGGAACGGGAGCGGCTCTTGGAGGCCTGGAACCAAGGCCAGAAAAGCGCCTGAGGTTTCACGCCTCACGCTTCACGCTTCACGTTTCACGTTTCACGTTTCACGCTTCACGCTTCACTTTTCACGCCCCACGCCCCCTATTTTGCTCAACAACGGGAATGGGGATATAATTATGACCAGCAGGGAGAAACAAAAATCGCCTCGCGGCTGAGGGGAAGCCCGAGGCGCGGCCAGGACGCGGGCAGGGCGTCCCGGCAAAAGAATTGTAGCACAACGCCCGCCCGCCGTCAAGGTGTGGCGGGCGATTTTTCAGGTGAATGTAGCAATGCCTGTGATCCACTGGTGCAGTAAATGCAAGGCGATGATCCCAACCGAGATATGCCCTCGGTGCCGTGGCACATCGTTGCCTCTGGCAACAGACCTCCGCCCTGTTTTTGCGCGTGAGCGCCGCATCCTGAAATTCTACAGCCACACCGATCTAACCGACGCCGTTGTCTGGAGGGGAACCCATACCCCTTACTATTATGTGGACGGCAAGCCATTCAAAGCCCCTTCCATCCGCACACTGCACAGGGACCTACCCCGATTACGTTTTTATCTGGGTCAAACAAATCAGTACGACACTTTGGACCGAACACTGCTGGAACGCTATCGGGAAGCCGTTGAGCCGTACCGCGTTCATCTGGAGACACTGGAATCGGAAGCCTTTGATTTCATCCTGCAAGTCCGCAAGCGCTTTCCGGACCACCTCTATCTGGTCTCTTTCAGCGGCGGCAAGGATTCCACCGTTGTCTCCGACCTGGTGCGCCGCGCACTTCATCCAGAACCCGTATTGCACATTTTCAGCGACACGACTCTGGAAAACCCAAACACCTACACCTATGTGCGCCGCTTTCGGCAAGACTATCCGCTGGTAGAGTTTTGGGAGGCGCATTCGGACAAGAACTTCTTTGACTTGGTAGAACACATCGGCCCGCCCAGCCGGGTGATGCGCTGGTGCTGCACTATCTTCAAGACCGGCCCCATCAACAACCTGTTGCAATCCTTCGGTAATCACCCGGTACTGACCTTCTATGGTATCCGCCGTGGCGAATCTCAGCGACGCAGACGCTATGACCGCATCGGCGCGCAACTGGAATC
This sequence comes from Thermoflexales bacterium, assembly GCA_014360895.1. Taxonomy (GTDB): domain Bacteria; phylum Chloroflexota; class Anaerolineae; order B4-G1; family DUEL01; genus SpSt-77. The sequence goes on along the minus strand of JACIWQ010000128.1, from coordinate 7,866 downwards.
AGGAAAAGTGCTGGCTGTTGATCCCGAAGGCACACAAGCCGTGACACTGGGAGCAAAAATAGGCCAGCAGGTCACTGCATCTCCTATCCTGGACTGGTCTGAATTCGACGTCTGGCTCTATATCCTGCTACACGGCCTGGATTTTAACGACGCCTACCGCTGGGGATTCAGCCGGGTGGGATGCTGGGTGTGCCCACTGAACTCCGCCTGGTCCGATTTCTTGACCCGGCTGTACTTTCCCGAACGGGCAGAGGAATGGCGAGAGCAACTGGTCAAATTTGCCCGACGAATCGGCAAGCCTGATCCCGAAACCTACGTAGACGAAAGAGGCTGGACCCGGCGGTTCGGCGGCGCAGGGCTTCCCAACCGCTTCCGCGGATTGGAATCCCGCCCCTGCGGAGAGGTCAAAAACACCCTGCATATCACTCTAACCCGCCCCATCGTTTGGAGTGCTCTGCTGGAGTATCTCAAACCACTGGGCAGGGTGAATGACCTGTACAGTCGGCCGGAATTGGGCGAAGTTTACCTGGAATCGCGACAGCCGCGTGAGTGGCAGGCGCTGATCGTTCAGGGCTTTGAAGGCGAAACCTCGCTCCGGGTGACTGCTGTTGGTGCTAAGGATGTGGAGCGGCTCTTGGCTTACGTTCGCTTTCAGACCATCAAGTACCAGACCTGTCTGCATTGCAGCGCCTGCGCGGCGGTCTGTCCCCAAAATGCGATTATGGTCAGCAACAAGCCGGACATTTACGAGGTTGACGAAGCACGTTGTGTGGGCTGTCTGGAATGTGTGACGCATTTCGGCGCCACAGGATGCCTGGTGGCTAAGAGCTTGAGCGTATATGGGAGAAGAGTGTAATGCCCTACGCCAAACACGAGAGTTTCCATATCCGCGAGGGATGGCTGGCTAAGGGGCTGCGCGCTGTGCAGGCCAAGCGGGACATCCTGCGCAACGATACCGAAGCCGCCATTCAACTGGGCCTGGGCCGCAATATGGTGCGGGCTCTTCAATTCTGGCTGACGGCAACAGGGCTCATCCACCCCGAACCGCCCGGACACTCTCTCACTCCCTTCGGCAGCCTTGTGCTGGAACACGACCCGTATTTTGAGGACATCGGAACCCTCTGGCTGGTCCAATACCATCTGGCTTCCAGCAGAGATGAAGCGACCACGTGGTACTGGTTCTTCAACCATTTCGCGTATCCCGAATTTGACCAGGAGACCTTCATCCAGGAACTGAGCCGGTGGGCGCTAACTCATGAAGAGCGGAAGCCATTGGCACGGCGCACCCTGGAAACTGAATTCCAGGTTCTGATCCGCACGTATGTTCCCTCTGGGCGAGAAACCTCTCCCGAAGACGCGATGGACTCGCCCCTGACCGAACTGGGCCTGCTGGAGACCCTGTCCGGTCGCCGCTACCGAATGTGCTCACCAGATCCTAATCCGGACCGATTGCCGCCCCTGATTGTCCTGTATGTTCTGCTCCAGGAACGGCCCGGCGTGGAGCGGCGGGAAAGTCAGATCGGGCTGGCCCAGGCCCTCCGCGACCCGTTCGGCGTGGGCCGCGTTTTCAACCTGGGTGCTGCGGCCCTGCTGGAGAGCCTGGACCATCTCGCTTCTCAGACCCCAGAGTGGGCAGTTCGGTTGACCCGCACTGGCGGGTTAGACCGTCTGACATTGCCGTTAGTCGCACCCCGAGAGGTGCTGGCTCGATACTACCGGGAACGTGGCTATGATAGCCGGTCTGCGTAAACCGTCGCCCCATTTCCAGCGCGCGGTTCACGTCCGGTATGACCTGAATAATCCGGACATCCTCGCTATGTACGTGCCTACCCCCAGGACCGCTGATGCCCTGGAACGGGTGCTGCGTGCGTTGACGCCGGACGCCCATCAGCGGGCCTTTCTGCTCCATGGCCCCTACGGATCAGGCAAATCGCTGCTGGTTACCATCCTGGCTGCCGTTCTTTCCCGCGACATACCCCAAGAAATGTTAAGCCCTGTCCTGGCACGATTACAGGAAATTGCACCGGAGACGGCAGGCTTGGTGCAGCAGCAACTGTCCGACGGCCCTCGGCTTCTGCCCGTCGTGCTTTATGGCGATGAGGGAGACCTGGCTTCAGCCTTGCTGCGGGCCCTCTTTGCGGCTTTGCGTCGCATTGGTTGGGAGGACATCCGACTGGCCACCCACTATCGGGCTGCTCTGGAAACCCTTCACCTATGGCAGGAGTCGTACCCCGAAACCTACAATCGCCTTTGCATCCTGCTCCAGCAAGAAAATTGGTCCATAGAGAGGCTGACCCAGGGCTTACAGCGGGCCGATGAGCAGGCCTACGAGGTCTTCCAACGTCTATATCCCACCCTGACCGCTGGCGCGACGTTTAATCATTATGGCCATTCCGTCATAGAGACTTACCAAGAAGCAATTCAAGCGCTGGCCCAGAACGGCCAGTATAGGGGTATCGCGCTCCTCTGGGATGAATTCGGTCGCTTCCTGGAAGCCCGCGCAGGCGACGCCTTCGGGCGAGAAGCCGCTCTACTCCAGGAATTGGCCGAATTTGCCAATCACAGCCAGGAGACCCCCCTTTATCTCGTCCTGGTCACCCACAAGGCCCTCGGAGGGTATGTCTGGAGCGCTCCTCCGGAGCACATCCAGGAATGGCGGCGCATTGGCGAACGCTTCCTGACACTGGACGTCACCGGAGACCCTTTGGTGGCTTACAGACTCACTGCGGCGGCGCTGACCACGCCCGATGAGGCCGCTTGGAGAGAATACCTGGCCACCCGACGTCCCGCTCTGGCGCGTATGCAGGCCCAGACTGTGGAACAGCGTCTATTCCCCGAACTGAACGAAGGCCAGATACAGCACTGGATTGTTGAAGGGGCTTATCCGCTTCACCCGCTGACCGTCTATTGCCTGCCCCGGCTTTCCAACAAAGTCGCCCAGAACGAGCGAACCCTCTTCACATTCCTGACCGCCGACGAGCCATTGACCCTGCCAGACCTGTTGAACCGCTTTTACCCCCACACGACGGGTGAGTGGATCGGGCCAGAGGCGCTCTATGATTACTTCGCTGAAGCCATGCGCGCTGACACGGGTCCGGGCGGCGTTTACCCAGTGTGGGCCGCAGCGGAACACGCACTCCGCAAGGCAACTCCAGAAGAAACGCTGAATCGCCGGGTGATTAAAACGCTGGCCGTGCTCCAAGCCATTGACGAGAATCCCACCGCGAAGACCCTTGCCTTTGCTCTGCAAGCGGATACAGAACAAATAGAACAGGCCCTCAGCACATTGGTACGGCGGAAGGTGGTCCGCCAGCGCCGCTTGGACCGCTCCTGGGAACTGATGCCCGGGAGCGACGTGGATTTGGAAGAAGCCATCCGCCAGGCGCTGGAACGTCGTCCTCCATCGCCGCTTCAATTGCGCCGCCTTCTGGAACAGACCGTCCCTCCGCCTGTTTATCAGGCCCGCCAGCATAATATCCGCACCGGAATGACTCGCTTCTTCTGGAGTTGGTATCGCTACCCGGAGGAGGTCGCTCCGGTGGACTGGGAGGCCGTCCTCAAGGGAATGGACTATGCGGACGGCCTGGTCATCTACTTGCTGGCCCGCAATCCGGCGGAGTGGACACAAGCAAAGTCTTTTGCCAAGTCTACCGCACAACGTGTCGTGTTTGTCGTCCCCTCCCGCCCTCTGACCGATGTGGAGAACCTGACGCGCGAGTTGGCCGCACTGCTGGACCTGAAAAACGACCCAACCTTTCGGGAGCAAGACCCTCGCGTGCTGGAGGAACTGGACTTTTTCATTGAAGACACAACGGCCCGCTTGAAGAGGTCTCTGGCACCGCTGATAGACCCCTGGCAGGGGGCTGCCGAATGGTATTGGCAAGGACAGTGTTACACCATCAGCACCCCTGGGCAAGCAGCCCGCCTGCTCTCTCGGATCTGCGATACCGTTTTCCCCTGCACACCGGAACTCCACAATGACCTGCTCAACCGCCGCAATCCCACCGCACAACAGATCAGGGCTGCCGAACAGGTGATAGACGCGCTCCTGACCCGCCCTCCCAGCGAACAACTGGGCATTACCGGTTTCGGCCCGGACTGGCTGATTCTGCATACAATTCTCCGCGTGCCGGGCATCCTACGACAGGATGAGAATGGCAATTGGGTCATTGGCGAGCCCACGCAACCGGCCCTGGCTTCCGTCTGGAAGGCTATGGAAGCCTTTTGGGAGCGTGCTCGCCAGTCCCCCCAGCCCCTCACCCAACTATTGGATACGCTCCAATCCCCGCCCTTCGGCCTGCGCCTGGGTGTGCTTCCTCTGCTCCTCGCGGCCGCTTTGCGAGAACACCTATCAGTAGCTATCATTCGCCGCAATGGCAAGGCCATTTTCCCCATTACCGGTGCTCTCCTAACCGACATCTGCCGCAGCCCTCAGGCTTATACCCTGGAACTGGGCCCGGAGGACGAGCGACTGCGCCGATTCTGGGCGACTCTGGAAGAGCGGTTTTGCGACCATCTTTCCCCCGAAGAGCGCGGCTACCCACCACTTCAGTTGATAAGCACGGGGATGACACGCTGGCTAAGAAGCCTTCCACGGATTGCCCAGACGACCCGACGGCTCTCGCCAGAGGCCTTACGGTTCCGACAACTTCTTGAAACCCTCCCTAAAGACCCTGCCCCCGCGCTCTTTGAGCAGTTACCAGCCCTGCTGGGAAAGTCATGGTCCGACGGAGAGCCAGAGGCCATTGCGGACCGGATAGATGCACTGAAAGGCGAACTGGAGGCGGCCTACCTGGACCTCCTGCGACGCGTTGAGCGCTTTGTTGTGGAACAGTTCGCACCGGACGTCACCCCCCCGCCTACCGGCGCCTTGGAAGCGCTGAGGCACTGGGCCCATCGCCTGGAGAAACAGGCCGGGAGACCGCTGGATACCCTGCGCCTTGGGGATATGCGGGCTCAGGCTCTGGTGGACTTCGCGCGCGATGCCTCCAATCCGGATACTTTCCTGGACCGGCTGGCCCGTCGTTTGGGCAACATCGCCCCTCGCGATTGGAACGACACGGGCGAGGAACACTTTTACCGCACACTTCGGGAGGCCCGTGCCGCTGCCGAACAAGAGATAGTCGGGTTGGCGGCAACGGATGAGAACATCCTGGAAGTTCAGATTCAGACCGACCAGCGGACTTCCGTTCACCGCTTCCGGCGGGTGCCGCTTTCGGAGACCGGACAGCGCATTCTGCGGAATTTCAAGAGCACGCTGGAGACTACCGGACGGATGCTCTCCACCGACGAGAAGCGGCAACTGGTCCTCCTGCTGCTGGAGCATGTACTGGGCAGGGAAGATGATTTACCTGGATAACGCCGCCACGACTTTTCCCAAACCGGAGGTTGTCTACCGGGCCGCTGACGAATTCTATCGGCACTACGGCGGCAACGCCGGGCGCGGCGCCAACCCATTGGCCCGCAAGTGTGCGCAACTTCTGGAGGAAACACGCGCGCTGCTGGCCGACTGGCTGGGTGCACCAGCGCCGGAGCGGGTGGTCCTTACCCCTTCCGCGACCATTGCCCTGAATATGGCGATTCTGGGCGCCGACCTGCGGCCCGGCGACACGGTCTATGTGACGCCCTTTGAGCACAACTCGGTCCTGCGACCGGTGGAGCATCTGCGCCGGACTCGCGGTGTGCGTGTGGAGGAAATCCCCTTTGACCGGCGCACCTGGGCCTGTGACCTGGACCGCCTGACGGCGGCCTTTCAGGCCAACCCGCCGACGCTGGTTTGCGTGACGCAGGCCAGCAACATCTGCGGACTGATGCCGCCGGTGGTAGAGATCGCCCGACACGCCAAAGCCGCCAACCCGCGCGCTGTTGTGGTGGTGGACGGCGCGCAGACGGCCGGCCTCTATCCACTCTCTCTGGGCGACGGCCTGATAGACGCGCTGATTTTCTCCGGCCACAAGTCCCTCTACGGTCCGTATGGGGTCGCCGGGCTGGTGCTGGCCTCGGACTGGCGGCCCGCGCCGATCCTTTTGGGTGGAACGGGCACCTTTTCCGAAAGCGTGGCGATGCCCAACGGCCTCCCCTCGGCCTACGAGCCGGGCAGCCATAATATTTGGGCCGTTGCCGGGCTGAGGGCAGCTTTAGAGTGGCTGCGGGAGACGGGACGCGAGGCCATCGTTTCCCACACACTGGAGTTGGCCCAATCCCTGCGCGACCGACTGAGCCGCATCCCCGGTGTGACCCTCTACGCGCCGCCAGAGAGTCGCGGCGGAGCAACGCCGCGCTCCGACTGGTGCGGCATTCTGGCCTTCAACGTGGAGGGCATCGCTCCGCAGGCCCTGGAGGCCGCTCTGGGCGCGCGGGGGATCGCCGTTCGCGCCGGATTGCACTGTGCCCCGTGGGCCCACCGCTGGCTGGGCACGCTGGAAGAAGGCGGGGCGGTAAGGGTGAGCGTGGGGTGGTTCAACAGTGAGAAACATATCGGTTCTTTAGTCCAAAGGGTTCAATCTCTTGAAAGGAGGTAGAATATGAGTAGCCGTGCTGATGCTGACCTGGAAAGCATGATCGCTTTCCGCGAACACCTGATCCGTTTCAACCGCCTGCTGGCGGAGGAATTCGCTTCCATGCAGGCCCACTGGCGCGCCCTGGGTGATGTGTGGATCGACGCCAAATACCACGAGTTCGGCCAGGCGCTGGAGGAGGCCGCCAACGGGGTGAACCGCTACCTGGCTGCCACCGAAGGCCACGAGGCGCACCTGCTGGGCCTGATCGAGCGCCTGCGGGAGTATCTGGAGTATCGTTAGCCATGACCCGTATCTACGCCGATGTAGAGGCCCTCAAAGCCCTGCGCGCTGCCCTGCCCGATTTCGCCCGTCGCCAGTACGAGGCCATTGAGCAGGCGGAGGCGGAGATCGCCCGCACCCAGCAGCGGCTGGAAGAGGCCGAACAGAAGGCGCGGTACGAAGTAGAGTGCGCCCGCGCCGCATTGGAGAGTTGTTATTACCAGGCCATGATGGCCGCCCAGCAAGGTTATTCTGTGGACTGCTCCGGCTACGAGTACGCCCTGCGCCAGGCCGAAGAGCGCTTGGTGCGCATCCTGGAGTGGCAGAACCGTGTCCGCCAGGAGGCCGAGTCTTTTCGCGCCGTCGCCTACGCCTATCGGGATCGCCTGGCTGACGCCATTTCCAACGCCACGGCCTACCTCGACCGTCGCATCACTGCCCTGGAGGCCTACCATGCCACCCGTCTGCAGGCGACCGCCGTGGGCGTCGCGGCGACCGGCGCGCTGGGCCTGATGGGCGGCGTCATCGCCGCTATCCGCCAGAATCGGGGCGAACTGGCGCGGCTGAAGGGCGCCGTGGGCGAAGAGATCGCCGCCCAGATTCTGAGCGAAAAGTTCGGCCTCACCCCCCTGCCCTTCGACCAGCCCAAACACGGCTTCGACCGCGTCTTCACTGCGCCGGGCATCCCTGTCCTGGTAGCCGAAGCCAAGGTGCGCAGCGGCGGCGCGCTGGACCTGGGCCAAACCCAGGCCGGGGAGCAGGCCTCCCCCGAATGGATCGCCGCCCACGCCCAACGCATGGCCGACCGCGAATCCGCCGCCTGGAGCCCGGCCAACGAGCGCATCGCCCGCCTGATCCAGGAGATCGGCCCCGAGAACGTCCCGGTTGTGACCGTGGTGATTGACCCGCAAAGCGGCCAGGGCCAGGCCTACCTGCGCCAGGGCGAAACCGACTGGCAGCCGCTGGGCGGAAGCACCTCGCTGGACAGCCTGGGGAGCGCCCCACCGCCCGGACCGAGCGCGCCGCCGGAGTTCAAGGAAGGCTTTGGCGGCGGCCCCGAACGCCGAGGATGAGGAGGAGCCGATGA
>JACIWQ010000127.1 GCA_014360895.1 Thermoflexales bacterium | reverse complement strand
TCATATAAACTCAGGCCATGCTCTCCCCGCTGCAGGACCAAGACGACCGCAACGACGTTCCGGTCCGGGAAGGGGCGGCCCATATAGTACACCTCCAGGCGTCCCTCCCGGGCCAGAAATTGCCGCAACCGGGCAAAGTCATCCAGAACCAGCCAGGTAGAAGGGACAACAAATACCAGCCGACCATTGGGTTGGAGCAGATGGACGGCCTGCTCAATGAACGCGCCGTAAATATTGAATTTGCCCCGCCAGGTCTGAAAGCGGCGCTTGTAAAGTCTCTTTCGCTCCTGGAGAACATGAAGGGGGTAATGTGAGGCATCGCCGATGATGCCATAAGGAGGATTGCCAATGATGATGTCAAACCGTTCACCCGGTTGCCACAGGAGAAAATCCTCTTCCAGGATTGTCGCGAAGGGCACCTGGCATCGGGCCTGCATCACGGAGGCCGGGTCAATATCCACACCGACCAGTTCGTGGTGAGGGCCATATTGTTCAGCGAATACCCGGAGAAAGGGGGCGTCGCCACAGGCTGGCTCCAGCACCCGGAGGCGAGCGCGCGGCGGGGACGCCAGGGAAACCATAAAGGACACCAGGTCGGGTGGGGTAGACACCGCTCCCAAAGCCCGTTTCTGTTCACTCTCGCTCAACTCCGTCTTCATGGAGATCTCTCGCCACGGAGTTCCTGTCCCTGCCCTCAAGCCACCCCCTGTGTTTTTCCTCCAGCTGCCCGGGCTTCTTCCTGTTCCTCCTCTCCCTCCTCCACCGGCCAGACTTCGGTGGCCCGGTCAATGAAGAGCACCCCCTCGGTGTGGTCTATCTCGTGCTGGAGGACGCGCGCCAGGTAGCCCCGGGCCTTCAGCCGCACCGGCTTCCCCTTCGGGTCCACCGCCTTGACGATGACCTCTACGAAGCGGGGAACCGTCCCGGCCCACCCGGGCACCGAGAGGCATCCCTCCACCCCGTCCTCCACTTCGCTGGATACTTTGACCAGTTCGGGGTTGATCAACGCCAGCGAAGTTCCGGCATCCGGGTCGTCCATATCCTCCGGAATTTCGGCCACGATGACCCGCAGGGGGACGCCAATTTGCACCGCGGCCAACCCCACGCCCCGGGCGGCCCGCATGGTCTCCCACATATCCCGAATCAGCGCCTGGATTTCCGGAGTGGGACGGGGGACCCGACGGGATTTCTCCCGCAGGATCGGGTTATCCGCAAACAGAATCGGTCGTTGGGCCACTATGAACTCTCTCCCGATGAAGATTCCAGCGATGAGGACCGGCGCAGTTCGTCGTACGCCGACAGCCAGTCCAGCATCTCCGCCCGACGCTGGCGGGCCTCTTCCTCCTGCCGTCGCCGCCGGGCCGCCTCAATGTGGGCAAAAATTTCCCGCTGCACTTCCTGGGGACGGCTGACCTTCTGGAAGTGGAAAGTGCCCGCCGGGGCCGCCGTCTCCACAAAGACGTCGCCGTAGCGAAGCAGTTTGCCCAAAACTCCCTGCTCAAAACGGACGTTGGTCACCTGCTCCAGGTTTGCTTCCCGGCGCTGCTCCCGCAAGAAGAGCGGCAGCCGGTCCACCTGAACAATCCGGGTCGCGGTCACCTGGAAGAAGTCATTCTGCCAGTCCTCAAACTTCCAGAGAAGCCAGGGGATAGCGAAGAACATCACCAGTCCGTAGAGCAGGGCCGCCGTTGGCGAGAGCCGGTGCTCCAGGCGGGCCAGGATCGCGGCGACCAGGGTGGCCGCAAGGATAACCACCAGAGGAATCCAGATGGCCCCCACCAATGTGATCCAGTGACGCCGCCAGGTGATTGTCGTGCCCTCCCGCTCCCAGGACTGGGGGAAGAAATAGCGCACGAACCAGAGGCAACCGGGACGCTCGCGGGCCGGCGGTGCCGGTGCCCCACCAGCCTCTTCCTCCCCTTCCAGCAGAAAATGGTGACGGACAGCTCTCCGGATCGCGTCCCGCGCCTGCAGGCGCACCAGGGAGCGCACCCGCGCCTGTTGCTCCAGAATCATCTGTTGGACATTCCAGGGGTCCGGGATGCTCCGGAAGACGACCTGCCCCGCACCGGCAGTCTCTATCACCAAATCGCCAAATCTCAGCAGCCGGCCGAGCGGACCAATCTGCGAAATCTGGACGTTCTGAATTGCCTGAAGGGGTGCAGCGGAGAAGTTCTCCCGAATCAAAAGGGCGCCGACCCGCTCCCGATGGACCACCCGTCGGTTGGTCAGAATATAGACGTCGTTCCGCCAGTCTATGTAAAAATACAGAATGCTTCCCAGAGGGACGGTTGCCCCTACAATCAGCAGTCCTCCAGCAATCTGGAACGCGGTATTCCCACCCCCAACAGCCAGAAAAACTCCTCCCACCACGGCCAGCAACACAACGATGCTGACTGAAAGGATCGCCCGATCCACCAGCGTAAATGGATGCTTGCGCAGGACTTTCATCGGCAGTTCGCCGGGCTCCAGCCAGGAGAAACGAGGATAGCGGCGCCGCTCCGCCACGTCCTCGCGCATCTTCAGGGCCCGCTCTATGGACGGGTCAGCCGCCAGCAGCTGGTCAAAATCCTCTTTGTCAATGCACAGGAAGACCGTCTCCTCTACGGTCTCCACCGTGGCATCCCGCACGTCGCCCAGGAGGAGGGAGGTCTCGCCGAACGCCTCCCCGGCAGCCAGCCGTCTCACCTCGGCCACCCGTCCCTCGGGGTCCACGCGGGTCACCCGCACCGCGCCCTTCAGGATGATGTAGTAGCGCAGGCCGGGCTCCCCCTGCCGGCAGACGGTCTCCCGAGCCGGATAGGGTACTTCCTTCACCAGCGGGGCCAGCCGCCGCAGTTGCGGCCGGCTCAGGCCGGAGAAGAGGCGGACTCCCTGAAGGATACGGATGATTTCTTCTGCTGAGGGCATGGCAAGCAAGATGCAGGATGCAAGATGCAGAACGGCAGAATACAGGATGCGGGGCGCAGGGCTATATCGGAGAGCCGTCTGGCCCCAGTTCAAAGAGCAACGGGCTGAGAACTTCCTCTCGCCCGGCGCGGTGACCGAAGAGCGCCTCCACCTCCCGCACCAGAGCGCGGTTCAGCAACATCAGCGGGAGCTCCATCGGGCAGACCCGCTCGCATTCCCCGCATTCCACACACCGCCCCGCCAGGTGCAGGGCCCGCCCCAGATGGAAAATGTACTTCTGCGGGACTTCAATGCCGGCGTCCACCCACAGGCCGTCGTCCCGTTCAAACATACAGGTGGGACAGTAGCAGCCGGGGCAGACCTGCCGGCAGGCGTAGCAGCGGATGCAGCGGTCAAATTGAGCCAACCAGAACGCCATGCGCTCCGCCGGGGGCATAGCCGCGATGCGGTCCAGGTCCGACCAGTCATCCGGAGCGGGCGTCACCTGGGGCGGCTCGCCGAGGAGGACATCGTAGAGGACGGGCGTCCGGTCGGTGCAGCGGGCGCACTTCGCGGCGGCCTGCCCCGTCCCATCCACCACTCCCTCGCAGGCTACCCCGATGACAAAGAGGCGGGCCCGCTCTATCTGCCGTTCCGCCAGCAGGACGTTCAGCGTCCGACTATCACAGGGCTTGACGACGATGCCCACCCGGGGCGGTTCTTCGCCGCGCCGTCGGGGTTTTTTCTTGTTGTGCAGATAGGTCGCCAGGTTGTGGACGCACTCCGGCCCCCAGATCAGGCGGTCAGCTTCGGCGGGGTCATAGATGATGACCGGGCGGGCTCCCCGTCGCCCCGCCTCATAGCCGATCACACAGTCCACCCGCTTCTCCTCCAGCAGTTGGCGGGCCTGCTGGCGCAGTTGCTCGGTCAGCGGCTCGTTGAGGGTCATCGCTTCCCCCTGGGAGATATGCGGCGGCGGAGCGCCGCAATGGAGATGATTTCCGCCTCTCTGCTACAGGACGCCTAATTCCCGCAGGACATCCAGCACCCGGGGCGGCTTCCAGAGCCAGTCCTCCCGCAGCCAGAAGCCCTCTATGGCCCGGGAGCGGTAAATGCCTTCCGCATCGGGCAGGATAATCTGGTATCGCCCCCGATGGTCCAGAACGTAGAACTCCGCCCGCTCCGCCTCCGGGTCTATCAGCCAGTATTCGGGGATGCCCGCTCGCGCGTACTCGTAGAACTTCTCTCCCCGGTCCCGGCCGATGCTCTCCGGGGAGGTGACTTCCACCACCAGGTCGGCCGGGCCATCCATGTAGGTCTCCCGGAGACGGTCCAGGTGCTCTGTCGCCACAAACATCAGGTCCGGCTCCCGCCCCGACCCGGCCAGTTTCATCTGGAAGGGGGCCATAATGACCAATCCCAACCCCTGGGATTCCACATACGCACTCATAATCTGGGTCAGGAAAATCACGATGCGCTGGTGAGACAACGAAGCAGGACTATACATCTCCACCTCCCCCTCCACCCACTCCGCCAGGGTATCCTCGTCGGCCCAGGTCAGGAATTCCTCGTAGGTCATCCGGCGGGGACGGGGCGGCCCCAGCAGGGCCTCCAGAATCTCCCGACGCAGTTCTTCATCCACAACCTCCGGCTCCCTCAACAGTTCCAGCAGTTGCTCCCTCCGCCCAACCATTGAACACCTCCCCTTCCAGTATAGCACACCCGTCCCACTTTGCCAACGAACTTCCCGCACCACCCCCCATCTACTGCAAACCGACCTCCTCTATATTCCAGAGTTCACCCTCCCCGAAGGAACCGAGAATAAAACCCGTCACCTCCGGCCGGACAACCGCAATCCGGACCCGCCAGAAGAGGGGGAGAGAGGGGAGTTGTTCGGTGAAGATGCGCTGGGCCTCGGCATGGGCGTTCCGGTACTCATACGTGCCCGGCAGCGCGGCCCGCGCGGCCCGGCAGGCGGCATCATATTCGGCGTTGGAGAAGCCGGACGCGTTCGCGCCCCCCCAGTAGTTCGCCTGGTCCGGAATCTCCTCGGTGGTGTACAGGTAGCAGGGAGGCGTCGCCTCTATCTCCCAGGTGAAGAAGGCCAGGTCAAACTGACGGCCGTAGATGGGGCCCAGAGGGCCGTCGGCGAAGAAATCCCGCACCGGGCGGGAGTCCACCGTCACCTGGACGCCACAATCGGCCAGGTTGGCCCGAATCATCCGGGCAATCGTCTCCTGTTGCGGGTCCCCCTGAATGGTCAGCAGGGTGACGGAGAAAGGAGTGCCCGCGCGGATGCCCGTCACGTTGTGGGCCTCCAGGACGCCGTTGCCGTCCTCGTCGGCCCAGCCGGCCTCCGCCAGCAGCGCCCGCCCCATCTGGGGGTCGTAGGTCCAGCGGGTCAGCCGGTCACCGGCGTACATGGGGTGTTCGGGAGGGATGTATGAATCGGCCACCTTGCCCAATCCCAGGGTGATTTCGTCCACCATTGCCTGACGGTCTATACAGTGGGCGAAGGCCTGCCGGACCCGCACGTCCTCAAAGAAATCGGGGCGCTTATAGGCGGCGACGGAGTTGATGCCAAACTCCAGGTGCTCCCCCTGGTTGGATACGGAAGTGACCAAACGAAGGAGCCCTCGTCCTTCTGTCTCTTTCAGAAACGGCAGGAGCGGTTCAGCCCCATCGCCGGGCAACGCTATGTCGCACTCGCCGGCCATCAGCATCGCCACGGCCCCCTCCGGGTTGGGCGCGAAGCGGAAGACCAGCTGGTCCACCCGGGGAAGTCCCTCGTCGGCCCGGAAGTAGAAGGGATTGCGCTCCAGAGCGATGTGGTCGCCCTGGACCCATTCGGTAATGCGGAACGGTCCCCAACCGATGGGCTGCCGGGTGCTCTCCACCCGGCTCAGCAGGTCGGCCGGCGTGGCCCGCAGTTGCTTCTCCCAGAGGTGTCGGGGCAACGGGCTGAAGAAGTTCAGCATATATAGGTCGTCCACATACCCTGGCAACCCGGTCCAGACCACGGTTCGCTCCCCGGCGGCCGCGTACGAAAAGGTGCGTTCGCAGACGTATTTGGAGGACGGCGTATCCGGATGGCAGGCCAGTTCGTAACTGTAGACCGAGTCATCCGCCGTCACCAGCTCTCCGTCCGACCAGGTCACCCCATCCTTCAGCGTCCAGGAGACGACCATCCGCTCCATCTCCATCGGGGTGCTCCCGTCAAAGGTGGCCACGCATTCGGGATTGGCCGCGTCCCGGCAGGCATGGTCGGGGAAGACCTGTGTCCCCTGCTCAAGAGTAACCGGTTCGCCGGTGACATCCACCACCCGGTCCCCGGCCTGGACGGTGACGGTCTGGAAATACGCGTCCCCATCTGTAACGGTGGGCAGTTTTTCCAGGATGACGGGCTGGAAATCAAAGGAGTGGTAGTCTATGGGGCCGTCATAGATGGCCTGCAGGACGTGCCGGGCCGCGTAGGAGCCACCGTACAGGTACAGGCTTTCCGGCTCCCCGACCTGGCAGACCGTGAGGGTTTTGGGGCCGGGGGTTGCCGTCGGCGCCGGGGTGGCGGTGACCACCATCGTCGGGCCGGGGACCTCCACCGTCTGGACGACGGTGGTGGGAGGGGCGCAGGTGCCCAGCAGTACGACTCCAATCAGGGTCAGGACCGATGCAACCGTGAGTTGACGGGCCAGTTCGTTTTTGAGCACGGCATCTCCTTAAAAGATGAACTTGCTTCGCAGGGAGGGATAGGGTTCCATCCCTCATCCACCGGTGGGGGATTGGATTTCCGTCATCAGGCGCTCAATCTCTGCCCGAATCTCCCCCCGTCGGGCGATCTTCTGGCGGGCCGGAGCGGCCAGTTGCTCCTCCCAGGCCGTCGCCAGTTCCAGCGCCCGTTCCGCCAGCGCCTGCGCCGGGTCCAGAACGTTCTTGAGCAGAGGGTTCACAATCCAGCCGTTCAGCCCGGCGTCGGCCCGCTGGGTAAACCAATCATCCATCGGCTCCAGAACCCGGGTATAGACGTTCTGGATAAAGGTGGGGAGGATGGAGACCACTTCACCGAGCCGTTCCAGGCCGCTGCGGACCTGGCGGGCAAAGGTCAGCGGCAGGCGGTCCAGGACCCGCGCCAGAAACCCACCCACCGTCTCGGCGACCGGACTGGAGAGCCCCAGGGCCTCGTTGATTTCATTTTCCAGCGCGGTCAGACGCTGGGAAAGGGTCACCAGGGTATCCTGCAGCCAGCGCAGGCCAGATTGGAGGGACGGGAAGCGGGACTGGAAATCCAGGAGGGCTTTGCGGGTGCCCTCAACCGCCCCCAGCAGACCGGTTGCCAGGTCGCGAAGGGTCTCTACGATGGATGCGAGAGCCCCTATGCCGCGCTGGACCTGGTCATCCAACCCCAGGTCGTCCATTTCCTGATAAAGAGCAAGGATGCGGCGGAGCGTGCCGATTTCTTTCTCCAGGGCCGCCGTGTGGGCCGCGCCCAGTTGCCAGAGGACCAGGCCTCCGGTCAGGGCGACGACGACACCTCCGGCCGCCGCGGCGCCCAGAAACTGCCGCCGGCTCATACCAGCGGGCCTCTCCGCGCCGGTCACTCCGACCAGAGCATCGGCGGTCATCCGGTCCAACACCTCCAGCGTGCCGTCATCCAGCCGCTGGAGACGTTCCATAATGCGGGCGATGCGCGCCGAGCGACGCAGTTGCTCTATCTGGGGTTCCCGTTGCATACCACCTCCATCAGTTAGGGGCGACGTATCCCATCCGCCGTACCCGCTGCATATCCCGCCGCCAGTTCTTGCTCACCTTGACCCACAGGTCCAGATAGACCCGTCCCCCGACCATCCGCTCTATCTCCTCCCGTGCAGCGGTCCCGATACGGCGGAGCATCTGCCCTCCGGCGCCGATCAGAATGCCCTTCTGGGATTCTTTCTCCACGTAAATGGTCGCGGCGATATAGACCCCGCCGGTCTCCCGCTCTTTGTACTCTTCCACAACAACGGCGACCGAATGGGGTACCTCCTCGTGGGTGAACCGGAGGACCTGCTCCCGGACCAGTTCGGCGGCGATTTCCCGCTCCGTCTGGTCGGTAATCAGGTCGCCGGGGTAGTAGCGAGGGCCCTCCGGCAGGTGGGCGATGACCATATCCAGCAGTTTGTCCAGGTTGACCGCCTCGGTGGCGATAGTCATCATCCACCCGGCATGGTCGGGTACCAGGGCCCAGTACGCCTCGGTGTGAAGTTTGACCCGCTCCGGCGGCAACAGGTCCATCTTGTTGAGCACCAGGATAACCGGGTTGGACGTCCGCTGGCGGATCATACGGGCAATCATCTGGTCCTCTTCGGTGGGCATCACGGAGACGTCCACCACGAAGAGGACGACATCGGCATCGGGGATGGCCGAGGCGGCGGCGGCGACCATGACTTCGCCCAGTTTATGGAGCGGCTTGTGGAGCCCGGGGGTATCCACAAAGATAATCTGGGCATCCGGACGGGTGAGGATGCCCCGAATGCAGGTCCGGGTCGTCTGGGGCCGGGGGGAGACAATAGCCACCTTGTGCCCCAGCAGTTGGTTCATCAGGGTGGATTTGCCCACGTTGGGCCGCCCGATAACGGCGACAAAGCCGGACCGGTGGCCCGGCGGGACGGATTCCAGGTCTTCCCAGGCAATTTCTTCGTTCATAGGTGGACGCGGATCAACGCCGATGAACAAGGGTTTCGCATCTATTATCCACAAATCGGGTGGAGAGTCAAGGCGCGGCGTTCTGCACCGCAGGCAGGAAGAGGGAAAAGGGGGCCGCCAGGGCACCGCTATCGGCCAGAGTGTACCCGTCGCCGAAATCCCGGTAGGTTTCAAAGGCGACCGATGGCCCGTCCACCCGGACCAGGATGAACGTGCTGGGCGCGCCGGTATCACCGATCCCCCGGGCATGCCCCGCATCCAGTTGCCATACTCCGTCCACCCGGACCGCGCTGTAGTTGTGGGTGTGGCCGCAGATATAGGCCCGGACGCCCCGCTCCCGCAGGAGATTCCAGAAGCGGTCCCGGCGGGCCGGGTGAGCGTTCAAGCTGTCCCCCATGTGCCGCTCCCGGCCGGTATCGGCGTCCGGCTGGGGGTAGGCGGGCTCATGGCCGAAGACGAAGATGTGGGGCCGGTCGGTGGCCGCCAGGTCGGCCGCCAGCCAGTTGTAGAGGTGGTCGGGGACGTCCCCGTCCGTCACCGCATCCCCGGCCGCGTCGCAGTAGAGGTTGAGGACGACGAAGTGGGCGTTCTCGTAGTCAAAGGCATAGGTGGTCGTCGGGCAGCCCGAGGGGCCGGGGCGGACCGGTGTTCCGTCCGGCGCGGTCAGGGTCATCCCGTACCCGCGCAGCCAGTCCATGTCCTCCGGTGTTTCCACCTCATGATTGCCGACGGCGGGATACCAGGGGAAGTCGGCGCCCAGGGTGCGGGTAATCGTCCAGAGGACACCGGCGGGCGGGTCCACGTCGCCGGGGCTAAGCATAAACGCGGGGCTGTGCGTCGCGATGGCCTCACACGCGCCCCGGAAGTACTGGGGGGTATCGTAGGTGCCGGGGCCGGAGTAGAGGCGCATGTCGGCGGTGACGGCGAAGGCGAAAGGCCGGGGGCCGGGGATGGGCGAGGCCTCCGCCCCCGCTGACACCGGCGGCGCGGGGGTCGGCGAAGGGAGGAGGCCA
>JACIWQ010000126.1 GCA_014360895.1 Thermoflexales bacterium | reverse complement strand
GGTTGCTCTGCCGTTGAGCTACGGGCCCGGTTTTTATCACCCCAAAGACACGAAGACACTAAAATTAATAATGAACTTCGTGTCTTTGTGTCTTCGTGGTGAAACTCAGAGCGGGCGGCGGGAATCGAACCCGCAACAGCAGCTTGGAAGGCTGCGGCAATACCATTTTGCAACGCCCGCACTTAGCTATATGGCTGACTCCGAGCGCCGCCCCTCCGCTGCGCCTCGGCGCAAGCGCTCTCGGCGCGTGGCGCTTCGTGGCGGACTCCCAGCAGTCGGGGCGGCCGGACTTGAACCGGCGACCCCTGCGTCCCAAACGCAGTGCGCTTCCGTCTGCGCCACGCCCCGAACCCCGTTATAAGTATACCGCTTTTCCCTCTTCCCGTCAAGGTCACGGGGCCCAGGAGAGCCGCTGGTTCTGCCAGTTGGGCATCTCGGCCCCTAGGCTGACCAGAGGGCGAAGATTTCCCCCGTCCGGCTGCATCAGGTAGATGCCCCATGCGTTATCCCGATAGGAGAGGAAGGCGATGGTGGAGCCATCCGGCGACCAGGCCGGCAATCCTTCAATAGCCGGGGTGCTGAGCAGGACCTGAACACCTCCCCCGACCCCCAGCAGGTAGAGGTCCCAGTTGCCCGTGTGGTCGGACATGTAGAGCAGTTGGCCGCCGCCGGGTGCCCAGTGCAGGCCGGTGTCGTTGGCATTTCCGGTCAGGCGGACCGGGGGCTGGTTGTCGTCGGGGTTATCTACATAAATGCCACAGGCGGAGCCGCTGGCCTCGCAACCGGTCCAGGCCAGCAGGCCCGTCGGTCCCCAGGAGGGGGCCCAGCCCGGCGCCACCACTGTGGGCGTGCCGGTGCCGTCGGTGCGGGCGATGTAGATATGCCAGACCCCGGCCCCATCGGGCGCAGCGTAGGCGTAGCGGCTGCCATCGGGGGAGAGGGTGGGCCAGGCGGCATCCGCACCGGCCCGCAACAGGACCTGGGAGCCGTCTGGCTGGAGGAGCGCGATCCCCGGCGCCAGCCGGTCCCGGAAAATCAACTGCCCTCCGCCCCAGCGCCAGCAGGGCTGGTCGGCACCCGTGGCCACCCGGCTCAGGTAGCCGTTCATTCCATCGGAGACGATGGCATAGATGTCGTACAGGCCTGTTTCGGGGTTGTAGGCGGCGTAGGCCAGCCGCCCGTTGGTGAACCCCGGCACCGTGGCGGCGCCCGGTATGGTACCGGTAATGGGCGCGATGGGCGTCGGTGTGGCGACGGCGCACACTTCGGCCGCCTGATCCCGTTTCTGGACCAGCGCGTCGCTGTTCATCAGCCGGAGGGCCTCGGCGTACTGCTCGGCTGCCGGACACATCTCCCCCTGTTCGGCCCAGAAGTCGGCGTACGCGACATGGGCCTGGTAGAGCCGCTGGAAAACGTCCCGATAGTTCGGCGCCAGCGCGTAGAGGGCCTCAAATTGCTGGATGCAGACTTCCCAATCTACCCCCCAGTAGCCCAGGGCCTTCAGGTAGCGGCGGGCCAGTTCCAGTTCCCGCAGCGCGTCCGCATCCAGCGTCCGGATTTGCGCGGCCTGGTCCAGGAAGAAGATGCCCTCCTCCAGCGAATCCCCGGCCAGGGCCGCCATGCCCGCGTTGTAGAAGCTGGTGAAGAGCATTTCTTCCACTGCCTCCGGCTCGTAGTCCGGGGCGAACGCGCGGAGTTGGTTCAGGAGACGGGCGGCCGTGGCCCAGTCCTCTTGCTCAAAAGCTGCTTTGGCCTGGGCGTAGAGTTCCCGGGCGACCTCTTCCGTGGCCTGGGTGGTGGGGGTGGGGCGGGATGCCAGGCGGGCACGCGCTTCGGCCAGGCCCTGTTTCGCCAGCGGGTGCTCGGGGACCAGTTGCAGGGCGTACTCAAACTCGGCGATGGCCAGTTCATACTCGCCCGCGTCCAGGCGGGCCAGGCCCCGACGGTAATGCTCATCGGCCAGGGCGGCCCGCCGCTCCAGGCTGGCCTGCCGTCCGGCCTGCATGCCGAGGTAGCCGGAGGCCGCCAGGGTCACCGTCAGCAGGCACAGGAAGGCCACCATAGAGAGCAGGACCACCCGGACCCGTTGCCACAGAGTGGGGCGGGCGGGGGCTTTCTCCTCTTCGGCCTCTGCACCGAGGATGATAGGAAGGGTATCCTCCTGAGCCCGCACCCAGGGAAGGGTGCGCGCCGGGCGCGCGCGGCGGCCTTTTATCGGCTGCGTCTCCTCCACGTGGGCACCGCAACGGGGGCACAGGAGGAGCGGTTCAGGGACGTCGTATCCGCATTCTGGACAGCGCATGGTTCTCGCAGAGGGATTATATCCAGTTTTGGATTCTTGTCCAGCGAGGAACGAAGAGGTCGTTCAGAGCGATCAGAAGAAACTGGCCGCCCGTCCTCACACCAGTCCCCGAATCGGTTCCTGGACCACTGCCAGCATCTGGTCGTGGATGAGGCCGTTGGAGGCGACGATTGTCGCGCCGGAGAGGGGGGTGGAGACGCCGTCAAAGGCGGTGACGCGGCCACCCGCCTCCCGCACCAAGAGGATCCCGGCCGCCACGTCCCAGGGGGCCAGCCGGATTTCCCAGAAGCCGTCAAACCGCCCGCAGGCCACGTAGGCCAGGTCCAGTGTGGCCGCTCCGGCCCGCCGGACCCCCAGCGCGCGCCGCACGAACCGCGCCATACGTTCGGTGTTGTTGTCGGGGGCGGTCCGCCGGTCGTAGGGGAAGCCGGTAGCTAGGAACGCGTCCTCCAGGCGGGAGACGGCGGAGACATGGATGGGCTCCCCGTTCAGCGTCGCGCCGCCGCCCGCCACCGCCGCGAAGGTCTCATCCCGCAGGGGGTCATAGATGACCCCGAGGACGGGCTCGCCGTCCGCCACCAGCGCCAGCGAGATGCCCACGTGCGGGAAGCCATGGGCGAAGTTGTTGGTCCCGTCCAGCGGGTCTATCAGCCAGATGGGCGGGCCGGGGGCCTGCCAGGCGTCCCCGCCGCCCTCTTCGGCCAGGATGCGGTGGTCGGGGAAGGCGGCGCGCAGCCGCTCCACGATGTGCCGCTCCACCGCGATGTCCGTCTCGGTGACGGGGTTGACGTCTCCCTTGAAGTTGATCGCCGAGAGCGAGGTGCGCGGGAACGCCCGCCGGACCCGTTCACCGGCCTCGTGGGCGACCGCAATCACAATTGGAAGTATTCTCCCGTATTCCATATTCCGTATTGCGTACTCCGTAGAGGTCGTATTCCAGCGCGCCGGTTATCCGGATGGGCACCAGTTCTCCCACCGGCAGTTCCTCCTCCACCAGGACCAGTCCGTCAATCTCCGGGGCGTCCCGGTAGGTGCGGCCGACACTGATGCCGTCTCCCTGGCCCTCTATGAGGACGTCCAGGGTCCGGCCGACCAGGGCGCGGTTCTTGGCCAACGAAATCCTCTGCTGGAGTTGCATCAGGCGGGCCCGCCGCTCCTCCTTCACCTCCGGCGGGACGTCGTCGGGGAGGGCGGCCGCCGGGGTGCCCGCTTCGTGGGAGTAGGTGAAGACGCCCACCCGGTCAAAGGCCATTTCTTCCACGAAGTCCAGCAGGGCGGCGAACTCCTCTTCCGTCTCGCCGGGGAAGCCGACGATGAAGGTGGTGCGGATGGCGATTTCCGGCATGCGCTCCCGCATGGCGGCGACGGTCCGCCGGACCCAGTCCACATCGGCGGGGCGGCGCATGCGGCGCAGGACGGCCGGATGGGCGTGCTGCAGGGGGAGGTCCAGGTACGGCAGGACCTGGGGGTGGCGGGCCATGACCTCTATCAGGCGGGGGGTGACGGCGCCGGGGAAGGCGTACATGACCCGAATCCAGGGGACCTGGGGAACCCGTTCCACCAGTTGCTCCAGGAGGGTCGGCAGGCCATCCTCCAGGCCCAGGTCGCGGCCGTAGGCGGTGGTGTCCTGGGCGATGAGGATGATCTCTTTGACGCCCTGCGCGGCGGCCCGCGCGGCGTCCTCCAGGACCCGCTCCGGGGGGCGGCTGACGGCGGGGCCCTTGATGAGGGGGATGGCGCAGAAGGCGCAGGGACGGCTGCAGCCGTCGGCGATTTTGATGTAGGCGCTGGCACCCTGGACGGCGACCCGGGGGACCTCCGGTGCGTCGTCCTCGGGCGGGGTCGGGAAGATGTGGACGACGGGGCCCCGCCGGCCCGGGCGGAGGAGTTCCCGGACCACCGTCCCGACCTCGGTCCAGTGGCGGGTGCCCAGGAGTCCGTCCACCTCCGGGACGGCCTCCAGGATGGCCTGGGGGTCCCGTTGGGCCCAGCATCCGGCGACCAGGAGGACCTGTCCGGGCCGTTTGGTGGCGGCCAGTTCCCGCAGCGCGGCCAGGGATTCCTCCCGCGCCGGTTCTATGAAGCCGCAGGTGTTGACGATGAGCAGGTCGGCCCGGCGGGGGTTGTCGGTGACGCGGTATCCGGCCCGGGTCAGCAACGTCGCCATGCCCTGCGAATCCACCGTGTTCTTCGCACATCCCAGGGAGAGGATGTAATAGGACGCGGATGAACGCGGATGAACGCGGATGGTTTTATCTTTCCGACTCATTTGTGCGATGAGAAGGTTGGAACCGCAAAGGTCGCAAAGAACGCAAAGGTAATAGGCCTTTGCGCTCTTTGCGGTGAAAAGACTTCACCCTTTCTTCAGCCACTCGGCGGCGGCGGAGGGGAGGCGGGCCAGCGGACCCCGACGGATGGTGGGGCCCGGCAGTGAGTCCAGGAAGAGGCGGCCGTAGGAGCGGGTGAGCAGGCGGCGGTCAAAGACGGCCACCACCCCGCGATCGGTACGGGTGCGGATCAGCCGCCCGAAGCCCTGCAGGAAACTCAGGATGGCCTCCGGGACCGCGTACTGGGTGAAGGGCTCGTCAAAGGTCTCCGAGCGGGCCGCGAAGATGGGGTCGCTGGGGACGTTGAACGGGAGTTTGGCGATGGCCAGGCAACTGAGCGCCTCGCCGGGGACGTCTATCCCTTCCCAGAAACTGCGGGTGCCCAGGAGGACGGCCCGTTCCGTCGTGCGGAAGTTTTCCAGCAACTGGGTGCGGGAAAGGCCCTGTCCCTGGGCGAAGACGACGATGTCCGATCGGGCCAGCGGGGCGGTGATGGCCCGGGCCGTCGCCCGCAACTGGCTGTGGGAGGTGAAAAGCGCCAGCGCCCGGCCCCCGGTGGCCCGGAAGAGGGCCACCATACCCTGCTCCACCGCCCGCTGGTAGCCCGGCTGGCCCGGCTCCGGAATGTCCTCCACCACGTAGACCAGGGTGGAGGAGGCATAGTCAAAGGGGGAATCCACGGCCAGTTCCTCCGCGTCCCAGGCGTGGAGCCGCTCCCGCAGGAAGTCAAAACTGCCGCCCGCGCGCAGCGTGGCGGAGGTCAGGATGACCGTCTCTTTTTTGTTGAAGATGTGCTCCCGCAGGAGAGGGCCCACATGCAGCGGCGCGGCGTGGACGGAGACGGGAATCTGCCCGGGGCCGACCTCGGCCCAGTAGATGGTCTGGGGGTCGGGTTTGCCCATGAAGCCGCTCATCCGCTCGTGAATCTCGCCCAGGGTCCGGGCCATGCCCGTCAGCGCGGTGGAGAGGTCGTCCGTGTTCTTCAGGCCCAGGGAGGAGAGGTCCTCCAGCGCGCCGGCCAGTTTCGGAAGTCCCTCGGCGACGGCCTTCAGGGGGACGGCGGCGTCGTCCCAGGCCATTTCCACCGCGCTCCAGCCGGGCTGGGCCCGCTGCGCGGGAGTGATGCGCAGGGTGCGGGCGTAATTGCTGTCGCTCTCTTCCTCCCGCGCCTCCTCCATGAACTGCTCCAATTGGTCAAAGAAGGCGTCGGCGGCGTAGATGGCCCGCATCACCGCATGGGCGACCTGTCGGGCAAAATCTTCTATTTTCTGGAGGACGGCCCGGTCCAGGCGGGCCGCGCGGCAGCGGGAGAGGACTTCGCCCAGGAGGCCCGAGAAGGGTTGGGCCGCTCCCTCGCGGGGATGCCCGACCTCTTCCAGCAGGCGGCGGAGCGTCTTACGGTCGGTGGAAAAGGAGAGGCCGTTGGTCGTCGCCGCTTCCAGGTGGTGGGCCTCGTCCACAATGAGGTGGCGGTACTCGGGAATGGCCCGGTTCTCCACCGCGACGTCCGCCAGGAGGAGGGCGTGGTTGACGATGACCAGGTGGGCCGCCTCCGCCGCCTCCCGCGCGCGGTAGAAGAAGCAATCCCGCCGGTAGAAGAAACGGCACCGCTCCGGGTCGCACCCGTCAAACTCCGCCGAGAGGTTCTGCCAGATGGCCCGTTCGGTGGGAGTGGGGAGGAAGAGGCTGTCGCCGTCGCCGTCTATGGTGTTGGGGAGCCAGATGAGCACCCGGGCCAGGACGTCCATTTCCTCCGGGGAGGAGGGGCCGACCTGCCGCATGGCCGCCAGGCGGGCCGGGCAGAGGTAGTGGGACCGGCCCTTCAGCACGGCGGCGCGGAACTCCAGGCCCAGGACGCGCTTCAGGTCGGGCAGGTCTTTGCGGTAGAGTTGCTCCTGGAGGTTGATGGTGTTGGTGGAGACGACCACCCGCTCGGAGTTCTGGACGGCCCAGTAGAGGGCGGGGATCAGGTAGGCCATAGACTTGCCGACGCCGGTGGGGGCTTCCACAATGAGTTGGCGGCCCTCGTTGAAGGCCCGGGCCACGGCCCGGAGCATCTCCACCTGCTGGGGACGGTGTTCGTAGCCGGGGAAGCGGCGGGCGAAGAGGCCGTCTTCCTGCAGGAGCGCGGCCAGCCCGTCCGGGTCTATGGGGGTGCGCTGGGAGGCCGGCTCCAGCGGGCCCGCCTCAGGCGCGACGGTGAAGAGGGGCGCGCTCTCCGGGCGGCCGCGCTTGGCCGCCAGTTGCGCGCCGATGGCGCCCGTGAAAACGCCCTGGGAGACCCGCCGCAGGACCAGGCGGAAGAACTCGGCCGGGGGCCAGTCCACCCGTTCGCCCAGGCGGATCAGTTCTTCCAGCAGGGCCGGAGGGAGAGCACAGGCCCGGTCAAAGAGGGTCAGGAAGAGTTGCTGGACGGTGAGGGCATCGTCCAGCGCGCGGTGGGAGACGGGCGGGGGGAACCCCAGAAGGCGCGCCAGTTCGCCCAGGCTGTACCGGCGGGCATCGGGGGCCAGGAGGGAGGCCAGTTTGAAGGTGTCCAGGTACCGGTTGGTCTGGAGGACGCCGTGGCGGCGCAGGAAGGCCAGGTCAAAATCCACGCTGTGCCCGACCAGGGTTCGGTCGCCCACGAAGGCCGCCAGGCGGGGGAGGACGGAGGCCAGGCGCGGCGCGTCGGCCACGTCCTCGTCCCGGATGCCGGTGAGGACGGTGATTTCGTGCGGGACGGGCCGGCCCGGATGGACCAGGGTGCTGAACCGGTCCAGCACCTCTTCGCCGCGAAATTTGACGGCGCCGATCTCTATGATGGTATCGCGCGCCGGGTCGGTGCCCGTCGTTTCCAGGTCCAGGGAGACGAAGACCGGGAGCATTCCAATCAGCCAAAGGAGAATCCGGGATTATGGCAATCCCAGTTTCTGACGCAGGAAAGAGCGTACTGTCCGCATGGCTTTAACGGCCGCACGCGCTTCGTCTTTCGTTGCCATTTCTCCTGGGTACCGAATGTCCACTGCGTAGTCATTGAGGAGCAAAAGTAAGTCGCGGATGAACTCAAAGTCGGCACTAATCGGGGTAATCAACTCCAACAGCACTTCAAGGTCGTGGATGGGGCGGAACGGAATTTGGTGATGAATCAGGAACGCTTTCAGGTATTTCTCGGCACATTGTTGCGCATGGAAACAAACCGCATCATAGTTTGGGGCCTTGCGCGCCCGCATCTCCCGCTCGGCGGTTCGGAAGTCGCCCTCGGCTTTCTCTACCCATTCATGGACGATGTTTTTCATAAAGAACTTTCCCGTGGGTAGTAATCTCCTGCAAGAAGAGATCGCCGGAGGCGAGGCGCTCTTCCAATTCTTGGGGTGTATGTACAATGATGTCCATAGGAAACGGGCGCGGCGAGAGCGCGCGCGAAATCTCCAGCCGCTGCTGGCGGGAACGGAGAGGGGTTTCCAAAATGACCAGCAAGTCCACATCACTCTCCGGCCTGGGATTGCCGTACGCATAAGAGCCGAAGAGGATGATTTTCTCCGGCTGAAACTTCTCGGCAATCTGTTTCGCTACAGCGCGAATGGCCCGCATCGGGATGCGGCGGGGTTCGCTGACGCGGGAAGTTTTATGGGCTCTCATGTGCCTTGAGCAGGAGGTAAAACTGAACAATCGCTGTCGGAAAATCGGCACTGCGCGGGTTCGCTCTTACGGCAGGTAGGACTGCGGGTCCTGGGGGGCGCCGCCGAAGCGGATTTCAAAGTGGAGGTGGGGGCCGCTGGACCAGCCGGTGCTCCCGCAGTACCCGATGATTTGTCCCTGATAGACCGACTGTCCGCAGCCGACGGCCAGTTCACTCAGATGGGCATAGCGGGTGGTATAGCCGTTGCCGTGCGCCAGTTCCACCAGGATGCCGTACCCGCCGTTCCACCCGGCGATGGTGACCACGCCGTTATCGGCGGCGTAGATCGGGTCGCCCAATCGGCAGGCCAGATCCAGGCCGATGTGGCCCGGGTTGCGCCGGTCGTGGAAGAACCAACCGGAGACCCGCCCGCTGCCGGTGGGGGAGACGAACCAGCCGTTGGCGCCCGGACCGGTGTAGGAGACGCCCTGGCAGATGCCGGAACTCCGCCCGGCCGCCCCGGGGACGGGCTTGGGCGGCGGTGGGTTCAGTTCTATGTATTTATCCTTCCCGCCGACGACCAGGAGTTGCTGGCCCTCGGTCAGCGGCTGACCCTCTTTCAGGTCGTTCCATTCGTTGTAGAGGGCCGACGGGTCCACCTGATATTTGGCCGCGATGGATTCCACCGTCTCCCCAGCGGCGACGGTGTGGTAGACGCCGTCCACCGGCGGGATGTAGAGGGTCAGGCCCGGCTGGATGAGCCAGGGCGCGTCCCAGACCGCCTCGCGGTTGGACCAGATGAGGGTCCAGATGGTGATGCCGAACTGGGCGGCGATGGAGGAGAGGGAATCGCCGGGCTGGACGGTGTAGGTGATGACGGCGGCACGCGGGCGGGCCGGGATGACCGTATGGGGCAGGGCCGCGCGGGTCAGCGGCGGGACCGGCGTGGGCACCCAGGCGCGGGCCAGCGGCTCCGTCGGCAGGGGCTGAGGGGGCAGAATTTCCTGAGCGGGGCCGCCCAGGGCCTGGGTGGGAGGCCGGACCCGTCCCACCATCAGGATGAGCAGGGCGGCCAGGAGGACGCTGATATGGGCCGTGAGCCGGCCCATGAGGATCCGGCCGCGCGGCCCGTGCAGGCGCTCCCACCAGGACAAGGCCCGCCCCTCATCGTTCCGGGCATCGTCAGCCCGAAGGGTCTCTGATGTCTCCATTTGGTTTCATTATACCATTGGACGGCGGGGAGGGCAACTATCCGGTGGCCCGCGCTGATTGGCTGCGGTTTAACAAATTGTTCCGGCAGTAGCCTTTTGTGAGGGAACACCCCCTCATCCCCCCTTACCCCCCTTCTCCCCCGGAGCGG
>JACIWQ010000125.1 GCA_014360895.1 Thermoflexales bacterium | reverse complement strand
AGGTCGTCCTCATCCGCCAGTTCCGCTACCTGCTGGACGACTGGTCCTGGGAAGTGCCCGCCGGGGGCTTCCACGACTTCCGGGGCTCCCCGATAGACCTGGCCCGGCACGAACTGGCGGAGGAAGTGGGCGGCGAGAGCGATGATTGGGAATACAAGGGTTTCTTTCGCACCGGCGCCAGCATCTTTGACCAGGTCGGCCATATCGTCCTGGCCCGCAACGTCCGCCTCTGCCGGGAGCCGCAGTTGGAGCCGGGGGAAATCATTGAGGTCCACCCCGTCCCCGTCCCCCGCGCGCTGGAGATGGCCCGCAACGGCGAAATCGTGGACGTCCACAGCGCGCTGGCGCTGCTGCGCTGCGAAGAGGACCTGCGGAGGGCCTACCCGCGATGAGGGCAGAAGGGGCAGCGGCTTCTATGGCCGGATGTCCAGCAGAACGCGGCCGTCCGGCAGGGGGCCGTCGGGGCCGGTGACCGGCAGCCGCTCCAGTGTGTCCGGTCGGTACATCCCCACCGCCAGGGAGAAGGGGCCCCCAGGCAAAGACGCGGGGAGGGTCAGGACGTGCTGGTCCGGGACGACGTCGCCCGCCTGCCAGGCCCAGGTGGGGTACCGCCCCCACCGGGGCGGGCCGTCGTGCTGGGTGATCATCTCCCCCCGGCCGTCCAGCAGATGGACAAAGACCCGGTAGTCTACCCCTGGGGCCCTGTCAGCGCGCCAGTAGAGAGTCACGGTCAGCAATCCCCCCGCCTCCACCCTGCCGGACAGGTCGTACCCCACCAGCTGGATGGCATCCCCCAACTGGTCATCCAGCGGGTGGGTGGGGGTGATCACCAGGGGCCGCTCCGGAGCCACCCGGACCTGGAAGGCGACCGGCACCTCCACCACCCGACCGTCCTCCCCCACCACCGGCAGCCGGGCCGAGGGGTCCGCGTCGTAGAGGCCGATCAGCACATCGTACAATTCAGGCCCGGGAGCCCAGGGTTCCACCCGGATTCGGTAATCGTCGCAGAAGGCCCACCCAACTGGCCAGAGGGAAGTGGGGAATCGTCCCAGACCAGGGTAGGTGTGCCGCTCGCCGATGCGGGCGTTCTCCCGCCCCACCAGTTGGACCACGACGGTGTAGTCCTTCTCTATCGGGGCCCGCGCGGTCCAGCAAGCGCGCACCGTCAGCACTTCCCCCGGCACCACGGATGGGCGGTCGGGGGAGGCGCCCAGGAGCCGGATGCTTTCTCCATACGTCCACTGCGGCCCGCTCACCGTGCGGGCCGCCCCGGCGGGGTCCACCAAGCGCGGCCAGGCGAAGGCCGGACGGATGACCAGAAAGGGGGTCAGGAGGTTGAGCAGGAGCAGGGCCGATAGGAGGCCGATGAGAACACGCCGGGAGGTGAGGCTCTCCAGCCCAATGGTCCTAACATTTATGCGGAAAGAACGTAGCGCAGGCCGCCAGGCCTGCAGGGGACGGACACGTAGTCCATTCACTGCGCTCTCCAGTCCCACGGCCATCAGCAGGGCCCAGGCGCCGATGGCGGGGAAGAGTAGCCGTCCATGGGGGGCCTCTACCTGGCGCATCCACTGGAGAAGGGCCAGGAAGACGGCCGCGCACCAGATTGCCGCCAGCAGAAGGACGCGCGGGGAGGCCGGGAGGGCGCGGCGGAGCAGGGCCCGTCCCCATCCCACCAGGGCCAGGATGACCGGTCCGCCCAGCGCGAGGTACAGCCAGGCCGGGTACTCCACGTGCCCCCAGCCGAACGCGCCCCAGAAGGAGCGATAGAGGCGGGGCATCTCGCTCAGCAGGGTGGCGAGGGAGGCCGGGGTCTGCCGACCCCACGGGGTCTGGACGTGGCGGCTGATGCCCAGGGGGTCGCCGTAGAGGAGGGCGTTGCGCCCGTACCACCAGCTGCCCACGGCGACGGCGCAACCCAGCATCACCAGCGCGCCGACGGCCTTCTGCTGCGCGGTCCCCCGAGAGGCCAGCAGGATGGCCGCCAGGGCCAGAGGGAGCAGCAGCAGGGTGCTGGTCTTGGTCAGCGCGGCCAGGCCGGCCAGCAGGCCCAGGAGGAGCGCGCGGCGGTGGTTGACTCCCCGGCGCAGGACGCGCGCCGTCATCCAGAGGGAGAGGGTGGCGGTCGCGGCGGCGGCACTATCGTTACTGACGATGCCGCTGATGAACAGGAACTGCGGGGTCAGCGCGACCAGGGCAGCGGCGCAGAGGGGAATCATCCCCCGGCGGTCATCGCCGACGGCCTCCCGGGCCAGAAGCCCCGTGGCGGCGACGGCCACCAGTCCAAAGAGAAGCGATACCAGACGGGTGGCGTGAATCGCCCGGGCGGCGCCCGTCCAGGGGAACCGCTCCCGGTCGGTATGGATGAGCATGTTTTTGTTGTCGTTGACCGTCCCCCCGGCCTGATAGCCGAAGAAGGGGTTGTGCCACATCAGGGCGGGGAGGTCGTCGTCGGGGAAGAAACGGCGGACGGCAGCGGCGACCAGGTAGTAGAGGGGCGGTTGGGCGGCCTCCTGGTAGGCCCCACTGCGGTCCTCATCCAGGGGCGGCAGGCCGTTCCCCGCCGCCACCCAGCGGACGTAGGCATCGTGCCAGACCTCGTCGGGCGCCTCGTAGACGGGGGTGACAGCGCTGTAGAGAAGGCCCAACAGGGCAAAGAGGCATTGTAAAACCACAAAGGCACCAAGACACGAAGTTATGTCAAACTTTCCTCGTGTCTTCGTGTCCTGGTGGTTAAGAAGAGAATCTGCGTTCATCCGCGTCCCACTTACAGCGGGCGTTTCTCCGGCATACCGGGGCGGCGGGGGTACTTCTCCGGCGTCGCGGCCACTTTGTCCACGACCACCAGATAACGGGTCTCCGCCAGGCCGTGGAGGTCCACCGGGACCAGTTTGCGCACGCGGCCGCCCAGGATGCGGATCGCCTCCTCGGCGGAGTGGACTTCGGCAGGGGCATTTTCCCCTTTCTGGGCCAGAACCGCCCCCCGGACGCGCACCAGGGGGAGGAGATACTCCACCAACGTGGGCATCTCCGCCAGCGCGCGGGCCAGGGCCCAGTCGTACCCCTCCCGGTAGCCGGGCCGATGGCCCAGGTCCTCCGCCCGTGCGTGGATGACTTCCACGTCCGCAAACCCCAGCCGCTTCAGCAGGTGCTCCAGGAAGTCCACCTTCTTCCGGGTCGCCTCCAGCAGCGTCAGCCGCATCCCCGGGCAGACGATGCGCAGGGGAAGGCCGGGGAATCCCGCCCCGGTGCCCACATCTATCACCCGCGCCCCGGCCTGAAGTTCGGCCCGGGGCAGGACCAGCAGACAGGAGAGGGAATCCAGGAAGTGGCGGACCTGAACACCCTCGTAGTCGGTGATGGCGGTCAGGTTGAACCGCCGGTTCCACTCCACCAGTTCCTCGTAGTAGGTCTGGAAGAGAGCCAGGTGGCTCTCTTTCAGGGTGATGCCCAGTTCCCGGGCGCCGCGGAGGAGTTTGTCCATGGCGTGATGTGTGAAACGTGATGTGTGAAACGTGATGCGTGAAACGTGATGCGTGAAACGTGATGCGTGATGCGTATTCCGTTCAGGGTGAGGCGGGTTCTATCCGGAGGCGGACAAAGCCGACGGAGAGCCGACGCCGGTCCCCGCTCTCTAGGTTCGGAATCTCGGCGGGCGAGAGGGCGTAGGCGTAGCGAAACGTGAGCAAGTTGTGCGGACGTAACAAGTCTTGGGGGATGGGCTCCCGGAACACTATCGGGTCGCAGGTCTGAAACCGGAGGCTCTGCCAGAGATGGCCATTAATCCAGATTTCCATGCTCTGCCGCTTTCCGGGGACACAGAGGGGAAAGATGTTTATGTCCAGCACAGCGGTGTCTCCTGTTGCCCAGAACACTACCTCAGAGCGTTCCCCTTCCGCCCAGATTCCCCAGGGTTCAGGGTCCGACCACCCGGAGAGGAGCAGCAATTCGCCGGGTTCCATGGATAACGGTTGGGCCCGAAAGACGCAGATTTCGCTGGGCCAGGGAGATTCCCGGTCCGGAGGGGCGAAACACTGGATGAAGGTCAATTGAGGGGACTCGCGCGCCCACTGTTCCAGCGTCTGGGCCAGCGGGCCATCCCGATGGAGCAGCAGGTATTCCAGACCCAGTTGCCGGAGTTGGTGGATGGCTTGCTCAAACTCCTGAGGCCCCTGTACCAGAGTCGCGGCGATAGTTCCCAAGCGAGGAGGAATCCACCAGCCGGAGGCATGAATTAGAGGGTGTTGATGGAAAAGGGAACCCCACATTTCTCTACCACTCCAGGCAACACCGTCCCGGCTCAGGGAGAGCACGGCCCCCTCTCCGGGTTGCCGGGCCAGCCATTCCAGCGCCGGATGGACGGTATCCAGAAGCTTCCAGCGAATAGGGGTCAAGATCAATTCGGAAGCCCAAAAGGCGCCCAGCAGGACCCGCAGCCAGCGGCGCGAGAGACGGGAGAGACCATACCCAGCCGCCAGATAGAGGCCGGGGGTCGCGATGAAGAGGTAGCGGACCATCGCCCGTCCTCCCTCGGCAAAGGGCAGCAGAACCCAGAGAAAACCTGGCAGAGGGATAGCGTCCCGAAGCCAGGGGAATGGCTCTGATGTGGAGAAGAGAGCCGGTTTCAAGGCATGCCCCAGCCGCCAGAGCAAACCGTGGAGCGTTTCTATCCTCGGAATATGCACCAGTTGGGTGCGCCATTTCAGATAGATGCCCAGGGAGAGGCAGAGGCCTGAGAGAGTTGGCCAGAGGAATCGGGAAAGGGAGGCCCGTTTCTCCCGGATGGCCAAGACAAACCCTACCAGTCCCAGAACAAACGGCAGAGGCCCGAGCATCGCAAGATTTCCCTCAAATGGCTGATGGCTTATGTACGACCAGACAGCATTCCCCCACCAGAGGTGATAGACCGAGGGCAGGGGCCAGAGGTCTGGACTGGCGGCGTAAATGTACAGGTCATGCAGATAAAAAACGGTCTCGGTTTTCCCCACGGCCAACGCAAACATAAGGGCTACCGGCAGACCAATGATGGCCATACCGCCCCCAACGGCCAATATGAAAACCCGCTCCTGCCATAACTTTTTTCCTAACAGCGAGAGCAGCAGGAGACCCAGCCAGAAGAAGTACAGGGAAAACAGGAGCGAGGCCCCCCAGAGAAGCCCGCAGATCAGCCCCCGTTTCCAGCGAAGGGGCCGGGAATCCCCAGCGGCGTGCAGGAGACCCACCCAGAACCAGGTCAGTGCCAGAAGACCCAGCAACTGGTTGAAATGTTCAATGGTCTGAAAGAACTGAAGGGAATAGAAGGCAATGCTCAAGGCCGCCAGTATAGCAGGTATCTGTGAAAGGCGCAACTTTCTGGCTGCTGAGATGGCGCCCCAGAAGATTCCGGCGACGGCAGCGACGGTGAGGAGATTCATCACCAGAATGCGGCCCGGCAGGAAACAGAAGGGGGTCATCAGCAGGTTGATGCTCAGCCATTGCGGGTAGAGGCGAAGGTCCAGGCCAAAAGGATAGGCCACTTCGGGCGCCTGGAGGAACCACTCCCCTCCCTTGAGGGCCTGACAGTGGCGCTCCACGCTCCAGAAGACTTCCAGTGGGTCCCCGTAACTGGCAAATCCCCGGTCCATCCCCCTCAGGGGGAAAACCCAGAGGCCCAGAGCCAGGAAGGCCAACCAGGGCAACGCGGGCTCAAGGGAGCGAAGCCTTTGCTGCAACACCCGTGCCTCCTACGGCTGCGGGGTCGGGGTGGGCAGGGCGTCCGGCGGAAGGGGGGTGATGGGAAGGCCAAAGTAGGCCTCCACCACCTGCCGGGCCATCGGCGCGGCCACAGTGGAGCCCTCCCCGGCGTTCTCCACGACCACCGCGAAGGCGATCTGTGGATTATCGGCGGGGGCGAAGCCCGCAAACCACGAGTGCGGCTCCTTTCCTGGATTCTCCGCCGTCCCCGTCTTCCCGGCCACGGGGATGCTCATCCCCAGGAAGCGATGGGTGGCCGTGCCGATGGGGGCCGTCGTGACGCCCGCCAGCGCCTCCCGGATGACCGCCAGGTTCTCCGGGGAGACGGGGAGCGTCCCCACCGCCTCCGGCTGGAAGACCACCTCCGGCTCCGTCCCCGCCGCCGCGATGCGGGCCACCACGTAGGGCCGGTAGAGGGTGCCGCCGTTGGCGACCGCCGCCATCATCCGCGCCACCTGCAGGGGAGTCACCAGCAGGTCCCCCTGACCGATGGCCAGGTTGACCGTATCGCCGGGCCACCAGGGCGTCCCGTACGTCGCCTGCTTCCAGGCCGGATCGGGCATCAGCCCCGGCGTCTCCGGAACGCCGACGATGCCGGTGGCGACGCCCAGGCCAAAGGCCCGCCCGAACGAGGGGAGCAGGTTGGGGTCTATCCGGTCCAGCGCCTGCCCCACGGTGAAAAAGGTCGTGTTGCAGGAGGCGGTCAGCGCATCCTTCAGATTGAGGTTCCCGTGGGCCTTCCAGCACTGTTTCCGGTACGCCGCGCCCATCCCCTCCCAGTGGCCGGGACACCAGAAGGTGTTCCCCGGGGTCAGCCCGCCCTTCTCCAGGCCCGCCGCCATCGTCACCACCTTGAAGACCGAGCCGGTGGGATATGCCCCCTGGGTGGCCCGGTTCAGGAGGGGACGGTCCGGGTTGGAAAGGACGGCCGCCCGTTCCGGCCCGCTCCCCGGCCCCACGAAAACGTTCTGGTTGAAGCCCGGGCCGCTGGCCATCGCCAGCACCGCCCCGGTGTGGACGTCCAGGACGACGATGGCCCCGCGCCGATTCCCCAGAATCTCCTCTACCTTCTGCTGGAACTCCCGGTCCAGGGTAGTGTGGATCGCCCGGCTGGGGACGGCCTCCCGGTGGGCCAGGATAGCCAGGGTCTGCCCGGTGGGGGACATCAGGTAGAGGGTGCCGCCGTGCCGCCCGGCCAGGTACGGCTCCCCCCACGCCTCCAGCCCGGCGACGCCGACCCACTCGTCGCCGCGATAGCCCATCCGGCGGTACGCCTCCGCCTGCTCCGCCGGGATGAGCCCCACCCAGCCGACGACATGGGGCGCGATGCCGTCCCCCCAATAGACCCGACCGGGCTTTTCTCGCGCCTCAATCCCCGGCGTGTTCAGCAGGAGGTCGGCGTTCTCCACGCTCACCTGGGCCGGGATGTCGGCGATGGGGCTCCACCAGTCGGCGGGGCGGCCAGCGTAGCGGGCCCGAATCGCCTCCGGGGAAAGGCCCGTCAACCGGGAGAGGACGGCCAGGACCGTCCCCTCATCCCGAATCCGGCTGGGGACGACGCCCACAGTGACAATCTTTCCCTCTGCCGCCAGGGCCAGGCCGTTGCGGTCGTAGATGTTGGCCCGCGCGGGGATGTGGTACTCCATATACAGGTAGTTCGCCTCCCCCAGCCCCGGCCAGATGAGGTCGCCGGAGCCCTCCACCCACCAGTGGCCGTCCTGGAGGACCAGCGAGATGAGGGTGTCGGTGACCAGGGTCCCCACCAGTGCGGTCTCCCAGGAGAGACGGGCGGCGGCCTGCGCGCGGGGGCCGTCTTGGAGGACAGCCTGGAGGGTCGCCGTGGCGGTGAGGACGGTGGCGGTCTGGAGCGCGGACCGGTAGCGGCTGGAAAAGGCCTCCGGCGGGAGGACGGCCTGAAGGCCGGGGGCCAGCAGGCCGTACATCCCGTCCGTATCCCCCTGCTCCCAAGCTGCCAGAAAAGCCGCCGCCACCGCCTCCGGGGTCTCCGGGACCGGCGTCGGGGTAGGCGTGGGTGGAACCGGAGTCGGATTGCCTGCCGGAGAGGCCGGCCCGTTGCAGGCGGCCAGCATCAATAGGACGGTCAGCCAGAGACGTCGCGCTCGTTTCACGGAGAGAATTATAACCGGATTGGAGATGGGGGCAAATTTGACTTTTGCCCGCTTTGGGATACAATTTTCACAAAGGGGGGGGGCATATGGACGGTTTCAAAGAGTACGACCGCTATGACGGCCTCGGACTGGCCGAACTGGTCCGCCGCAAAGAAATCTCCCCAGCCGAACTGGTAGAAGAAGCAATTCGCCGCATAGAGACGGTCAACCCCCAGATCAACGCCGTCATCCACCCCATGTACGACCTGGCCCGCCAGCGGGTGCGGCAGGGACTGCCCGAAGGGCCGTTCCGGGGCGTGCCCTTCCTGTTGAAGGACCTGCTGGTCCACTACGCCGGAGTCCCCACCCGCAGTGGCAGCTGCTTCTTCCGCGATTTCGTCCCCGACCACGATAGCGAAATCGTTCGGCGGTACCGGCAGGCCGGGGTGGTGATTCTGGGCAAGACCAACACGCCGGAGTTGGGGCTGGTGCCGTATACGGAGCCGGTCCTCTTCGGGCCGTCCCGCAATCCCTGGAATCTCTCCCGGACCACCGGCGGGTCCAGCGGCGGGTCGGGGGCGGCGGTGGCAGCGCGACTGGTCCCGGTCGCCCACGGCAACGACGGCGGCGGCTCCATCCGCATCCCCGCCTCCTGCTGCGGCGTCTTCGGCCTCAAACCCACGCGCGGCCGCACCCCGATGGGCCCGGACATCGGCGAAGCCTGGCGCGGCATGGCCATCAACCACGTCCTGACCCTTTCGGTGCGGGATAGCGCGGCCATGCTGGATGCTACCGCCGGGCCGGATGTGGGCGCGCCGTATATCATCCCGCCGCCGGAGCGCCCGTTCCTGGAGGAGGTGGGACGGGACCCGGGACGGCTGCGCATCGCCTTCACCACCCGGCCCCTCCTGCCCGGCACCGTCCACCCCGATTGCGTCCGGGGGGTGGAGGAGACGGGGCGCCTCTGCCAGGACCTGGGCCACATTGTGGAGGAGGCGGCCCCGCAGATAGACGGCCACGCCTTCGCCCGCGATTTCCTGACCATGGTCTGTGCGGAGACGCGGGCGGACATCGCGGAGGGGGAGGCCCTCACGGGCAAGAAGGCCCGCTACGAGGAATTTGAACCCGCGACGTGGGCCCTGGGGCTTCTGGGAGGGCAGATTTCGGCGGGCGAATACGCCTGCGCTCTGCGCTCGCTTCAGCGCGCGGCCCGGCGGGTGGGGGCGTTCTTTGAGAAGTACGACGTCCTCCTGACCCCGACCCTGGCGTCGCCGCCGCCGGAAATCGGGTGGCTCCAGCCCACCGGGGCGAAGGCGTCTGCCCTGAAACTGCTGGGGAGCCTGAACGCGGGGGCGCTGTTGAACAAACTGGCGGGGATTGAAGCGCTGGCGGAGGAGGTCTTCGCCTTCATCCCCTTCACCCCGGTCTTCAACGTCACCGGGCAACCGGCCATGTCGGTGCCGCTGGTGTGGAACGACAAAGGGTTGCCCATCGGGATGCATTTCGTGGCCCGCTTCGGGGACGAAGCGACCCTCTTCCGGCTGGCCGGGCAGTTGGAGCAGGCCCGCCCGTGGTTTGACCGCCGACCGCCGGTGGGGGGATAAAGCGTCCATATCTGGGTTTCAGTTCGCAGGTGGAGGTATGGGGATGGCGGTCTATCCCTTCACAGTTGTGATTGAACCCGACGAATCCGGTTTCCACGCTTATGTGCCCGCCTTGCCGGGCTGCCACACGTTTGGTGAGACGGTTGACGAGGCTCGCAAAAACATTGTACAAGCGCTTGAACTCCATCTCCAGTGCATGCTGGAGGATGATGTAGGGTTTTTGCGGGGGGCCGGGGGGGCGCCCCCCCAACACCACAACACCAAA
>JACIWQ010000124.1 GCA_014360895.1 Thermoflexales bacterium | reverse complement strand
CATGGTCAAAGTGGTAGATATGTTTGGTAACCTTCTGGGAGAATACAGTGCTCCCAACGACGACTATAGCGGCCCCTTTAATCGGCCACGTGGTGTAACAGTGGATTGGATGGGTAACATTGTGGTGGCAGATACGGGTAACCGCCGGGTTGTAACAATTCGTAATGCACTGCCAGCATTCAAAGCCTACCTGCCATTGATTACTCGGTCCGGCAAGTGAACAAAACTTAAATATCGCTATTCAACAGTTTCCTATAGAGCAGGGCCGTTGCGCGGGTACAAGGCACTGGGTGAATGGCGCTCCCAAAACGCCTTCTCCCCCACAAGGGCCAGCAAAAGCCGAACCAGAAACACAGTTTCTTCAGCAGGAAACGATAAATCCCTCAGCCCCTTTCATAAGAGGCTCAACCCTACTCGGCTGGAGGTAATGATGCCGCAAGCCATTGCAAATCCTGAAGACCTGGAGCGGTTTGCTTCTGAACTCAAGCGGTTCAACAGCCAACTCGCCGAGAGTATGAGCCGCTTGAATGCACAATTTAGCCGCCTGAGCGACACCTGGCGCGACCAGGAGCACCAAAAATTTGCCCAGGAATTTGAGCAGACCATGCGCATACTTCACCAATTCATACGCGCTTCTGAGCAGCATATCCCTCTTTTGCTGCGCAAGGCCCAACGCCTGCGCGAGTACCTCAACCAACGATAGGAGTCGTCTGCGATGAGAGGCGCCGATATCCGCTCCATCCAGGCATTGGCAGACCTGCGCGCCGGGCTAATGCGCTTTGGCGCAGACACCGAAGCGGCGCTGCGCGCGATGGACGCGCAGGTGCGCCAGACCCTGGAGTATCTGGGCGAGCGTCAACGTCACTGGGAAGCCAAGGTGCGCGCTGCGGAGGAAGAGTATAGGCGTGCCTGGGCTGCTTTGCAGGCCTGTCAGTCGCGCGAATATACCGACCCCAAAACCGGTCGCACGTATATCCCTCCCTGCACGCAGGAGCAGGAATGGGTGCGTCGAGCCAGCCAAGCGCTGGCCGAAGCCCAGGCCCGTCTGCGAGAAGTGGTGGAATGGCGGCGACTGGTGGAGCGCACAGCGGAAGAATTCCAGCGCCAGGCGCGGCGCATGGCGGCTTGGGTACGGGAGGAACTGCCCAAGGCCAGCAGATTGCTGGAAAGTAAGGTGAACACCCTCTATGCTTACGCCAGCCTTGGGCCAGGTGGGGGCTCTACCTTTGCGCAGGCCACATTCACCACCCTGCCGCCGGCCGACGCGGCTGCCAGCACGGCCGCGCTGGGCGCCTTGCTGGCAGCTGTGGGCATTGGCGTGGCCGGCATCGCCACCATCCGCTGGCTGAGCCAGGGCGTGCGGAAAGCGCTGGGCGATGTAGGCGAGGCACTGGCTGCCGACCTCACGCAGCAAGAGGGCAATTTGCGCGAAATCCCCTTTGACCAACCCAAGCACGGCTTTGACCGCGTCTTCCTTACCTCCAATGGACGGGTGGTTATCCTGGAGAGCAAGGTGCACAAACGGGGCGAGTTCCACCCCGGCCAGACCCAACACGGCGAACAGGGATCGCCGGAATGGGTTGCCGCCACAGCAGAGAAGATGGCCGACCCGTTTTCCGCCCAATGGAGCCCGGCCAACGAGCGTATTGCCGCGCTAATCCGTGATATGGGGATGGAGAACGTGCCGGTGGTGGCTGTAGTCATTGAAACGGAAACCGGCCAGGCGCACATCTACCATCGCCAGAGCAACGAGATGTGGACGCCGCTCCAGGAAGGCATCTCGCTGGCGGAGGTGCTTTCCGCCGACACAAATCCACCCACACCGCCGCCCGGCGGACTGGAACGGGAAACCAGTCCGGAACGGGAAATTGCTGGAGGACCGGAGCAACTGGGATAAAGCAGAGGAGGCGAGATGGGAAATTCGTACCAACCAGTAGAAGACTTACAAACCGCCTTCCAGGTGCTGAACCAGCGCTGGGAAGCGGCGCGTTCTGTATGGAACGACGTGGTGCGCTGGCATTTTGAGCGCACCTATTGGGAAGCCCTGGAGCGCGAGGCGCGCGCCACCCACGAGGAAGCATCCCGATTAGCCGATGTACTGGCCAGAGCAAGGCGCTACGCGCCGTGACGAGGAGGATGTGGTATCACACCACCGACCGTTTATCCCACCCTTGGGGCAAGGAGAGACACTGAACCGGAGGTGCTCAAATGTCTGAACCGATTTTGATCCAACAACGCGAAATTTTGCATGCCTTGCGGCAAGCGCAGGCACGACAAGCCCAGATCACCACCGCCGCCGATGCCGAATGGCAGCAAATCCAACGCACGTATGAAGAAATGCGCGCCATACTGGCCTGGCTGGGAGAAGAACAAACCCTGACCAGCGCTCCGACCACCCCACCTGCAGCCCCGCCCAATGCCAACCCTCCCGAAGCCTTTCGTCAAAGTGCTGAGCGCATTTCTCAAATTGCCGCTCATCTACGGTCTTCGCTTTGGAGTTTGCCCTGGCGGCAAACTGCTTCCTGGAAAGCGCACGGTAAATTCCTAGGATTAACCTATGTAGGAGATATAGCCTTTTCTCCCGATGGACGCCTGTTGGCCTCGGGAAGTGGGGATAGGACAGTGAAAATCTGGGAGGTTCCCAGCGGCCGCTTGCTCCGCACGCTGAGTGTGCAGCGGCCGGTAATCAGTGTTGCCTTCTCGCCGGATGGGCGCCTGCTGGCTTCGGGAAGTAGAATTGGCATAGTAGGTGTCTGGGAGGTCGCTTCGGGGTACATGCTCCACACCCTAGGTGAGCAAATTAAACAAGATCGAGATGATGAGGAGAAGCATTTCGTCATCACCCCGTCGTTGCTCGGTGTAGCCTTCTCGCCGGATGGGCGCCTGCTGGCTTCAGGGAGCGCTGATAAGACAGTGAAGGTCTGGGAAGTTGCCAGCGGACGCCTGCTTCATACCCTGATTGGGCATAAAGACTGGACGCTGGGTGTAGCCTTCTCGCCGGATGGGCGACTGCTGGCTTCAGGAAGTAACGATAAGACGGTGAAACTCTGGGAGGTCTCCAGCGGCCGCCTGCTCTATACTCTAAGCGGGCATCGCGGCACGGTGTTGAGTGTCGCCTTCTCGCCGGATGGGCGCCTGCTGGCTTCGGGGAGTGCTGATAAGACAGTGAAAGTCTGGGAAGTTGCCAGCGGACGCTTGCTTTACAACTTGAGCGGACATAACCAGGTGGTGTGGAAAGTCGCCTTCTCGCCGGATGGGCGCCTGCTGGCTTCAGGGAGCAATCCGGTGAAGGTCTGGGATGTCATCTCCGGTGACCTGCTACACACACTGAGCGGGTATGGCGACTGTGTTGCCTTCTCACCAGATGGGCGCCTATTGGCTCTCACTGACCGTAGCGTCATTACGCTTCTGACCCGCGATGGCGCTAGCTTGCGACCGCGCATCGCGGCCTTGGCTCAGGCGATGACCGAGGCGCGGTTCTGGTACACCCGCTGGCAGGAACAGGTTGCTGCCGAGTACCAGCGTGCCCTTCGGGAGAATATCCTGAACACACATCGTCGCTGGCTGGAGGATTTCAGCCGCCTTGACTTCCCCGGTGCCCTCCATTGGCGGGATGCGCGCTGGCAAACCTGGACGGTCGGCGCCGCAACAGGACGGGGAGTATTGCGTTTTGGAGAAATACAAGCCAGGCTTTCTGCTGAGGAACGGTTGGAAATGCCCACATTGCTGGCTTTCCCTGGCTATCGCTCCCTGCTCTTCAAAGGGCCCTCCCGCGCAACTGTCGTTGGTGCCATCCAATCCCTCCTTCTTCGCCTACTCGCCACAATCCCGCCCGGCAAACTGCGCTTCACCTTCATTGACCCGGTCGGGCTGGGGCAGAATGTCGCGCCCTTTATGGCCCTTGCCGATTACGATGAGCAATTGGTCACCGCCCGCGCCTGGAGCGATCCCCGCCATATTGAGCAGCGCCTGTCCGAATTGACCGAGCACATAGAAACCGTCATCCAAAAGTATCTGCGCCACGAATACGCCACCATTGAGGAGTACAACGAAAAAGCGGGCGAAATTGCCGAACCGTACCGCATCCTGGTGGTTTTCGATTTCCCGGCCAATTTCAACGAGGAGACGGCCCGCCGCCTGTTGAGCATCGTTCAGAACGGTCCTCGCTGCGGCGTATACACAATCATCCTGATGGACCCCGACCGCCCGCTACCCTACGACTTTAACGCGGCTGAACTGGAACGGGCCTGCACGGTGATTGCCTGGAAAGATGGGCGCTGGGCGTGGGAGGATGATGACTTCCGAGAATGCACACTGGAACTGGACGGACCGCCGCCGATGGAACTGTTCAACCGCATCATCGCCGCCGTCGGCGAACGGGCGAAGGAGGCCTCCAAAGTGGAAGTACCGATTGAGCGCATTCTCCCGCCCAGAGAGCAGTGGTGGCAGGAGCGCAGCCTGGAGGGGTTGAACATCCCCCTGGGCCCGGCCGGGGCGCGCAAGGTACAGGAGCTGGCCCTGGGCAAGGGCACGGCGCAGCACGTCCTGGTGGCCGGCAAAACCGGCTCCGGCAAGTCCACGCTGCTGCATGTGCTCATCACCAACCTGGCGCTGCGCTACAGTCCCGAGGAGGTGCAGGTCTATCTGGTGGATTTCAAGAAAGGGGTGGAATTCAAGCCCTATGCGACGTATAACCTGCCCCACGCCCGCGTAGTGGCAATTGAGAGCGAGCGCGAATTTGGGCTGAGCGTGCTCCAGGGATTGGACGCCGAACTTAAGCGTCGGGGTGACCTTTTCCGCGCCGCCGGCGTGGACCACATCGCCGATTACCGCACGCGCACCGGGCAGCCGATGCCCCGCATCTTGCTCATCGTAGACGAGTTTCAAGAGTTCTTCACAGAAGATGACCCGATTGCTTCCCAGGCTGCCCAGGTGCTGGATCGGTTGGTGCGTCAGGGGCGCGCGTTTGGGGTGCACGTCTTGCTTGGCTCGCAAACGCTGGCCGGTAGTTACACCCTGGCACGCAGCACCATTGACCAAATGGCGGTGCGCATCGCGCTCCAGTGCTCCGAAGCCGATTCGCGCCTGATCCTGGCCGATGATAACCCGGCCGCCCGCTTGCTCTCCCGCCCCGGCGAGGCCATCTACAACGACGCCAACGGTCTGGTGGAGGGCAACCATCCCTTCCAGG
Source organism: Thermoflexales bacterium (assembly GCA_014360895.1). Taxonomy (GTDB): domain Bacteria; phylum Chloroflexota; class Anaerolineae; order B4-G1; family DUEL01; genus SpSt-77. Next base: position 4,670 of record JACIWQ010000124.1, on the reverse strand, counting down.
TGGCGTGGCTTTCGGACGAGCAACGCGAGAAATACCTGCAAGAGATCGCTGCGCTGGCGGCTGAACGGCGCTACCGTCCGCCGCAGCCGCAGATTGTCTTTGAGGGCAACGCCCCGGCCGAAGTGGAAAAGAACCGTCCACTGGCCGACTTGCTGGCTGCACCGACTTGGCCCTCCAGACAGCGCCGCGTGAGTGCCTGGCTGGGCGAGCCTATCGCCATTGCCGATCCCACAGCGGCGTACTTCCGCCGTCAGAGCGGCAGCAACCTGCTCATTGTCGGCCAGAATGACGAGGCCGCGGCGGGGATGATGGCTGTAGCGTTGATCAGTCTGGCCGCACAGCACGCGCCGCAGGACGCCACTTTCTATGTCTTGGATTTCGGCGCTGTGGATGCGCCCCATGCTGGCGTGTGGGATACCCTGGCCGCCGCCTTGCCCCACACCGTCAAAATCGGCCGGCGCCGCCAGCTGCCCGACATCATCGGCGAACTGGCCGCCGAGGTGGAAAGGCGCCTGGATAACGAGCAACCCGGTGCGCCGTCGCTCTATCTCTTCCTCTACGGCCTGCAGCGGGCGCGCGACCTGCGTCAGGAGGAGATGGGCTTCGGTGGCTTTACCAGTTTCGGTGAGGAACCGGCTGCGCCCAACCTGGCCCGGCAGTTCGTCACCATCCTGCGCGAAGGACCGGATCTGGGTATCCACACTGTTGTCTGGTGCGACACCGTCACCAACCTCAACCGCAGCCTGGATCGCCGCAGCCTGCGCGAGGTTGCCATGCGCGTTGTCTTCCAGATGAGCGCCGAGGATTCGGCGAATCTGATTGACTCGCCTGCGGCCAGCAAACTTGGCCCCTATCGGGCGTTGTTCTACGACGAAGACGAGGGCCAGCTGGAAAAGTTCCGGCCATATGGAATACCGTCGGCCAAGTGGTTGGAATATGTGAAAGGTTGCCTTGCGAGCAGGTGAAGAGTTCCGCCCAACCACTTGCTGCAGCCGACTGCTCACTTGGCGGCTTCGCCGCCTTGGTTGCAGCGGCTGAGCTCGGTGCCGTTAGGGCGCGTTTTGCCCACCGTAACGGAGGTGTCGTATGAATATGAAATTGAAAAGCCGCTTTCTCGCAGCCGTTGTGACATTGCTGTCTCTGGCGTTGACGGTCACCACAATCACCACCGCTCAGGGACCCGGCCCGAAAGTCGACTTCTTGATCCCTGCTACGCCGACGCCTATCATACGCCCGCCGGCCCAGGCCATAGATTTTCGGCAGGCGGCGGAAGCGAGTTTGAAAGGATATTTAGAATCAAATGGGCCCGGAATTTTCCAGAAAATGAGCCTCGATCGGCAAGGCGAATTCTTGCGAATAGACGGTTCTAATACTAATATAGGGGGTATATCTTCGTCCGCCGTTCAGGTGCTGTCCGAGGGAAACTACTACTATCTCAAGGTGGATCTGCGTGATTCCCGAGTAAGAATCAAAACTATGCTGGCAAATAATGACGCTGGAGGGCTGCAAACCTTAAGCGGTATAAAGTCTCGCCTGGAGGGCCAAGGATACAGTGAGTGGGCTATCATCAACGCAGACCTCTTCTCCCCCAGTTGCCCGCCAGGAGTGAACTGTGGGCAAGGCCTGACCTATATTGAGGGACAACACAAGCCTAATTGGTCCGCCTATGGGGAAACCTGGAGAGTCCGGGGTAATATCGGTTTTGACTCAGCCTTTAATCCAGAGATTAGCGTTGGTGATTTTCAGACAAGACGGTATACGACTGTGGCTGGAGGGCCTCGTGTACTAATGGGAGGCGGCTCACCAACCTGTAACCCACAATACGATAGCGGCACGCAAAAAACCTATTTCCCCGATTCCGGGGAATACTTTGATGGAGATGTCCGCTATTGGTGTTCGGATACACGCGCAATTACAGCCGTTGGAATCAGTTCGGACGGCCGATACCTGTACTTTGGCATATCAAAGAGCGGGAACACAGTGACCCAACTGGCTCAGTGGTTAAAAAGCAAAGGGGCCCACGAGGTTCTCAGGTTTGACAGCGGTTCTTCCACAGGGATGTATCACAACGGCCAGTTTATTGGAGGAACTGGTTCTAAACCTATTGCCAGTGCCCTGGCTGTCATTGTGCTTCCAGGCAGTTCCCCCGACACCACTCCCCCCTCCGGCGACTACACCAGCCCCGCCAACGGCGCCACCGTCGGCCGCACCGTCCGCCTCGCCGCCTGGGCCAGCGACTCCGGCTCCGGCGTCCGCGAGGTCCACTTCACCGCCAAGTGGAGCGGCCAGTGGCACCTCGTCTACAACGACACCTCCGCCCCCTACGAGTACGACTGGGACCTCTGCGCCTCCGGCGTCCCCGACGGCGACATTGAACTGGGCCTGGACATCTGGGACAACGCCGGCAACGTCTTCCACCTCCACACCGTCCACCCCAACCCCCACATCACCAAGTCCTACAACTGCTCCGCCCCCTCCAGCACCTGGAGCGTGGACTACTGGAACAACAAGTACCTGGCCGGATACCCCAACTGGCACAACAACGAGGCCGGCACCTACATCTTCCGGGACTGGGGGGACAACGGCCCCGGCGGCGGCATCCAGGTCAACGAGTGGAGCGCCCGCTTCGTCCGCACCGTCTACTTCCCCGGCGGCAACTACCGCTTCCACTGCCAGCACGACGACGGCTGCCGCATCTTCGTGGACGGCCAGAACTGCATAGACGCCTGGTGGGACTCCTCCTTTGACGGCCACGACTGTGCCCGCGACATCTCCGCCGGCAACCACGAGGTCAAGGTGGAGTTCTACGACAACCAGGGCGGCGCCCGGCTGGAGGCCTGGTGGCAGGGGCCGGGATTCCTCCCCCGCGACCAGACCTGCGACCCCAACCAGTGGTGCGCCGAGTACTGGGGCAACCGCAACCTCTCCGGTACCCCCGCCATCCGCCGCAACGAAGGCGAAACCCTCTGGCACGATTGGGGCTCCGGCGGCCCCGACCCCACCTTCCCCGCCGACAACTTCAGTTCCCGCTTCGTCCGCAACGCCACCTTCACCTGCGGCACCTACCGCTTCCGCATCTTCGCCGACGACGGCGTCCGGTTCTGGGTGGACAACGTCCTGCGCCTGAACCAGTGGCGCGATCAGGTGGCCAACTACGATGTGGACATCAGCCTCAGTTCCGGGACGCACGCCCTGAAGGTGGAGCACTACGAGAACGGCGGGGGCGCGGGGATTCACCTCACCTGGGAGCGGCTCTCCGAATGCCCGCCGAACGTGACGGTGGAGTACGCTTCCACCCACTACGCCCGGCCCGGCGCGGCCATTGACCCAACGGTCCGGGTGCGGGTGACCGCCGGATACCTCCAGGGAAGCCGGGGGGATAACCTCACCCTGGTGGGCGGCTCCGCCCTGGGCGCGGCGACCTCCCAGCCCGTCTACGGGACGGTCAACGAGGGGAGCACCTACACCTTTGACGTCGTCAACAGCAGCAGTTTCCGGATGACCGCGCCCTCGGCGGAGGGGACCTACGACAGCCGCTGGCGGGTGAAGGCGGCCGGGAACCTCATCGGCCCCGAAGCGACGGTGCGGGTCGTGGTGGACGGCACCCCGCCGACCATCGGCATCCAGAGTCCGGTGCAGGGAGCCTTCATCAACACGAACAATGTGACGGTGCAGGCCACGCCCCAGGACGCCAACGGGATTGACCAGGTCCAGTTCTTCGTGGGCTACGATAACGGCAGCGGCTGGGCCTGGTACAACCTGGGCTGGGACCTGGACGGGAGCGACGGCTGGAGCCGGACGTGGGACGCCGCCGGTGTGCCCGACCAGCGGGGGGTCGCCTTCTACGCCTACGCCTGGGACCGGGCGGGGAACGGGGCGGGCACGGCCGTCTGGGACGTCACCCTGGACCGGACGCCACCAACGACGTCCATCCGGCCGCTGGCCGCCACCCAGGACAGCACCGCCTTCATCGTCTGGTGGGACGCCTCCGACAACGCGGCGGGGATAGACCACCTGGACCTGCAAGTCCGGCAGGACGGCGGGGCCTGGCAGGACTGGCATCTGGGCGTGGGGGGCCAGTACGTGGGAGCCTGGTTCGTGGGCGAAATGGGGCACCGGTACGGCTTCCGGATGCGCGGGGTGGACCGGGCGGGGAATGCGGAGGCCTATCCCGGCAGCGCCGAGGCGGAGACCACTATCAACTTCTGCTCCGGCGACGCCTACGAAGCGGATAACGGACCGGGCCAGGCGCGGGCCATCGCGCCGGGCCAATCGCAAAACCACAACTTCTGCGGCATGAACGACGAGGACTGGGTCAAGTTCCAGGCCCGGGCGGGCCAGCGCTACGTCCTGGAGACCGGCAATCTGGGCTTCGCCAGCGACACCGTCCTGACCCTCTACGACGCCGATGGGACGACGGTGCTGGCCGAGAACGACGACATCGCCTACCCGGACAACCTGGCCTCGCGGGTGGCCTGGGTGGCCCGGAGGGACGGCTGGCTGTATGCGCGGGTGCGGCACTGGGACGGCCGGGTAGCGGGGAACGCGGTCACCTACACCCTGCGGTTAGAGGAGGGGTACCGGCTCTACCTGCCGCTGGTCCTGCGGAACCGCTGATGCTCTTTCTGGCACTCTTGATACAGTGGGCAGGACAAGGGCGGGGGCGGGCC
>JACIWQ010000123.1 GCA_014360895.1 Thermoflexales bacterium | reverse complement strand
CCCGCCAGCGGGCCAGCACCCCCGCCGTCCTGGCCCCCCTCTCCGAATGGTTGGAATAACACGGGCGGCGGCCTTCGGCCGCCGCCGGCGTCATCCCCCGCTCCTATACCACTCCAGCGTCTGCCGAAGCCCCTCTTCTAACGGCGTTGGCTCGTAGCCCAGTTCCCGCCGCGCCTTCTCCGCGCTCACCCGCCAGTCATAAAAGACATACGGGTAGAGACCGATGGGGTAATACGGCTCCCGCCCGGTCCAGCGGGAGAGGGCCGTCCACACCCGCGCCAGCGCGACCATCCCCCAGGCCGGGGCGGGAATCCATCGGATGCGCCGGCCGACCAGCTGCTCCAGCGCCTCTCCGACCTCCCGATGGCTCATGCACGGCCCGCAGATGTTGTAGACCTCGCCCGGGCGGCCGCGCGTGAGCGCCACCTCCGCTGCCCACACCACATCCCGCACGAAGACCGGAAAAGTGATGTGGCGCCCGCCGTGGACCCGGAAGGCCAGCCCCTGCAGTGGGTCTTCTATGAACAGGCGGTTAAAAGCGTAACGGCTCCAGGGCCCGTAGATAGCTCCGGGGCGCAAGACGATGACCGGAAGGCCGGTTTCCCGCCCGAAGGCCAGGGCCTGCCGTTCCGCCTCCAGTTTGCTCTCCTGATAGGCGTCCTGAGGCTGGCAGGGGGTCTCTTCGGTGATGAATCCTTCCGCCGGCGGCTTCCCGACGACAGCGATGGTGGAGATATGGACAAACCGGTTCACCCTGGCCCGATGGGCCGCTTCCAGCACATTCCGGGTCCCTGCCACGTTAACGGCCCAGAACTCCTCCCGCCGTCCCCAGAACCGGAAGATGGCCCCGGCGTGGATGACGGCGCGGCACCCTTCCGCCGCGGCCATCACTGATGCCGGGTCGCGCAGGTCCCCCCAGACCTTCTCTACCCCCAGCGCGTCCAGAAAGCTGTGGTCGGAGGTCCGGCGGACCAGCGCCCGGACCCGGTATCCCTTTTCGGCCAGATAGGGGCAGAGATTGCGGCCCACGAAGCCTGTGGCGCCGGTCACCAGAACGGGGCCGGATTCAGGCAGAGGTCCCACAATCTTCCTCCCCTGCCCGCTGTTCCAGCAACCCCCGGATGCGGGCCGCGACCATCTCAATGGCGACTTCGTTATGCCCTCCCTCCGGGATGATGACGTCGGCGTAGCGTTTGCTGGGCTCCACAAACTCCAGGTGCATCGGGCGGACCGTGGTCAGATACTGCTGGATGACCGACTCTACCGAGCGGCCCCGTTCCTGGACGTCCCGCTGGAGGCGGCGGATGAGGCGGATGTCGGCGTCGGTGTCCACGTAGAGTTTGACGTCAAACAGTTCCCGCAGCGCCGGTTCGGCGAATACCAGGATGCCCTCCACCAGGATGACCGGCGCCGGGCCCACCCGTCGGGTCTGGGCTGTGCGGGTGTGAGTGGTGAAGTCGTAAACGGGGATTTCCACCGCCTCTCCGGCCTTCAGTTGCCGGAGATGCTGAACGAGGAGTTCCGTCTCCAGCGAATCGGGGTGGTCAAAGTTAATGCGGGCCCGCTCCTCCAGGGGCAGATGGCTCAGGTCCCGGTAGTACGCATCGTGGGGGATATAGGCGACATGTTCCGTGCCCACCCGTTCCAGAATCTTCATCGCCACCGTCGTTTTGCCGGAGCCGGTCCCGCCGGCGACGCCGATGATGACGGGCCTCTTACTCACGCCGACCTCCCTGCCGATGAGAAGATTGCGGCGGCGGTGATTCCACCGCCGCCGCAAAGAGTCTCACTTCCGGATGAGCCAGATTTCTTCCTGCGGCTCACTCAGATACTCGGCCCCCTCCGGGGTGACCAGCACGTCCTCTTCGCAGCCGATGTAACCGTAGCCGGGGACGAAGACGCCCAGTTCAATGGCGAAGACGTTGCCGACCTCCACGATGCCCTCAATGCTTTTACCGTAGCGCTCCCACTTCGGGCCCAGCACAGTGGCGCCGTCGTGGGCCGTGCGGCCGATATGGTGGCCGAAAGCGTGGAGGTACTCAGTGTACCCGGCCTCCACCAGAGTCCGGCGGGCGGCGGCATCCACCTCCCAGCCCCGGGCACCGGGGCGCAGGGCGGCCCGACCGGCCTCCAGCGCCGCCCGGGCGGCCCGCCATGCCCGCAACACCTCCTCCGGCGGCGACTCCTCCCCCGGCCGGCAGAAATACATCACCCGCTGCAGGTCGGAGACGAAGCCTTCCCGGCGGACGCCGAAATCTATCTGGAGGAGCGTGCCCGGCCGGGTCTGGTAGTCTCCGGGCATCCGGTGGCCGAAGGTCCCCTCCGGCCCGGCGCAGACGATGGGGCAATAATCGGGCTCCCAGGCGGGCGTCAGGCCCCGCTTGCGGGTCGTCTGGTGGATGAAAACCGCGATCTCCCGCTCCGTCATGCCGGGCTGGACCAGGGCTTCCACCTCCCGCAGGATGCCCTCGGTCGCCCCGATGGCGGCGCGGATGTAGTCAATCTCGGCCGTGGTCTTGCGCCCGCGCAGAGCCGCGATGACCTCCTCTGCTGAGGTCAGCCGGGCCGAGTACTCCGTCCCGCCCAGGATGCTCGCGATGACGCGGAACATCCCATGCGTCAACCCGTCTGCTGCCGGGTCGCTTTCGGAAAAGTTCAACCCGATCTGGCGGGGGTTCAGGCGGGCAATCTGCTCCAGGAGCGGCTCCCGGAGGGACTGGTCGTACCCGATCACGGTGGTGTAGCCGCCGATGGCGCGCACGTTGTCGGCATCGTACCGGCCCACAATCGCAATCCGCTCCCCGGTCCGGCTGATCATCAGCGCCGACTGCCAGGTCAGGTCCAGCCCTCCCAGGATGAGGTCCAGGGAAGGGTCCCGGACCTGGCTGGTCTCCCGCACAAACGTGATCCAGAGGTCCAGTTCTTTCTCCCGCAGGATTTCTACGGCCTGGTCCAATTTTTCATGGACGATGGCGAGGGTCTCCATAGCCTCCTTTCTGCCGTGTTGTCTGGGTTTATTATACCTTCTTTGACCCAAAGGACAAGAGGCCTCGTTCTTTCACGTACAATCTTACCGGATGCTCTACTGCCACCCGGTAAGATTATCATTTAGCTTGACCCGGTGGGTTTCGCAACCTCGCTACCCCGACAGCCACAACAGTGATATAATTCCCCCCGATGCGTCGGCTCAATATCGGCTACGATGTCCTCCTGGGGCTGGCAGCGGCCCGTTTCCTGCTGGAAATTCCCGACGTTCCGGTCCCGGTGCCTCTCATCTTGGCGCTGGTCCTGATCGGAGGAGCGGCGGGATTTCTCCTGACCCGCCGCCGGGCCCTCATCTCGGGATGGTCCGCATGGGTGTTTCTGATGGCCGTCCTCTGGCCCGGGCAGCTATCGCCTCCTGCATGGGCGGGCATCGCCTGCATGGTCTGGGCGATAGAATCGCTGCGGGAGAGCGACCGCCCGCCCCTCCTCTCCGACCGCCAGGCCGACTGTCTGGCCGACCTGGGGGTCTGCATCCTCTTCCTGGCCCTCTATCTGGCGTCCCTCTCGCGGGATGTCCTCCCCGCCGATAGCGGCGAGTTCCAGTTGGTCGCCGCGCTCCTGGGCGTGGCCCATCCGCCCGGCTACCCCCTCTACACGATGGCCGGCCACCTCTTCTTCCGACTGGTCCCTATCGGCACCCCGGCGCTGCGGCTGAACCTGATGAGCGTCCCGCTGGCGGTGGTCACCTTGCTCTGGCTGGCCCGGGCGACTCGCCTCTGGGCCCGACACCTGGGCGCCTCCCCCCTCCGGGCCCGTATCGGCGGCCTGGCCGCCGCACTGGCCCTGGGCTCCGCCACCACCTTCTGGGCCCAGGCCACCATCGCCAACATCCGCATGCCCACCCTCTTCTTCGCTGCCCTGGCTCTCTATGCCCTGGCCCGCTTCGCGACGGATGGCGCATCGGGAAGTGGTCGGCGGGACCGGGCTCTGTTTCTCCTGGCGCTGGCGCTGGGATTGGGCATCGGACATCACCCCTCCCTGGCCTTTGTCGGCATCTTCTTCCTCCTCTACCTGCTGAGCTTGGACCCCCGCCTGGTCCTCCGGCCGCGCCGCTGGTGGCGTCCGCTCCTGGTCTTCCTGGCCGCGCTGCTGGTGCCACTGGCCTATCTACCCCTGCGCGGCGCGGCCGGCGCGCCCCTGGCCCCGCCCGACCTGGATACCCTTCAGGGCTTCCTGTGGCACGTCCTGGCGAAGGGCTTCGCCGGAGATATGTTCGCCTTCGCCAACCCCCAGGACTTCTCCTACCGCCTGGCCCTCCTGCCCACTCTTCTCACCTTCCAGTTCAACGTCCTCCTCCTGGCCCTGGCACTTCTGGGCCTGTTGACCGTCCTCCGGCGGGACGGGCGGCTCTTCCTATTGCTGGCGGGCAGTTTCCTCCTCCACACCTACGTCACCCTGACCTACCGGGCCCCCCAGACGGTGGAGTATCTGATGCCCGCCTACCTCCCTATCGCCCTCTCCCTCGGCCTCCTCCCCGCCGCCTGGGGAACCGGCGGAAACCACAAAGACACGAAGGCACAAAGGAATAAAATCTCTTCGTGTCTTCGTGTCTTCGTGGTCAAAACCTCCCCGCTCCTGGGCGCGCTGGCCGTGTGGGGAGGGGTCCTGAACCTTCAGGCGCACTTCAGCCTCACCGAACTGGCCGCCGACAGGTCCACCCGCCAGACGGTGGGGCCGCTCCTGGAGGCCGCCCCGCCCGGCGCCGTCATCCTGGCCGACTGGCACTGGGCCACTCCCCTCTGGTACCTCCAGCAGGTGGAGGGACGGCGCCCCGACGTGACGGTGGAGTACGTCTACCCCGTCGTTGGGGAGGACTACGGGGCCACCTGGCTGCGGCGCGTGGAGGAAGTGGGCGCTGACCGGCCCATCCTGCTGACCCACTTCTACGACTTCCCCGGGTACAGCGCCGAGCCGGTGGGCGCGGGCTTCCGCCTCCACCGGCGCCCCGCCGTAGAGGTTACCGCGCCCCTCTCCCCCACCGACGTCGCCTTCGCCGAGGGCGTCCAGTTGGTGGGGTACCGTCTGCCCGCCCCTCCGTTCCGGGCCGGGCAGGCCCTGGAGGTCGTCCTGGCCTGGAGACGGACGGCCCCCTCTGACCGCGCGCCGTCTTTCACCCTCCGCCTGGTTGGCCCCGACGGGCGGGAAATCGCCCAGGCCGACCGCTACCTGGGCTCGGACGTCGCGCCCGGCGAAATCCGCTGGGAGCGACTGGTCATCCCCATCTACCCCACTCTCCAACCCGGCCGCTACCGGCTGGTGCTGGGCGCCTACACCGTCTCCGACGCCGGATTTGAGCCGCTGCTCGCGGCCGACGGCCAGGCCTTCATCCTGCTGACCGAACTGGAGGTAGAGCCTGCCTCCCACCCGCCCTTTACTCTCCACCCTCAGCGCGTCCCGTATGCCGGGGGGCCTCTCTTGGTCGGTGCCGACTATGACCGGACGGCCCCGGACACCCTGCGGGTCTATCTTCGCTGGCGCGGCCCGACGGAGGGCGGGACCCTCCACCTCCGCGCCCCCGACGGGGCGGAGGGGACCGCCACGCTCCCAGCCCTCCCCCCGGGCGCGTATCAGACCGTGGCGGTGGACCTCCCCGGGACAGCGCGCGGCCTGCTTCTCCTCTCCCTGGCCGACGGTGCGGGGACGGTGCGGGTCGCTGCCGGACCCTGGGGCTGGCCTCTGCGATGGATACCGCTGCTCATCCCACCGGGAGACCTCCGCTTTGTCCCTCTGGGCGATGAGATGGCGGTGGTGGGCGTGCAGACTTCCGCCGCCACCCCCGGCGCGGTGATGGCGGTGGACGTGACCCTGGTGGGGTTGCGCGCGCTGACGACGGACGCTGCCACCAGTGTTCGGCTGACGGATGGGACGGGCCGCTTCCTGGGCGCACACGATTGCCAACCCGCGCTGGGCACCGTCCCCACGCTGAAATGGATCGCGGGGTCGCGGATTCGGGACCGCCACCTCATCCTCGTCCCGGCAGACTGGGCGGGGGGTGAGGTCCGGGCCACGCTGGTCGCCTACGAGCGCTTCCGCATGACCCCGCTCCCCGTGATGGACGACCGGAGATGGGAGGCGGTCCCGCTGAAATAAACGTGCCGGGCACTCTGGGGAGTGCCCGGCACGTTCTTATTCTGATGAACCGGTGGCGGCGACCAGCGCCTCCAGGTCGGCGCCCAGGGCCTCCAGTTCCCGACCGTAGCAGGCCCAGTCGTTCCGGCGGAGGCATTCCTGCGCCGCCAGGTAGTGGGCCTGCGCGGAGCGGGCCAGCGCGGCCACGTCGCTGGAGACCTCAGGAGGGACGGAGGGCGGGGTCACGGGTGGCGGCGCCGCCAACCCCACCACCTGCGCCAGCGCGGTCGCCAGGTCTTCCGCCATAGCCACCGAGTCGCCGTAGGCCACTAGCACCCGCTTCAACTCCGGGAACCGTCCCGCCGCCGCCTGCAGGTAGAGCGGCTCCACGTAGAGCAGGGTGTCGTCTATCGGGATGACCAGGAGATTCCCGCGAATGACCTGCGAGCCGTGCTGATTCCAGAGCGTCAACTGCTGGGAGATGTACGGGTCCTGGTCAAAGCGGGCCTCTATCTGCATGGGCCCGTAAATCAGTTCCTGCTTGGGGAATTTGTAGACGCCCAGTTGCCCGTAATCCGGGCCGTCCGAATCGGCATAGAGCCAGGCAATCATGTTGCGCCGTCCGTTGGGGACATACGGGCGCATCAGCAGGAACTCCACCTCGTCCTCATCGGGCAACCGCATCACCACGTAGTAGGGCGCCATATCCGTCTCGCCCTGCTCCCGTACTTCCGTCGGCGCGGCCCAGAGGTCCTCTTTGTTGTAGAAGACCTGGGGGTCGTCCATGTGGTAGGCGGCGTAGGCGGCGGCCTGGACCCGGAAGAGTTGCTCCGGGTAGCGCCAGTGGGCCCGCAGGACATCGGGCATCTGTTCCACCGGGGTAAAGAGGGTCGGGAAGACGGCCTGGTACGTCCGGATGACCGGGTCGGTGGGGTCCACCACGTAGAAGGTCGTCTCGCCGGTATAGGCGTCTATGGCAACCTTGACGCTGTTGCGGATGTAGTTGACTTCGTTGAACGGCTCCGAGTAGGGAAAGCGATTGCTCCAGGTGTAGGCATCGTAGAGCCAGACGATGCGACCGTCCGCAATCACCGCGTAGGGGTCGGGGTCGTACCAGAAGATGGGGGCCAGGGTCCAGACCCGGTCGCCGATTTGCCGGTGGAAGAGGATGCGGCTATCGGGGCGCAGGGCGGAGGAGAAGAGAATCTGGGAACTGTTGAAGTGGATGGCGAAGAGGACCCGTCGGAAGAAGCCGCCCAGGGGGACGCCCGCCGGCCCTTCGTAGCGGGTATAGACGTTCTGGTCGCCGCTGGGGTAGTCAAACTCCGGCTCCGTCGTGTTGACGATGGCGTACTCTTTGGTGACCTCGCCGAAGTAGATTTCCGGACGGGTGATCTGGAGGGCCGGGTCGGCGCTCTGCGGAGGGATGTCCCGAACCAGCAGGTTGGGGAGACCCTCGCGGGTGAACTCGTTGACGGGGCTGACCACCGCACCGTAGCCGTGGGTGAAGACCAGGTGGCGGTTGACCCAGGTCTGGGCCTGCTCGGCCAGTTGGTCCACGTCCAGTTCCCGCACCGCCAGCATCACTTCCCGCAGGCCCCCTTCCAGGACGTAGCGGTCCACGTCCACGTCGTTGAAGGTGTAGTAGAGGCGGATTTCCTGGAGTTGTCCGTAGGTGGTGAGGAGGGGCCGCCAGTCCCAGAGGCGGATGTTCTGGATGGTGGACCGGTTGGCGTCCAGGACTTCGGGGGTCAGTGTGCCCTCGGCGGGGAAGTCCTGCTCCTGGACGTTTTCCAGGCCGAAGCCGATGCGGGTGAAGCGGATGGCGTGCTGGATGTAGGGCCGCTCGGCGGCCAGTTCGTTGGGGGCGACGACGAAGCGCTGGAGGGCGGCCGGGTAGATGGAAGCGACGACGGTCAGCAGCAGCCAGGCGCCGCCGACCAGGAGGAGCAGTCGCCAGCGGCGAAAGTAGACGTTGAGCAGGAAGAGAACTGCGGCGATGAGAAGGACGACGGTGAGCCCGTTGTAGATGGGGATGCGGGCGTGGACGTCGGTGTATCCGGCGCCGAAGACGGCGCCCCGGCTGGAGACCAGGAGCCGAAAGCGGGCCAGGTGGTACTGGGCGGCAATCAGGGCCAGGGTCAGCGCGCCCAGGACGGAGAGGTGGGCGATGGGGCCCCGGTCCCGCAGCGCGCCGGTCGTCCCGTAGGCGACCAGGGTGCCCAGGAGGCTGAGAATAGCCAGGGCCAGGAACCAACCCGCCAGCAGGTTGTAGACCGGTAGCCGAAAGAGGTAGAAACTGACGTCCCGGCCGAAGATGGGGTCGGCCAGGCCGAAGGGGACGGCGTGGCGGAAGAGGAGGAAGTCCAGCCAGCGGTTGGAGAGTTCCGTCGCCAAAATGAGGGCGATGAAGAGGCCGACGCCGACGAAAATCCATCGCAAGGTGCGGGCTCCCATGCGGCCCAGGCGGGCGCGGTAGGGGCGGAGGATGCGGCTTTCGGCCAGGCGGGAGGGGAGGAGGAGCCAGTTGACCGCCAGGACCGCGGCGGCCAGCAGGATGCCGACCAGGAAGGCGACGATGCCGGCCAGCAATCGGGTCTGATAGACCGGGAGGTAGCCCAGTTCCTCAAACCAGAGCCAGTCGGTGTAGGCGGTAGCGGTCCATTCCAGCAGGCCCGGCCCGAGGAAGAGGAGCAGGGCCAGCAGGCCGGAGAGGATGAAGGCCCACTTCAGACGAGGGGGCATAGTAGTTCTCCTTTCACCGCAGAGAGCGCAGAGTAAACTTCATCGGAAACGGGACGCGGATGAACGCAGACGAATGCATAAAGAAGACACGTGCTGCGCCACCTGGCGCTATTTCCGATAAAGTCGGTGGTCTCCCCCTGGAGTGTTGTTGACAAGACGACGGCTGGAACTTACCGCAAAGGGCGCAAAGAACTCAAAGAAACCCATAAAACTTTGCGCCCTTTGCGGTTTGAAGCCAGTTGCGACCGTTCATCAACACCCGATGGGGAGACCACCATAAAGTCTATTAAAACCTTCGCGCCCTTTGCGCTCTTCGCGGTTTTCCGATAGAAGCGACCCATTAGACGCGGGTGACGTACTCCCCGGTGCGGGTGTCCACCCGGACGGTGTCTCCGGCCTGGACGAAGAGGGGGACCTGAATCTCCAGCCCGGTCTCCAGGGTGGCCTTTTTCAGCACGTTGGTGGCGGTATCCCCCGCCACCGCGACCTCCGTATCCACCACCTGCAGGTCCACGGCGGTGGGCAGTTCCACCTCAATGGGTTGACCCTCGTACATGGAGATGGTCAGTTCCATTCCCTCCTTCAGATACCCGGTCTGCCCTTCCAGCACGTGGGCCGGGACGCCCACCTGATCAAAGGTCTCCGTGTCCATAAAGTAATAGAGGTCGCCGTCGTTATAAAGGTACTGGACGCCCCGGCGCTCAATGCGCACTTCCTGGACCCGGTCGCCGGAGAGGAAAGTCTGCTGGACGGTAGCACCGGTGCGCAGGTTGCGCAGTTTGGTGCGGATGATGGCGTTGCCCCGACCGGGCTTGTGGTGCTGGTATTCCAGGACTTTGTAGAGTTCTCCATCCAGGATGAACGTGGTTCCTCGGCGCAGGTCGTTGACGTCAATCATTCCCATTTCCTCCCAAGCAGTTTTGGCAAAGGCATTATACCAGGTATGGGAAAGAGCGTCAAACCTTCGTCTCTGAGGTTCGGACAAAAGTTGAGACAGGCTCGTCCTCACCTCTCCTCCGGCCCCACGGC
>JACIWQ010000122.1 GCA_014360895.1 Thermoflexales bacterium | reverse complement strand
GGCCGTGGGGCCGGGGGAGGGGTGAGGACAAGCCTGTCTCAACTTTTGTCCGAACCTCATTGAAAGCAAAGGGGTGAAGGGTGCGGCGACCTCCGGCCGCTGCGAGGAACGTTCACCGCCTGCCGGACGTCTGAAGGACAGAGGATGCAAATCTGCTCTGATTGCGAGAAAGGAGGCCGCAGGATGAAATCCATCGTTCGGTATCTGCTTATTTCTTCTCTCCTGCTGAGCGGGGTCGCGGGTTGCGTCCGCCCAGGAGACCGCTCCGTTCAGGTCGCCCGGGCCGACGTGGCGCGGGTGACCCAGCCCGATGTCCCCGCCCAGGACCTGACCGAACTGGTCAACGGCAACAACTCGTTCGCCTTTGACCTGTACCGCGCGCTGCGGGAGGGAAGGGACGGGAACCTCTTCTACTCCCCGTTCAGCATCTCCATCGCTCTGGCGATGACCTGGGCGGGCGCCCGGGGCGAGACGGAGCGACAGATGGCCGAAACCCTCCACTTCACTCTCCCTCAAGACCGCCTCCATGCCGCCTTCAACGCTTTGGACCTGGAACTGGCCCAGCGGGGTCAGGGGGCCCGGGGCAAGGACGGGAAGGGGTTCCGGCTGCATATCGTCAACGCTCTCTGGGGCCAGCAGGGCTACCAGTTCCTCCCTCCATTCCTGGAGACACTGGCCCGCAACTACGACGCCGGGCTGCGGCTGCTGGACTTCGCGGGCGACCCGGAGGCGGCCCGGGGGGTCATCAACGACTGGGTCAGCGACCAGACCGAGAGCCGCATCCGGGACCTGCTCCCGCCGGGAACCATAGACGCCCTGACGCGCCTGGTGCTGACCAACGCTATCTACTTCAACGCCGCGTGGGCAGAGCCATTTGACCCGAAGACGACCCGAGATGGCGTCTTCCATCTGCTGGACGGCCGCCAGGTTACCGTGCCGATGATGCGGCAGACCGCCAACTATGGCTATGGAGCGGGAGAAGGATTCCAAGTAGTGGAATTGCCGTACGACGGCAACGAATTGGCAATGGTCATCCTGCTCCCCGACGCGGGCCGATTTGAGGAGTTTGAGAATTCGCTGGACGCCGAACGGGTAGATGAGATTCTGAGAAGCCTGGCATACGGGGGTGTTACCCTGACGATGCCCCGCTTCCGGGTGGAATCGGACTTCCGGCTGGCGGATACGCTGGCCGCGATGGGCATGCCCGCCGCGTTTCAGCCCGGCCAGGCCGACTTTTCGGGGATGGACGGAAGTCGCGACCTCTACATCAGCGCCATTCTGCACAAAGCCTTTGTAGACGTGGATGAGAGCGGCACCGAAGCTGCCGCCGCGACGGCCGTCGTGATCGGTTTGACCGCTTTTATACCGCGCATAGAGGTCACCGTGGACCGCCCCTTCATCTTCCTCATCCGCGACCTTCGGACCGGCACCATTCTGTTCGTCGGGCGGGTGCTCAATCCGGCATCGTAGAACCTCCCCACCTCGGGAAAGGGAAAGTATCGGGGGTTGGGGGCGGCAGCTCGCCGCCCCCAACCCTCTTTCTGTTCGCGGAGCGGAGAGAGGAGACCCACCGTGCCCTCAAGACCGGGGGTCTTTTTCCAAAGTCGGTGACGGCTCCACCGTCAGCCGGAGCATTGCCGGTTGGGCCAGCAGAATCCAGAGCGCGCAGGCCAGCGTGACGGCCGCGCCCATCGCAACCCCCGCGGTCGGGCCCCAAACCTGGGCGATGCTGCCGACCAGCAGCGAGCCGAAGGGCATCGTCCCGAAGAAGGTCAGGGTGTAGACCGCCATCACCCGACCGCGCAGGTGGTCCGGTACCAGCATCTGGACAACGGTGTTGCTGGTGGTATTCTGCAGGACGAACCCGAAACCGGCGACGGCCAGAAGGGCCAGAGAGAGGGGGAATGAGCGGGAGAAGGCAAACCCCAGCAGCGCGGCGGGGAACAGGCAACTGCCCGCCAGCAGAAGCCGTCCCTTGCGCCGGACATGCCCCAGAGAAGCCACCGTCAGGGAACTGACCAGAGCTCCGATTCCGACCGATGTGGTCAGAAATCCCAACCCCGTCTCCCCGACCCGAAGAACGTCTACCGCGTAAGCTGGCATCAGGGTGGAGTAGGAGAAGCCGAAGAGGGTGGATACGGCCATCAGAAGGACAATGGTCCGTACCGGAGCACTGGACAGGACGTACCGGAGCCCGATGGCAATCTGCCGGACCAGTGGCTCGCGAGGGTTGGAGGCCGAACGGGGCGGAAGGCGCATCCCCAACAGCGCCCCAATGACGGCCAGAAAACTGATCCCGTTGAGTCCAAAGCACCATGCCGGTCCGAGCGCCGCCAGCACAACGCCCCCGATGGCCGGTCCCACCACACGGCCCAGGTTGAACATGGTGGAATTCAGGGCGATGGCGTTCATCAGGTCCCGCCGGTCCTCTACCATCTCCACGGCCAGGGACTGGCGGGCGGGAGCGTCAAAGGAATTGGCCACGCCCAGGGCGAAGGCCAGTACGGCCACATGCCAGACCTGCAAGACGCCGGTGGCGGTCAGGGCAGTGAGGATGAAGGCGCAGAGCATCATCGCCGTCTGCGTCCAGATCAGGAGATTCCGCCGAGAGACCCGGTCGGCTACGGCGCCCGCCGGAAGCATCAGGAAGAGGGTGGGAATGGTGCTAGCAAAGGAGATGGCCCCCAGGGCGAACCGGGAGCCTGTGATCTGGTAGACGACCCATCCCTGGGCAACAGATTGCATCCAGGTGCCCATCAGGGATAGCGCCTGACCGACAAACCACAGCCGGTAGTTCCGGTATCGCAGGGCCGCAAACGTCGTGAACCCGCTCCCTCGGGATGCGGGGACGGAAGATGACCGAATGACGCCGGTTTTCATACTCCCCTCAGGTTCTTGCAGAAAGATGGCGTTATTATACCCCTCTGCTGACCGGGCGTCCAGTGCCCGAAGGAGAGAGCCAACACTTGGCGCAAATCGCGGTTTTGTGTTATCATAATCTGGGCATTTCGGCACCGAAAGGAGGCCATCATGCTGAAAGAATTCAAAGAGTTCGCCCTGCGAGGGAACGTCCTGGATATGGCCATCGGCATCATCATCGGCGCCGCCTTCGGCAGTGTCGTCTCGTCCCTGGTCAAGGACATCCTGATGCCGCCCATCGGATTTCTCCTGGGCAAAGTGGACTTTTCCAACCTCTTCATCAGCCTTTCGGGCCACTACACCTCCCTGGCGGAGGCCCAGGCGGCGGGCGCGCCGACCATCAACTACGGCGTCTTCCTGAACACGGTGTTGAACTTCATTGTCGTGGCGGCGGCGGTCTTCTTCTTCATCGTCCGCCCGGTCAACCGGATCCGGCAGGCCAAAGCTCCTGCTCCGGCCGCGCCGACGACGAAAGAATGCCCGTACTGCCTTTCCACCATCCCGCTGAAGGCCACCCGCTGCCCGTACTGTACATCCCATCTGGAGCCGTTGGCTTCCTGACCGCTGAGGGAATGGCGATGAATTTGGGCACGTCCCGCGTTCCCCTTGCTTCGCTCGGGGCAGGCCCCCGAGCGCCGGCGCGCATAGAGCATGTGCGGGTGGAAAATTACCGGGCCCTGCGACATGTAGAATTCCCTATGGGGCCTTTAACCGTCCTTTTGGGGCCCAACGGAAGCGGGAAATCCACCCTCTTTGATGTTTTCAGTTTCCTTTCCGACTGCTTCCGGGTCGGTCTGCGCAGTGCCTGGGACCGGCGGGGACGGGCTCGGGAGATTCGCACCCGGGGGAGCACGGGACCCGTTACCATAGAAATCAAGTATCGGGAACAACCCGGTCTCCCGCTGATTACCTATCA
The DNA here is from genome assembly GCA_014360895.1 of Thermoflexales bacterium. Classification (GTDB taxonomy): domain Bacteria; phylum Chloroflexota; class Anaerolineae; order B4-G1; family DUEL01; genus SpSt-77. Next base: position 6,121 of record JACIWQ010000122.1, on the reverse strand, counting down.
CCTGGCGATTGACGAGGAGGAAAAGGGGCCGGTCGTCGTGGAAGAATGGCTCCAGTGGCAACGCGGCCAGCGGGGCAAGCCGTTCCGCTTTCTGGAATACCGGCAGGGTGAGGGACAGGTGATCAGCGGTGAGATGCCGGATGAGAAAGCCCAGCGGGTGAGCGTTCTCCTCCGGTCGCCGGATTTAATCGCTGTGAATACTCTGGGACAGATCGCCGATCACCCGCGCGTCGCGGCGTTGCGGGAGTTTATTACAGACTGGTATCTCTCTTATCTTTCACTGGCCGATACCCGTGGGCAACCGGAGGCCGGCCCCCAGGAACGACTCTCCCGCACCGGAGACAACCTGCCGAACGTCGTTCAGTTCCTGAAAGAACAACACCCGGAGCACCTGGAGCAAATAGAGCGAATTCTGCGTCAGCGGGTACCCCGTCTGGAATCGGTGGTGACGGAAATCATGCCCGATGGACGCCTGCTCCTGCAAATCAAAGACGCCCCCTTTGAGCAACCCGTTCTTTCTCGCTTCGCCTCCGACGGTACGCTAAAAATGCTGGCCTATTTGACAATTTTGCACGGACCGAACCCGCCCCAGTTCATCGGGATAGAGGAGCCCGAGAATTTTCTCTACCCTCACCTACTGCCCGGTCTGGCGGAAGAGTGTCGGGCCGCTGCTGAATATGCCCAGATTCTTATCAGTACGCATTCGCCCATCTTTGTGAACCAGTTCCGTCCCGAAGAGGTCCTGGTACTTTCCCGAGACGAACAAGGCTACGCAAGAATTACCCGTGCCGCAGATATTCCCGGGGTCCAGGACTTCCTTGCAGAGGGAGCTAGACTGGGTGACCTCTGGATGGAGAATTATCTGCAACCCGATAGACCGGGCCTCCGGAGATGACACGGGCGGAACACGTGGAGTTTCTTTTGGAAGAGGAAAGCATGGGAGCCTTTCTGGAAGGCTTCCTGCCGCGCTTTTTCCCTGCGATCACCTATGAATTGCACCCACTGGGCGGGAAAGGAAATATGCTTCAGAAGATTCCTGGCCGCCTGAAGGGATATGCCTCCTGGTTACCGGAAAACTGGTGCATCGTGATCCTCATAGACCAGAATAGTCAGGATTGTCACCGTTTGAAGGCACAACTGGAGGAATTTGCTCAAACGGCTGGCCTCCCGACGGTCACCCATCCGCGAGGAGAAGCGGCGCGAGTCATTAATCGCATCGTGATGCACAGCCTGGAGGCCTGGTACTTCGGAGATTGGGACGCCGTTTGCCAGGCGTACCCCCGGGCTCCCCGGGATATTCCGCGCCGGGCTCGCTACCGGAATCCGGATGCTATTCCCAACCCGGCCCAGAATTTTGAGCACGTCATGCAGCAGGTGGGTTATTTCAAAACCGGACTGCGCAAGATAGAAGCGGCCCGCGAGATTGGTCGCTATCTGGAGGCCGACCGAAACACTTCGCACAGTTTCCAGGTGTTTTATCGCGCCTTGAAAACCATTTTGGGGTAAGCAATAGTATGGACGAACTCTACAACCGATTATCATCCCTCCAGGCCCGACTCCAGGACATCCGGAGGCGGCTTTGACCTGGACGGCAAGGAGCAGGAAATCACCCGTCTGGAGAAGCAGGCCGCCGCGCCCGATTTCTGGGACGACCCGGAGGCCGCCCAGCGGGTCATGCAACGCCTCTCTGACCTGCGAGAGGAACGAGAGCCCTGGGTCGCCCTGGAAGGACGGGTCGCCGATGCTCTGGAACTGGCCGCGCTGGGCGACGAAAGCCTGATAGAAGAACTGCAGCGCGAAGCGGAGGAGATAGAAAACCGACTGGAAAAACTGGAGTTTCGCCTCCTCTTCTCCGGCCCCTACGACCGGAACGACGCCTTCCTGGCCATCCACGCCGGGGCCGGGGGCACCGACGCGCAGGACTTCGCCGAGATGCTCCTGCGCATGTACCTGCGCTGGGCCGAATCCCACGGCTACCAGACCGACCTGGTGGACCGGCTCTACGGAGAGGAGGCGGGCATCAAACGGGCCACCGTCGCCGTCTCCGGACCCTACGCCTACGGCTACCTGCGGGCGGAGCGGGGCGTCCACCGGCTGGTCCGCCTCTCCCCCTTTGACGCCGCCCACCGCCGCCACACCTCCTTCGCCCTGGTAGAGGTCTGGCCCGACCTGCCGGAGGCCGCCAGCGTCCACATCAACCCGGACGACCTGAAAATTGAGACCTTCCGCTCCTCCAGCGCGGGCGGCCAACACATGCAGAAAAACGAGACCGCCGTTCGCATCACCCACCTCCCCACCGGCATCGTCGTCACCTGCCAGAACGAACGCTCCCAGACCCAGAACCGGGAGACGGCCCTGCGGGTCCTGCGGGCCCGCCTCATGGAGATTGAGGAGAAAAAACGCCAGCAGGAACTGGCGGAACTGAAGGGCCAGCACGTTGAGGCCGCCTGGGGCAACCAGATCCGCTCCTACGTCCTCCATCCCTACCAGATGGTCAAGGACCACCGCACCGGCTACGAAACCGGCAACACTCAGGCCGTGCTGGACGGAGAACTGGACGCGTTTATGGAAGCGTACCTCAGGTCCCATCCCTGGGAAGGAGGAAACGGAGCATGGACGAAAAACCGGTAGAGGAACTGGTCGGACGGGTCTCTCACTGGTACGGCAAAATCAGCGTCATGGGCGTGACGCTCACCGGACGGCTGGCCGTGGGGGATACCATCCGCGTGCGCGGCCACACCACCGACTTCACCCAGCGGGTCACCTCCATGCAGGCCTGGCATCAGGACGTCGCCGAGGCCGGCCCGGGCGACCAGGTGGGCATCCGCGCCGCCTTCCGGGCCCGCCCCGGCGATCGGGTCTACAAGGTGGTGACCCCGTAGAACACGAAGGAAGCACCTTTTCCAAACCGCAAAGAGCGCCAAGAACGCAGAGAAATCTCAAGACCTTTGCGCCCTTTGTGTTCTCTGCGGTGAAAGAACTTCGTGTTCCATACCATTGCCGGATAGTGAGAGCATGTCCACCGACCTTCTGCGCCAGGTTCGGGAGTTCATCCGCCGCCACGACCTGCTGAGCGTGGGCGACGGGGTGGTGGTGGGCGTCTCCGGCGGGCCGGACTCCCTCTGCTTGCTCCACCTGCTGTTGCGCCTGCGGGAGGAGTACCGGCTGCAACTGCACGTGGCCCATCTCCACCACGGCGCGCGCGGCGAGGACGCGGACGCCGACGCCGCCTTCGTCGCCGACCTGGCCCGGGAGTGGGGCCTGCCCGCCACCCTGGCCCGAGAGGACGTCCCGGCCCTGGCCCGCACCCACAAACTGGCCTTTGAGGAGGCCGCCCGCCGCGTCCGCTATGCCTTCCTGGCCCACGTCGCCGGACGGGTCGGCGCGGCGAAAGTCGCCGTGGGCCACAACGCCGACGACCAGGCCGAGACGGTCCTGATGCACTTCCTGCGCGGCGCGGGTCTGGCGGGACTGCGCGGGATGCGCCCGGCGACTCCCCTCTCCGAATACCGTCTCCTGCCCCAGACCGACCGTTTCCCCCTCCCGGAGCAGCTCCCCGTGCTCATCCGCCCGCTCCTGGCCGTCCCGCGCGCGGAGATAGAGGCGTACTGCGCCGAACACGGCCTCACGCCCCGCTTTGACCGTTCCAACCTGGATACGACCTACTTTCGCAACCGCCTGCGGCACGAACTCCTGCCCCTTCTGGAGACCTACAACCCCAACATCCGCCGTCGCCTCTGCCACACGGCGGAGGTCGTCGCCGCCGACTACGAACTCCTGACCCAGATGCGAGATTGGGCCTGGGAGCGGGTGGTGCGGGAGGAGACGGAGCGGGCGATCGTCCTGGACCGGGCCGGGTGGGAGGCCCAGCCGCTGGCGCTGCAGCGGGCCCTGATCCGGGAGGCGGCCTACCGGCTGCGCCCGTCCCTGCGGGATGTGGACTTCGTCCACGTGGAAGCGGCGGTGCAGGTGGCCCGCGATGGCGCCACCGGCGCGCGGGCCACCCTCCCCGGCGGCCTGGCCCTCACCGTAGGCTACGACACCCTCACCGTCGCCGACGCCGATTATGAGCCGCCGTTCCCCGGCCCCACCCTCCCCCCGGGGACGGAGGTCCCGGTGGCCCTGCCGGGCCGCACCCCCCTGCCGGGCGGCGAGTGGGTCCTGGAGGCCGTCCTGCCGGAGACCTGGAACTCGGCGGAGGTGACGGGCAACCCGGACCGCTGGACAGCGTACCTGGACGCGGAGCGGGTGCAGGCGCCGGTCCTGCGCACCCGCCGCCCGGGCGACCGCTTCCGGCCCCAGGGCCTGGGCGGCCATGCCCCCCCGCTGACGGACTGGATGATCAACGCCCGGGTCCCCCGCGCGGTGCGGGATTCGCTGCCGCTGCTGGTCGCCGCCGACGGGGAAATCCTCTGGGTCTGCGGCTGGCGCGTCTCCGAGACCGCCGTCGTCGGACCGGAGACCCGCCGGGTGGCCCGCTTCCGGTTTGTCCGGGGGTGACAATGAAGCGGGTATTCCTCCTGGCCCTGATCAGTTGGCTGCTGTTGGCCTGCATGGCCATCGCGCCCCGGAGGACCCCCACCCCTGAAGAGGCCGCAAAGACGGTGCTGGAAAAAGTAGCCGACACCGTGTGCCCTGGCGCTCCCCAATGCTGCCGATTCTCCGCTGAAGAGACAGTGTACGAGTTGTGGTGCACCCCGGCCGCAGGCCACTTTACCGTTGCGACGCTGCAGTGGTTCAGCAGCGAGAGCGACGCCCATGCCGCCTTTGAGAACCGGCGCGAAGGACGTACGGCTGTAGAATTCCACGGGTTTCCGCTGGTGGTATGGGCGGAAGACCATCCGTCGTTTCTAGGTGGACAGCCAGAGTACCGGACATGGCTCTGGCAGGCACAACAATGGCTCGTACAGGTTGGGGCATTTGACGACACCCACTTCACCATCGCTCCTGACCCGGGGAGCGTTTCAGAAGCCATCTATCAGGCAGGAAGGGAATATGGGCTATTCCAGGCGAAAGAGGAATGAACACCCGGCTATACTCAAGGTGAGAGCATGAGCAAACGAATCCTCTATTCGGTCTGTATCACCATCGGGCTCCTGACTCTGGCCGCCTGTCGGCCCGCGCCGACCCCCACGCCTGTCCCCCTGCCCACTCCCAGCCCCGTCGCGCCGGCGGAATCCCCGACGCCCGCGAAGGGACGGGTGCTGCTGGTCATCGCGCCCCAGGACTTCCGGGACGAAGAGTACGCCCGCCCGCGCGAGGTCCTGGAATCCGCCGGATACGCCGTCATCGTCGCCTCCCGCTCCCGGGAGACGGCGCGGGGGATGCTGGGGATGCGGGTCCAGCCGGACCTCCTCCTCTCCGAGGCCCGCGCCGCCGACTACGACGCGGTGGTCTTCGTCGGCGGGAGCGGCGCCCAGACCTACTGGGACGACCCCCAGGCCCACCAGCTGGCGCAGGAGGCCGCCGCTGCGGGCAAAGTCGTCGCGGCCATCTGCATCGCCCCGGTCATCCTGGCCCGCGCCGGCGTGCTGGAGGGGAAACAGGCCACCGTCTTTGACCCCCCATCCCTCTGCGCCGAACTGACCGCCCACGGGGCCACCTGTACCGGCGCGTCCGTCCAGCGGGACGGGCGGACCGTCACCGCGTCTGGCCCACAGGCGGCGGAGGATTTCGCCCGGGCCATCCTGGCCGCTCTGGAGGAACCCTGATGCTGAACCCCACCATGCGAACGGTCCTGACCTGGCTGACGATTCTGGTCGTCGCGGTGATGCTCATCAGCGGCCTGGCCGGGGCGCTGCGGGCACTGGCCCGCCCGGCCCGGCAACCGGCGACGCTTTCCATCGCACCGGCGGAGGTGACCCTCTGCACCGGCGAGGCCGTGATCTTCGCCGCCGCGCCGCTCCCGGCGACCCGCTGGGCCGCCACCGGCGGCACGGTCGGCGCCGACGGCCGCTACGTCGCGGGCGACCTCCCCGGCAACTACGAAATCCAGGCCGTCGGGCCGGGCGGAGAGCGGGGCCGGGCCTACATCCACATCATCGCCTGCACCCCCACCCCCCTCCCCACGGCGGCGCTCCCCCCCACACCGGCCCCGACCCCCACGCCGGCCCCCCCCCCC
>JACIWQ010000121.1 GCA_014360895.1 Thermoflexales bacterium | reverse complement strand
GGGGGCGCCGCCGCCCCCAACCCGCCCCTGATGGGTGCCGGATCGCGGGCCCTCTCTACCGGCTCACCGCCCTCAGCGCCTCCGCGAAAATCCCCAGTGCCCGGTCCGCCTCCGCCTCTGTGATGACCAGCGGCGGCGCGAAGCGAATGGAACTGACCCCGCAGGTCAGCACCAGCAGCCCCCGGCGGAAACACTCCTGCATCACCGCCTCCGCCTCGTCGTGGGCCGGCGCCCGGCTCTCGGGGTCCTGCACCAGTTCCACCCCGATCATCAGCCCCAACCCCCGGACGTCGCCGATGAACGGTGGGCGACCGGCCCGGGCCACCTCCTGGGCCAGCCCGCGCAGTCCCTCCAGGAGTCGCGCCCCGACCCGGCGCGCGTTCTCCATCAGCCCTTCCTGCTCAATGACCTCTATGGTCGCCAGAGCGGCCGCGCAGGCGACCGGGTTGCCGCCGAACGTGCTCCCGTGCGCTCCGACAGGCCACGTCATCACCGACTCCCGCGCGACCATCGCCGAGACCGGCATCCCCGAAGCCAGCGCCTTCGCCACACAGAGGATGTCCGGCACCACGCCCCAGTGCTCGGTGGCGAACCATCTCCCCGTCCGCCCCATCCCCGATTGCACCTCGTCGGCCACCAGCAGGATACCGTACCGGTCGCAGAGAGCGCGCAGTTTCTGTAACCATCCATCGGGTGGGACGACATAGCCGCCCTCGCCCTGCACCGGCTCCACGAAAATCGCTGCCACCTCGTCCGGCGGCACCGACCGGCCCATCAGCGTCTCCTCTATGAAGTCCACGCAGGCCAGGTTGCAGGCGGGATAGGTCAGGTTGTACGCGCAGCGGTAGCAGTAGCCGTAGGGCACGTGGACGACGCCGGGCAGGAGCGGCATGAAGCCCCGGTGGTAGACCGGCTTGCTGGCTGTCAGCGAGACCGCGCCCATCGTCCGGCCGTGAAAGGCGCCGAAGAAGGCGATGACATACGGGCGCCGGGTATGGTGGCGAGCCAGTTTCAGCGCCGCCTCCACCGCCTCCGCGCCGGAGTTGCCCAGGAAGACCCGCTTCGGCTCCTCCCCGGGCGCGATGGCCGCCAGCCGCTCCGAGAGAGCGATGTACTGCGGGTCGTAGAAATCGGCGCCGCAGATGTGCAGTAGCCGCTCCGCCTGCTCCTGGATTGCCCGCACCACACGCGGGTGGCAGTGGCCCGTGGCGCAGACCGCGATTCCGGCCATACAGTCCAGGAACTGGTTGCCGTCCACGTCCTCCACCGTGCACCCGTAGGCCCGCTTCACCGCCAACGGATACGCCCTCGGCAGCGATGGCGATACCACCCGTCCGCTTCGCTCCACAATGGCCTGGGCCTGCGGTCCCGGGAGAACCGCCCGAACCTCAGAAACTTTGCTTTCCTTCATACATTCCCTCCTCTGGCCATTCTGTCATTCTGTCATTCTGTCATTACGATCTTCAACTTCTCTTGTCCATTTTACCACACATTTCAATCTTCAACAACTATTTTCCTTTGTTTTTCAATTTCCAACTTGACATCCGCCTTGTCCTGTGATATATTGAAACGGAACACGCACTACGCAGTACGAATCCCACCCCGGAGGCAACCATGACCGACGAACTTTTCCGTGCAATGGCCCAGAGCATCATTGACGGTGACCCTGACGTCGCCGCTGAACTGGCCCGCAAGGCCATAGAGGCGGGCATAGACCCCCTGGAGGCCATCAACAAGGGCTTCGTCCCCGGCGTGGACTCCGTCGGCGAACAATACAGCAGAGGCGAGATGTTCCTGCCCGACCTGGTCCTGGCGGGCGAGGCGATGAAAGCTGCCATCGCCGTCCTGGAGCCGGAGATTACCCGCCAGGGCGGCCAGCGCCAGACCCTGGGCACCGTCGTCATCGGCACCGTGGAGGGTGACATCCACGACATCGGCAAGACCCTGGTGGCGACCATGCTCTCCGTCGGCGGCTTCCGCGTTTACGACCTGGGCGTGGACGTGCCCATCACCACTTTCGTGGAGAAAGCGCGCGAGGTGAACGCCGACATCGTCGGCATGAGCGCGCTCCTGACCACCACCATGGTCCGCCAGCGGGACGTCATTGAGGCGCTGGAGGACGCGGGCCTGCGCTCCCGGGTCAAGGTCATGGTCGGCGGCGCCCCCGTCACCCGGGCCTGGGCCCAGGAAATCGGCGCCGACGGCTACAGCGAGGATGCCATCGGCGCCGTCGCCGTCGCCAAACAGTTGGTCAGCGCAGGCTGACCGCCGGCCGCAGGCCCAGAGAGGCTGACTTCCAGTCGGCGCTTGCGCCCTGCGACTTGCGCCCTGTGACCTGCGCCCTGCGCCCTGCGACCTGATAAGGAGTCCCATGCCCCGACCCATCAAATCCATCACCAACCCGCGCCTGTCCCTCCAGATACTCAGTCCGGAGGACGTTCAGCGCATCCACACCGCCACCCTGGATGTCATTGAGACTGTCGGCGTCCGCTTTCCGTCCCCCAAGGCCCTGGAGATTTGGGAAGCCCACGGCGCGCAGGTGGACCGGAACACCAAAATCGTCCGGGCCCCCGGCCACCTGATTGAGGAGGCCCTGAAGAAGGCGCCGCCCGTCTACACCCTCGCCGCCCGCGACCCCGCCCAGGACCTCCCCCTGGACGGCAACCACGTCTATGTCGGCACCGACGGCTGCGGCGTCCAGATTATAGACCTCTACACCGGCCAGCGGCGCCGCTCCGCGCTGAAGGACGTGGCCGAAATCGTCCGCGTCGCCGACTACGTGGAAGAGGTCGCCTTCATCTGGATCCCGGTCTCCGCTCAGGACTGTCCCCCCGAGACCCGGGGCCTCTACGAACTGAAGGCGGCCTGGGAGAACACCACCAAACACGTCCAGACCGAGAGCATCTATTCGGAACGGGAGGCCCGGGCGTCGGTGGAAATGGCCGCCCTCATTGCCGGTGGGCGGGAGGAACTGCGTCGGCGGCCGGTGCTCTCGTACGCCCTCTGTACCGCGCCGCCCCTGGGCCAGGACCCGGGCACCCTGGAGGCGGCGCTGGTGGCCGCCGAGGCCGGCATCCCCGTCGGCTTTATGACCATGACCTCCTGCGGCTCCACCGCCCCGGCCACACTGGCGGGGAACCTCGTCGTGGGCAACGCCGAGGTCATCAGCGCGCTGGCGATGATTCAACTGGCCTACCCGGGCGCCCCCGTCTTCTACGCCGCCGCCCAGACCGCGATGGACCTGCGCACCGGCGGCTACACCGGCGGCGGCCCAGAGGACTTCCTCTTCGGCGCGGCCTCCAACGTCCTGGCCGACTTCTACAACGTCCCCCTCTCTATGGGTTCCTTCGCCACCGGCGCCAAAGAGCCCAACTGGCAGGCCGGGATTGAGAACAGCCTCTCCACCTTCATGGCCTGCGTCGTCATGTCCGACATGCTCCTGGGCGTCGGCCTGCTCCACGGCAGCCGCATCTGGTCCTACGAACAGATGCTCATGGACTGCGAAATCTACGACATCGTCTACCATATGATGAAGGGCATCGTCGTGGACGACGAGACGCTGGCACTGGACGTCATCCGCGCGGTGGGGCCGGGCGGCAACTTCCTGGCCCAGAAGCATACCCGGAAGCACATGCGGGAACTGTGGGTGCCGAAGTTTATGGACCGGCGTCCCTATGAGGAGTGGGAGGCGAAGCGGGACGACGCCCGGGATTGGGCGCGCGCGATGGCCCGGCAGATACTGGAGACCCACCAACCGGAGCCGCTGGACCCGCAACTCTCCGCCGAACTGGAGCACATCATTGCTGGTGCGTAAAACGCGAAACGCGAAACGCGAAACGCGAAACGTGAAACGTGAAACGTGATTGTCACGTTTCACTCTTCACGTTTCACTCTTCACGGAGCGCCCTATGCAACCCAAACTGGAACTGCTCACCCCCGACCTGATAGACCACGTCCTGGGCGAGGCCTTCTATCTGCTGGAGACCCACGGCGTGAAGGTTCAGGACGCCGAGGCGCGCCAGCTCCTGGGCGAGGCGGGCGCGAGGGTGGACGAGGCCAACGAGGTGGTCTACATCCCCGAGGCCGTCGTCCGGCGGGCCCTGGAGACAGTCCCCCGGGAGTTCTACCTCTACAACCGCTTCGGCGAGCCCGTTGTCCGCTACGGCGGCGACGCCGTCCACTTTGACCCCGGCTCCTCCGGCGTCCACATCCTGGACCCCGAGACGCTGGAGCACCGCCCGTCCCAGACCCCTGACCTGGTCCGCCTGGTGAAGGTGGCGGAGATGCTCCCCCAGTATGCGGCCCAGTCCACCGCCGTCGTCTGCAACGAGGTCCCCAAAGCCATCGGCGACCTTTACCGGCTCTACATCGTCCTCCTCTACTCCGCCAAGCCGGTCGTCACCGGCGCCTTCTCCGCCCAGACGGCGCACTACATGTTTGACATGCTGGCGATTTTCGCCGGTGGGCGGGAGGAGTTGGCCCAGAAGCCCCTGGCGGTTTTTGACGTCTGCCCGTCGCCGCCGCTCATCTGGAGCGAGTTCGGCGCCCGCAACCTGATAGACCTGGCCCGCGCGCGCGTCCCGGCCCAGATGGTCTCCATGCCCCTGGCCGGTGCGACGGCCCCGGTGACCCTCCTGGGCTCCGTTGTCCAGCACGCGGCGGAGTCCCTCAGCGGCATCGCCATCCACCAGTTGGCCCAGCCCGGCGCCCCCATCGTCTGGGGCGGCGCGCCGGCTATCTTTGACATGCGCCACGGCACCACCCCCATGGGCGCGATAGAGACGGCGATGATAGACGTCGCCTACGCGCAGGTGGGCAAGTCCCTGGGCCTGCCCACCCACACCTACCTGGGCGCCAGCGACGCGAAAGTGGTGGACGCCCAGGCCGGCCTGGAGAGCGGCATCACCGCCGTCATCGGCGCGCTGGGCGGGATCAATATGATTTCCGGCGCCGGGATGCTGGACTTTCTGGCCTGCCAGAGCGCGGAGAAACTGGTCATAGACGCCGAGGCCATCGGCATGGCCCTGCGGCTCCTGGAGGGCGTCCGGGTCCACACCGACACCCTGGCGCTGGAGATGTTTGAGTCTATCGGCTTCCGGGGCGACTTCCTAAAGCAGAAAATCACCCGCCAACTTTTCCCGAAGGAGCAGTACCTGCCCTCGGCGGTGCTGGACCGGGGCTCCATCCGGGCGTGGGAGGAGTCGGGCCGCCCCGACACCTTCGCGCGGGCCAAAGCCCGGGTGCGGGAACTCCTGGCCGCCTACCAGCGCCCGCCGATGGACCCCGACCAGGAGCGGGAACTGCGGAAGATGGTGGAGCGTCTTGCTCTACAGGCCGGAATGGATACCCTGCAAACCGCAGAACGTAACGCCGGCCGGCAGGCCTGCACAGGCTGACAGCCTGCGCTACGCGAGCGGTAACGCAGCCCGCCCGGCCTGCACAGACGGAGGCTGTATGATGAAACCCGAAGCCGTTGCTGCCCTGCTCATTCTTCTCGTCGTCGCCGCCCTGGCCCTTCTCTCCCCGCCCGGCGCGGCTTTCTTGGAACGGGCCCTGGGGAAGCTCCCGGAGGCCCGGGTGGCGGAGTACGTCCAGGCTGTCGCCCGGGGGGATGAGAGGGCCGCGGAGGCGGTCTGGAAGGTGCCCGGTTCGCTGCCAGGTGACCTCGTAGACCGCTTGGAAGAACGCCGCCGGGCCGTCACCCGAGACCTGATGGCCCGCCGCCTGCGCCCCACCTTCGCGGTCATCGGGACGGAGTGGTGGAGCCTCTGCTGCGAGCCCCGCGTGGTGGACGACCCCCGCTACGCGGGCGGGGCCCGGATGACCGTTCAACTGACGTCGGACGACGGGGCTTCCCTCATCTACGTCTTTGACGTCTTCGCCCGCGGCGAGACGTGCTGGGAAGGGGACTCCTTCTGCCTGCCCCGCCAGTGGGTCCTGCGGGACGTCTATCCCCTCGGCGAGGAGCCCCTCTTCTGGCGGGCGGTCTACCGATGCGAGCCGGACGGCGGCTGCGAGGTGCGCTGGCTGGATTCCTGATGGGGATAAGGACATGCCGGCCCCTCCGGCCGCGCCCGGCATGTCCTGAACGATATGGGCCATCAACATCCGCGCCTATCCGCGTTTCTCCGCGTCCTGCCCCTGGCGCTTCTTGCTCTGACCGGGGCCCTGGCGCCCGTGGCCGTCCCCGGGCCCGAACGGGAGAGGTTGGCCTGCGCCGATGCGGGGCACAACGCACCCGGAGGGGTTGGTTCTCAATGGGCGCCCCCGGAGCCGGAAACCGGGGATGCCTGGTATGTCCAGCACGGGTTTGACCGACAGCCCCCGCCGGCCGCCGAGCCCTGGCCGCGCCCCCTGCCCGCCTCGTCGCCCGCCGCGGTTGCCCCGGCGGGCGACTTCTTCGCCTACCTGCCCCTGGTGGCGAAGGGGGCCGGGCCGGAATTCCGGGCCCTCTGGGTCACCCGCTTTGACTGGACGCGCGCCGACGGGACGCCCGCCCAGCCCTCGGCCCTGGTCACCATCGCCGAACAGGCCGCCGCGGCGGGCTTCAACGTCCTGCTCTTCCAGGTGCGCGGGACGGCGGACGCCTACTACACCCCCGGCTACGAGCCCTGGGCCTCCCGCCTGACCGGGACCGTCACCCGGACCCTGGGCACATCGCCGGGCTTTGACCCGCTGGCGGTGCTCATAGAGGCCGCCCACGCCCGCGGTCTCCAGGTCCACGTTTACCTGAACGTCTACCCGACCTGGCTCTGCGGCGTCGGCGCGCCGCCCGACAATACCGACCCGCTGCACCCCTTCTGGGCTTTCTCATACGCAGTAGGCTGGAGCGCCTGGCGGGTCTACGATTCGGGCGGCAAACCGATGAACCTGATGACCTGCTCATCCTACCTCTGGGCCACCCCGGCCTGGGAGGGAATGCGTGTCCATTTCCTGAACGTCGTCACCGACCTTGTGGCCCGCTACGACCTGGACGGGATTCACCTGGACCTGGTCCGCTATCCGGGCCCCGACTACTCCTACGACCCGTTCACGCCCCCGTTTTCCGACCCCGCCGTCCGGGCCGAATGGCAGCGGGAGCAGGTCAACCGGCTGGTCCGGGAAACGTATCAGGCCGTGAAGTCCCGCAACCCCCAGGTCTGGGTGACGGCGGCGGTATGGGGCGTCTACCAGAACCGGTGGGGCTGGCCCAGCTTCAGCCAGGGCTACAGCGACTACTACCAGGACTCCAAACGCTGGTTGCGCGAGGGCTGGGTGGATGCTATCATGCCGATGTTCTATCCGGCGACCCCCTCTTCCGACTGCCCGGATAGCACCGTCTGGACGCTGGAGCGGTTCCGGACGCTGGTGGCGGATTTTCAGGCCGACGCCGGGGAGTGCTACGTCTTCCCCGGCATCGGCGGCGGCTACGCCTGCTTTGACGACGTCCTCAGCCGCATCCGGGCAGGCCGGGAGTTGGGGGTCCGGGGGCAGGCCCTTTTCGCCTACGGGCCACTGAACAACAAGGGCTACTGGGACGAACTGGCGCTCTGGGCGTACCCCGCCCCGGCGCCGGTGCCGCCCCTCCCGTAGACGGGATAACGTGCCAGGCACTTCCGGAAGTGCCCGGCACGTTTGGACACCACTTTTGTAGGAGGTACGATGAGCCTGCAGACCGAAGAACGCCGCACTCCACCGCCTCCGTGGCAGGACGTCCCCTGGGAACAGTGGGAGGACTGGCACTGGCAACTGGCCAACCGCATCACCACGGTGGAGGAACTGGCCCGCGTCATCCCGCTGACCGAAGAAGAGAAGGCGATGATTGAGGAGTCGCTGGGGACGCTGCGGATGGCGATTACCCCCTACTACGCCAGCCTGATGGACCCGGACGACCCCCACGACCCCATCCGCAAGCGGGCCGTCCCCACCCTCTACGAGAAGGTCATCCGTCCGGAGGACATGCGGGACCCGCTTCACGAGGACACCGACTCCCCCGTCCCCGGCCTGACCCACCGCTACCCGGACCGGGTGCTTCTGCTGGTCACCGACCAATGTGCAATGTACTGCCGCCACTGCACCCGTCGCCGCTATGCCGGGGAGACGGACATGCCCCGCTCCCAGGCGGAGATAGACGCCGCCATCGCCTACATCCGGGAGCACCGGGGGGTCCGGGACGTCCTCCTCAGCGGCGGCGACCCCTTCACTCTCTCCACCGAGCGGCTGGAGTACATCGTGGCGAAACTCCACGAGATTCCCCACGTGGAGATCGTCCGCTTCGGGACGGCCGCGCCGGTCACCTTCCCCCAGCGCATCACCGACGAACTGGTGAACATGCTCAAAAAGTACCAGCCGGTCTGGATCAACACCCACTTCAACCACCCCAAGGAGTTGACGCCCCGCGCCCGGCAGGCGCTGGCGAAACTGGCCGACGCGGGCTTCGTCCTGGGCAACCAGACCGTCCTCTTGCGCGGCGTCAACGACTGCCCCTGGATCATCAAGGAACTCTGCCAGCGGCTGGTGGAGAACCGGGTCCGCCCGTACCGGCTCTATCAGTGTGACCTCTCCCTGGGCATCGGCCACTTCCGGACGACCATCGCGCGGGGGATTGAGATTATGGAGCACCTCTCCGGCCACACGACCGGCTTCGCGGTGCCGGAGTTTATGGTGGACTTGCCCGGCGGCGGCGGGAAGACGCCCGTCAACCCCCGCTACCTTATCGCCTGGAACGGGCGGGTGGCGATTTTCCGCAACTACGAGGGGGTCATCGCCCGCTACACGGAGCCGGACGACTACCGGTTTGAGTGCCCGCCGAACTGTCGCATCTGCGAGGAGCGGCGGGCGCGCGGGCTGGACGAGCCCAAAGTCGGCCCGGTCCGGCTCTTCGCGGGGGAGGCGGTGGCGCTGGAGCCCACCGACCTGCCCCGTCGGGCCCGGCGCAGGGAGAATTAAGGGGGTTTTATGGCCGCCCAATCCATCCCCGTCCTGACCGTTCGTGGCACCCACCGGGAGGTGGGGCGACAGATCGGCTATGCCTGGCGTCCCCACATCCGGCGCCGGCTGGAGCATCTGCGGGGGGAAATCCCGCGCGGGATTTCCTGGGAGGACGCCCTCCATCAGGCCCAGCTCTGCCTGGCCTACACCCGCGCCGTCTATCCCCAGTACGTGGAGGAACTGGAGGGCATCGCCGAAGGGGCCGGTTGTCCCTTTGACGAGGTCTTCCTGGCGATGTGCGAGGAGATTCGGGAGCCGGCCTTCTGGCGCGCCCGGGGCTGCACCGACTTCGCCGCGCGCGGCCGGGCGACCGTGGACGGCTCCACTCTCCTGGCCCACACCAACGACGAGGCCCCGGAGCGGGAGGAGGGGCTGGTCATCCTGCGGGTCCAGGCCGGGGATGAGCCAGAATTCCTGGGCGTCTCCCTGGACGGGCTGGGCATCAGCGCGGGTTTCAACGCCGCCGGGATTGCCCTGACGGGCAACGAGGTCTCCGCGCGGGACGTGCGGCCCGGTGTGCCGCGCCTGCTCATTGTCCGGGCCATCCTGGCCGCCCGACAGCTGGGCGAGGCGATGGATGCCTGCCTCCTCCCCCAGCGCGCCTCCAACTACAACAACATCATCGCCGACCCCTGGGGCGAGGTCTACAGCGTGGAGGGCTCCGCCACCGACTACGAGGCCCTGTACATAGAGGACGACATCCTGGCCCATGCCAACCACTACATCAGCCCCGCGATGCGCCACCTGGAGGCCGACCGCAACGACATCGGCAGCTCCATCCTCCGCTACCATCGGGCCATGCGGCTCCTGCGGGAGAACTTTGGGCAACTCTCGCCGGAGCGCTTCATGGCCCTGCTGGCCGACCATGCCAACTACCCGGCCTCCATCTGCAAGCACGGCGTCCAATCCGTCACCGTCTTCAGCATCATCATAGATGTAACCGGCCGACGGGCCTGGATCGGCCCGGGCCGCCCCTGCGAGACGACCTACTCCGAATACCGACTCGGATAATCTGCCTGGAACGTGCCAGGTACTTTCGGAAGTGCCTGGCACGTGTTGAATCCTATAAAGTCGTACCGGGTAACGCTGCTTTCGGGCAGCGCGTGGCCCCCTCCTCATCCCCCCGGCCCCCTTCTCCTCCCCGAAACGGGGAGGAGA
>JACIWQ010000120.1 GCA_014360895.1 Thermoflexales bacterium | reverse complement strand
CAGAATCTTCCCGCGGAAAGGAGGAGAGATGGAGGAACGGGTCCTCCGCAGGCGCGAGTCGCCCTGGATGCGGATCAGCGAGGATTGGTGGGCCGTCATCATCGGGTTTCTGCTCATCGCCCTGGTTCTCCTGGGCGTGCTGAGCCATGTCCCATGGTAGTCGGGAGCCGGAGTTAGGGGGTGAGGTGTTGGACGGGACTTCTGCAAGCAGTAAGCAAGGGGAGCGGATTTTGTGGGGCTTTCTGTCGGCCGGGATGCTGGCGCTTCTGGCCCTGGGGGCGAACCGCCTGGCGGCGCTGAGCCCGAAGGCCCTGGAATACCCCCTCTGGGCCGCCGTGCTGGGCCTGCTGGCTAACGGACTCGCCAGCGGATTGAAGATCAAGGACAGGTTGAGCGCCGTCGTCCGGACCGAACTCTTTCTGAAAGTGGGCCTGGTCCTCCTGGGGGCCAGCGTGAACCTGACGGAGGTGCTCAGCGTGGGCGTCCGGGGGCTCGTCCAGGCCCTGGTACTGGTGACCGCCGTCTTCTTTTTCACCTGGTGGCTGGGTGGGGTGCTCCAGTTGGAGAAGAAACTGCGGGCCGTGATGTGCGCGGCCGTCTCCATCTGTGGCGTCTCCGCCGCCATCGCGGCCGCCGGGTCCATCCTGGCGAAGAAAGAGCACCTGGCCTACGTCACCGCGCTGGTCATCGTCACCGCGCTGCCGCTGATGGTGTTGATGCCATGGCTTGCGACCGTCGCCGGGATGCCTCCTCAATGGGCCGGGGCCTGGTTTGGCGGAAACATAGATACCACTGCCGCCGTCGTCGGCGCGGGGGCCATCTACGGCGAAGAGGCCGTCCGGGTCGCCTCTATTGTCAAAATGGCCCAGAACGCCCTCATCGGTGTGGTGGCTTTCCTGCTGGCCTTCTACTGGGTCGCACGGGAGGAGCGGGCGGGGGCCGGACGCCCCAGCGCCCGGGTGCTCTGGGACCGTTTCCCCAAGTTTGTCCTGGGCTTCGTCCTGGTCTCGGTGCTGGCGTCGGCCGGAGTGTTCACAAAGGCCCAGGTCAAAGACATCACCGCGTTGCGCAACTGGGCCTTCACGCTGGCGTTTGTGGGCATCGGCTGGGACCTGGCTTTCGGCGAGTTCCGCAAGATCGGCCTGCGCCCGCTGGTCGTCTATCTGGCTGCGACGGCCTTCAACACGATCCTGGCCCTAGGGGTCTCCTGGTTCCTGTTTGGGAGGGGATAAGGCTTCAGACCGCTGGTCCTCCGGTTGCCCCCGCTCATGGACAGGATGGACAGGATTGACAAGATTTTTGTTCCATCCTGTTCGTCCTGTAAATCCTGTCAAAAGAAATGGACAGGATGGACAGGATTCTTGTTCCATCCTGTTAATCTTGTAAATCCTGTCAAAACTCCCCCACTTCCACCCTCGTCCCAACTCACGTCCCAACCTCAGGGTCCCGCTGTTGACGTTTGACAATCATATGCTACAATTTGTGTCACACCAACCCTGAGTGGGATGATCCTGCCCGGGCGGATTGTCGGATGGCCAATTCGGGTTCTGCCTTCTTGGAAAGTCCCTCGTTTCTGCGGGTCACCCGCTGGTTTCTGGCGGTTTTGCTGACCCTCTCTGCCGCGACCCTCATTGGGGCCATCGTGCTGGCGTTCCAGATTGTCCGCCTCCCGTTCCCCGGCCTCTTCACCGAACCGACGTTGGTGGTGAATAACATCGGCTCCATGTCCTGGAGCGGGTACGCCGCTGGCCTGGGCTTGCCCGAACAACTGGTCGCCATAAACGGAGAGCCTCTGGACCATCCTACGGCGCTGGTAGAAGCTCTGCGTAACCACCGGGTCGGGGAGACCGTCACCTTCACCGCGCACAACGCCGAGACCGGCGCCATCCGTCAGGTCAGAGTTCGCCTGATTCCCCTCCCCCGGCAGGCCCTCTGGGACTTCTTTATCATCCCCTATGCTCTGGGCCTGTTCTACCTGACCGCCGGGGGAGTGATGCTCTGGCTGCGGGGTCAGGAAGAGGCGGCGCAGGTTTTCGTCCTGTTCTGCGTGTTCATCGCTCTGATAACGGGCCTCCTTTTTGACCTCTATACCACCCATCGCCTGTTTCCGGTCTGGGTTGCGGCGGTGCCCCTGGCCGGAAGCGCGGCGATTCACCTGGCCCTGGTGTTTCCCCGTCCGTCCCCTGTACTGCGACGGTTCCCCGGGCTGCGTCTCCTGGCCTACCTGCCCGCGCTGGGGCTGGCGGTCGCCGGATGGCTCACGACGGCGGATATGGCCCACCCCATTGCCTATTTCGCTCCCTGGCGCTGGGGGCGGGCCTGGGCGGGCATCGGCGGACTGGTGCTGATGGGGTGGATGGCTTACCACCGCCTCTTCTCCCGCTCCCCCATCATCCGCGCCCAGACCTACATCGTCCTGCTGGGGGCTTTGCTTTCCTTCTTCCCCATCATCGTCTGGATTCCCCTGGCTTTCCGTCCGGGTTTCCCTTTCCAGCCCGGCCTGTTTCTGCCGTTCTTTGCCTTCTTCCCCCTGGCCATCGCCTACGCGATTCTCTTCCCGCGCACGCTGAACATTGACTGGGTGGTCCGCAACGCGGTGATTTATTTTCTCCTGACCCTGGTCGTGGTGGGCGTGTTTGCCCTTCTCCTGGCCCTGCTGGGCCAATGGTTTCACCTGACCGTGCTCCCCTTTCAGCCACTGGTGCTGGCCCTGCTGGTGCTGGTGGTGGTTATGGGGGTTCTGCCCCTGCGCGGTCTGCTGACCCGCGCGGTGGACCGCATACTCCTGGGGCGACAGATGGCGCCGGAACGAGCCCTGCGGGAGTTCGGGGGCCGGCTCGCCATCGCCCGCACGGTGGACGAAGTGACAGCCATCGCGGCCGACGTCATCGGCAAAGTGCTGGCTCCCCGTTCGGTTCTCTTCTACCTCTCAGACCCCCGCAGCGGGTTGTACGTCCCCCGGGCGTTCGGCGATAACCCCTCATCCCCTTTGCCCTCTTTTCGCCCCGACGGCCCGCTGGCCCGCCGGATGAGCGGTGATACCCGCCCCTTGTACCTTTCCGTGGATGACATTCTCCCCCCGGACCTGGAAGGAGAGGAGGAACGGTTGGCCGCGCTGGGGCCGGCTCTCTTTGTCCCGCTGCCCGGATGGGGATGGCTGACGGTCGGTCCCACCCGCCTGGAGCGCTTCCGCGCCCGCGACGCCTGGTTCCTGGAGACCCTGTCCCCCCAAATTGTCGCCGCGCTGGACCGTGTTCGTCTGATCACGGACCTGGAGCGCCGGGTCCAGGAACTGGAAGCGGTGGGCACCATCGCCCGGTCCGTGGGCTTCTCCGTTCAACCGGACGACCTGATGGAACTGATCTACACCCAGACCAACCGGGTCCTGGACGCCCGCAATTTCTACATCGCTCTCTACGATCCCCCCACCCGTACCCTGCGCTTCGCCTTCTACGTGGAGAACGGCGAACGGCAATATCCAGAGGACGTCTGGTCCGATACGGAGGGATTGACCGGCCTCATCGTCCGCACCGGACAACCCATCATCACGGATGATTATCTGGCCGAGTGCCAGCGTCGGGGGGTACGGCCGGGGGGCCGGCCCGGCAAGGCCTGGATGGGTATCCCCCTCATCTCCCAGGACCGCGTCCTGGGTGTGATGAACATCTCCAGTTTTGACCCCGATGTGACTTATACGCCGGAACAGGCGCGGGTGTTCCAGGTCATCGCCGACCAGGCCGCCGCCATCCTGGACATGGCCCGCCTCTATCAGGAGACGGAGAAATGGGCCCGGCGGATGGAAGGGCTGAACGAAGTGGGCCATCTCCTGGCCTCCACGCTGGAACTGCACACGCTGTTGGACCTGACCACCCGCAAAGCGGTAGACCTCCTGGAGGCGGAGGCCGGCTCTCTCCTGTTGGTGGACGAAGAGAGCGGCGATCTGATCTTTCAGGTCGCCGTTGGCGAATCCGACCTGGTGGGCACCCGTCTACCCGCTGGCGCCGGCATCGCCGGACAGGTGGTCCGGGAGAACCGCCCCATTCGGGTGGACGACGTCCGGCAGGACAAACACTGGTATTCAGAAGTAGACCGCCGTTCCCATTTCGCCACCCGTTCGCTCCTCTGCGCCCCGATGACGGTCCACGGGACGGTCATCGGCGTTCTGGAAGTCCTTAACCGGCGGGACGGCCGCCCCTTTGATGAGGATGACGAACGATTGCTGACCGCCCTCGCCGCTCAGGCGGCCGTTGCGATCCAGAACGCCCGTCTCTTCGCGATGACCGACCAGGCGCTGGCGGCCCGGGTGGAAGAACTCTCCATGATGCAGCGGATTGACCGGGAGTTGAATGCCACGCTGGATTATCAGCAGACGATGGAGAGGGCCCTGGAATGGGCCATCCAGCGGACGGGTGCAGATGCCGGGTTGATTGCCGTTCTGGCCGAGAAGGACGGGCGGCAGGGCCTCCGGCTCTTAGTCTACCGGGGCTATCCCCCTGACGCGGTGGAACCGTACCGGGAGGCTCTCTGGCCGCTGGATCGGGGCATCGTGGGACGGGTCGCCCGGACCGGTCGGCCGGAACTGGTCTCCGACGTCCGCTACGACCCGGATTATGTGGCCGCCGTGGGAGGAATGGTCGCCCAGATCACGGTGCCCATCTGGCGGGAGGAACGGATTATCGGCATCATCGTGTTGGAGAGCGCCCGACCGGGACAATTTGACCAGGATGCCCTGGACTTCGTCGTTCGCCTGGCCGACCACGCCGCCATCGCCATAGAAAACGCCCGCCTTTTCGCCGCGGTGGAGGCTGCCAATCAGGCCAAGACAGAATTCATCTCCTTCGTCTCCCACGAACTGAAACAGCCGATGACGGCCATCAAAGGGTACACCGACCTCCTGGTCAAGGGACTGGCGGGCGACCTGACGGAGACGCAGCGCTCATTCCTGGAGGTCATCCGCTCCAACGTGAATCGGATGGACACGATGGTGCAGGAACTGCTGGACATCTCCCGCATAGAATCCGGCCGATTGCGGTTGGAAATCGGGCAGGTCACGTTGCGGGAGACCATAGAAGAGGCGGTCCGGGCCATCCGCCATGAGATAGAGGCCAAGCGGCAGACACTGGAGGTGGAAATTGCGGAGCCGTTGCCTCCCGTGAGGGCGGACCGGAATCGGGTGGTGCAGATTCTGACCAACCTGCTGAGCAACGCGTACAAGTACACTCCGGAAGAGGGCCGCATCCGGGTGACCGTTCAGCCCAACGGCGGGTTCGTGGTCTGCTCCGTTTCCGATACGGGCATCGGCATCGCGCCCGAGGAGCGGGAGCGACTGTTCACCAAGTTTTTCCGTTCCCAGCACCCGGCCGTGCGCAACGTGCCGGGCACCGGCCTGGGGCTGGTTATCACCAAGAGCCTGGTGGAACTCCAGGGCGGGCAGATTTGGGTGGAGAGCGAGCCAGGCAAGGGGAGCACGTTCACCTTTACCCTACCGGTAGCCCTGCCATGATCCGGACCGAAAATCTCACCAAACGATTTGACGATTTCACCGCCGTGGATGGGGTCACGTTGACCGTCCAACCCGGGCGGATCCTGGCCCTTTTGGGCCCCAACGGGGCCGGAAAGACCACCACGGTGCGCATGCTGGCGGCCATTCTGATGCCCACGGAGGGCCGGGCGGAGATCGCCGGATACGACACCCGCCGAGACCCGGTCGCCGTCCGCCAGCAGGTAGGGCTTCTGACCGAACAGCCAGGCCTCTACCTGCGGATGTATGGGGGGGAGTACTTGGAGTTCTTCGGCCGACTCTACGGGTTGGACCCGGAAACGTGTCGGCGGCGGGCCCGGGAATGGCTGGACCGGTTCGCTATGCCGGAGGCCTGGGACCGGCGCATCGGGGAGTACTCCAAGGGGATGCGCCAGAAACTGGCCCTGGTGCGCGCGCTGCTCCATGACCCGCCCGTCCTCCTGCTGGATGAGCCCACCTCAGCGATGGACCCCCACAGCGCCAAACTGGTGCGGGACGCCATTCTCTCCCTCAACGACGAACGGCACACCATCCTGGTCTGCACCCACAACCTGACGGAAGCAGAACTGCTGGCGGACGAGATTGCGATTATCCGGCGAGGGCAGATTGTGGCCCTGGGGACGCCGGCCGATTTGAAGCGACAACTACTGGGCCCTCCACTGATGGAACTCCGGGTAGCGTCCTCCATTGACGGAGCCCGTCCCCTGGTCGCCCGCTGGGCCTCCGTTGTGCAGGAGGGCCCGAACTGGATTCGCTACCAGGCGGACTCGCCGGAAACCGTCAACCCGGTCATCGTCCGCTCGCTGACCGAAGCGGGTATTCCGGTGGTGACGCTGGGCGAAGTCCCGCGCAGTCTGGAAGCGGTCTATTTGCGGGTGGTGGAATCGTAGCGCAAGCTTCAGCCTGCAGCCCCATAGCGACAATGAACGAAGTCCAATTTATCCAGGAAACTACCTACGCCCGCTGGTTCCGTCAAGTCTGGCATCTGATATGGCGGGAACTGCGGGATTACCTCCGGGATTGGCGGATCCTGTTCCCCATTTTTGCCCTGACCCTTCTCTTCCCCCTGGTGATGCGTTTCGTGACCGGCTATCTGGAAAGTTCCTTCTACGAACGCTGGGGCGCGGAGGGAGTAACGGCCCGCCTTCTCCCCCTCATGCTCC
The DNA here is from genome assembly GCA_014360895.1 of Thermoflexales bacterium. Classification (GTDB taxonomy): domain Bacteria; phylum Chloroflexota; class Anaerolineae; order B4-G1; family DUEL01; genus SpSt-77. Next base: position 3,521 of record JACIWQ010000120.1, on the reverse strand, counting down.
TGCTGGTGGGATTTGTCCCCGTCTCCATCTCCCTGGTCATCGCTCTGGAATCCTTTGTGGGGGAGAAGGAGCGAATGAGCTTGGAGCCTCTCCTGGCGACGCCGCTTTCCGACCTGCAACTCTATCTGGGGAAGATGGTGGCGGCGTTGGCCCTCCCGCTGATGGCCGGCACCGTCGGCATCGCTTTCTATCTGTTCATCCTGCCGATAGAGGCCCGTCCGGCTCCCCTGACCCTGTTTCAGGTTTTCCTTTTGACGATGGGGAAGGCCCTGGTGATGGTCTCCGCGGCCGTCATCGTCTCCAGCCAGACCACCAGTGTCCGCGCGGCCAACCTCCTGGCCAGTTTTATCATCGTTCCGGTTTCCCTGTTGCTCCAGCAGGAGAGCCTGATCCTGCTTCAGAGCGGCAACCAGGTCCTGTGGTACATCCTGCTGTTCTTGCTGGTCGCAAATGTGATGCTGGTCCGGATGGGGATTCGGCTGTTCAACCGCGAGGAATTGCTGGGGCGGGAGATTGACGAACTGAATCTGCGCAGCGCCTGGCGGATGTTCCGGCGGCATTTTACCTGGGAACGGTGGTTCTTCGGACGGCCCCCGGAACGGCTCCCCCGTCTCCTGCGCTGGCTGAGCACCTGGACCGGGCTGTATCTGCGGGATATTCCCCGGGTCCTGGCTCGTTCTTATCTGGCGCTGGCGCTGGTTCTGGTTTCCCTGGCGGGCGCGGTGTGGGTGGGATGGGAGGTCGCTATTCGCTTCCAGCTTCCGGCCCAATACATCCCGCTGGACCAGGTGACCGAAGAGACGTTCCGGCAGGCCTCCACCATTTCCTGGCTGCCGGCTTTTACCATCTGGGGAGTCCTGAAAAACAACGTCCGCTCGCTCACATTGGCCGCCATCCTGGGGACGTTTTCCTTCGGGTCTCTGGCGATTATCCTGCTGATGGCCCCGGTTGCCATCATCGCGTATGCCGCCTTCCAGGTCGCCTGGGCTGGATATGACCCGCTGACCTTTGTGCTGACGTTCGTGATGCCGCACGGCGTGCTGGAAATGCCCGCGGCCATCATCGCCACTGCTCTGGCGGTGCGCCTGGGCGCTACCTTTATCGCCCCGCCCCGGGGGCTGACGGTCGGCGAGGGATGGATTCAGGCGCTGGCCGACTTCATCAAAGTCTTCCTGGCCGTTGTGGTGCCCCTGCTGGCTCTGGCGGCCGCCGTGGAGGTGTTCCTCACACCGGCCATCGTGCTGGCGGTGTACGGGCGATGAGTCAAAGCTTCCCGCTACTGCCCCCTGGCTACCTCCTCCAGCGCTGCCAGCGCCTGTTCGGCGTCTTCCCCTTCGGCCCGGATGGTCATCACCGCCCCCTGTTCCACCCCCAGGGCCAGCAAGCTCAGCAGACTCTTCGCGTCCGCCTCCCGACCGTCGTAGAGAACCCGCACCCGGCTGCGAAACCGCCGCGCCGTCTGAACAAAGCGGGCCGCCGGTCGGGCATGCAATCCCTCCGGGTGGCCGACCGTCACTTTCCTCTCCAGCATCGGATCACCTGCTGAGGAGAACGTGCCAGGCACTTCCCAAAGTGCCTGGCACGTCCCCATAAGAAACGTCATCCTCCAAACAGCCCCACCCGGATTGCCTCACCGGCCTCGTTCAGCCCCGGCCAGATGGGGTACGCGCTGAGGATGCCGACCAGGATGATGGCGGCCATCACCCATGTGGGGGAGACGTTTTTCCGGGCCACCAGCCACCACACCAGCAGCACCAGGAGCAGGGGCAGCAGATTGGGCATCAGACTATCCAGGATCGCCTGCAGGCGGAACGTGCTCCCACCGACCATGAAGGCCACCGGGGTGGAGAGACGGACAAACTGGACCGCCAGTGCGCCCATGATGAAGTTGCCCAGTACCCCCGCTCCCAGGATGATGCGCGCGATGGCGCCGGTGCGGAGGATGGACGTCACGGCGGCGCGCCCCTGCACGTATCCCTGCCACCAGACCCACCAGCCCACGCCCCAGATAAAGGCCGCGACGGCCACCAGGTAGAAGAGCGGACCCAGGACGCTCCCCCGCGTCGCGGTGCCGACGGCGCCGCCGGTGGCGATGCCGATGCCCAGCGCCAGCGCGATGGGAATGACGATGCCCTGCTGAAGCGTATCGCCGATGCCCGCCATCGGGCCCATCAGGCCGGTCTTGACCCCGTTGATGGCGTCGTCGCTGATGTCGGCCCCGGCGGCCCGTTCCTCCTCCATCGCAATCACGATGCCGTGGATGACCCCGCCGATGTCCGGTTGGGTGTTGAAGAAGACCAGGTGCCGCTTCAGCGCCGCGCGGATGTCCTCCTGCTTTTTGTACAGTTTTTCAATGATGGGCGTCATGCTGTGGGCGAAGCCCAGCCCCTGCATGCGCTCCCAGTTGTAGCAGGAGTGGGAGAAGAAGAGCCAGCGCAGCCAGGCGCGGAAGACGTCCCGACGGGTGAGCAGGCCCGGACCGGCCCGTCGCTCCGCAGAAGGCGCCGGTTGCTCCTCGCCATCCCGGGTCGTGAAGTGGACGTGGATGTACGCCACGCAGGCCCCGATGATGGCCATAACCACCAGGTTGACCTTGCCCGCCATCAGAGAGGTGACGGCGAAGCCGATGAAGAAGTAGGGCCAGGTGTTCCCACGAAACAGGAACTTCAGGTTCAGGGCAATGCCCAGCGCCGCCAGCATCCCGCTGGCGACGAACAATCCGTTCATCACCCAGATGGCATGCTGAGCGATCCACCCCAGCGCCGCGCCCACCGCTGGAGCGCCCAGATACGCCGCCAGGGCGACCGGTACCGCGTAGAGGACGAACAGGAAAGGCTGGGAGTAGACGTAGTTGCTGCGGGCGACGGCCTTGATGTTCCCCTCTTCGGCGAAACGGTCGGCCCAGTGGGGGATGACCGAGCAGACGGACATCCGCAGCGAGTAGGTCAGGCCGCCCAGCAGGCCCAGCGGGGCCGCCAACGCCAGGGCCGCCTGGACGTCCAGCCCGCCCCCCAGGGCCAGGGCCGTCCCCAGGTAGCCTGCCAGGCCCGGGTCGCCGGGGAAAGAGCCGCCGGCGGTGATCCACCCCAGGTAGAGGACATTGATGTTGGCGCCGATGGCGACCCCTTCCGCCACCCGTCCCATGACGGCCCCGACCAGGGTCCCGGCGACCAGGGGGCGGTAGAGGACGGTGAAGCCGAGGTTGGCGAACCAGGGAGACCAGGCCAGGTAATAGAGGATGCCGACGGCGGCGGCGATGGGAAAACTCATCCGTACCGGTTCCGCCTGTGCGGTCGGCGCGGCGCGGGCCGCTACCGCGCCCACGACCATCAGGGCCAGATTGATCCCGATGGCAATTCCGATGGATTTTCTGGATACCGGCATTGTTCCCTCCGTCTGAAAAGTTTCCATAAGAACGTGCCGGGCACGTTCATTCCACCCAAACGTCTGAAACCTGTTGAATCCTATAAAGTCGTACCGGTTTAAAGTCTCACAAAGTCGTACCGGATAACGCCGCTTTC
>JACIWQ010000012.1 GCA_014360895.1 Thermoflexales bacterium | reverse complement strand
TGCTGTACCATATCTTGTTGGTATGAAGTATTTTTTCCTTCTATTATAGGAATAGCGTCAATCGGACTGAAGGAGTCGGGCTACCTCCGCCGGGTCGGCCCGGGAGGTCAGGTCCAGGCTCAACGGCGTCACCGCCACCACCCGGTCCACCACCAGCGCGTAGATGTCGCTATCCGGCTCCAGGTCCCGGACGTCCCACGCGGCCTCGTAGTCCATCCGCCCAGGCTGAGAGAGCGCGTTCCGCCGGGGCGGGACCGGACGGAAGTAGGTCCGGCGGGATTGCCGGGTCAGCCGCCAGGGGGTTTCGGGGGTGGCACAGTCGGGGACGTCCACCTTGAGGACGTCCACATCAAAGGGAAGCGCCACCGCCAACATCCGGCGGGCGAAGAACCGGGTGAAATGGGCCGCGACGGTGAAATCCACCTTGTCGGAGAGGTTGATGTGGACCTCTTTGGGGGCCTGCCGGGAGACGGCCAGCGCCGGGACGCCACAGGAGGCGCCCTGAAGCGCCGCGCCGATCGTGCCGGAGCAGGTCACGTCCGCCCCGGGGTTCTCCCCGTAATTGATCCCCACCACCATCAGGTCTGGCGGACGGGGGGCCAGTTCCAGGAGCGCGTGCAGCACCACCTGGGCGGGGGAACCGTCCACCGCGAACGCCGGTATCGGTTCCCCGTCCACCTCCAGAGGGCGCGGGGCGATGGCGCCGGTGGTCTCCCGGGCGAAAGAGCGGCCCGCGCCCGACCACTGGCGGGTGGGCGCGACGACCAGCACATCCCCCAATCCCCGGACCGCCCGGACGGCGGCCAGCAGCCCGGGCGAGTTAATCCCATCGTCGTTGGTGATCAGAATCAGCGGCATGGCTGGCATTTTCAACATTCCGTAGTATAATCCAAAAGAAGTCGGGAGGCAAGGGAGAGTTTGACCTGCAGATGAAGAAGATATTTGCGCCGCTCGTTCTGATCATCGTTCTGGTCATAACGGCTATCGCCGCGCGCGGGTTGATGGTGCCGGTGGTCCCGATGGACGTCGCGCCGACGGCGACCATCGTCGTGCCCCACAACAACCCGCACCCGCCGTCTCCCGCCCCGTCGCCGACGGCGGCGCCGACACCCACCCCGACGCCGACGCCATGGCCGACGCCCACGCCCACGCTGATCCCGCCGTCCCCGCCCACCCTGCCCCACGCGACGCCGGCCTACGACCTGCCGATCAGCAACACGCTGCCGGTCAGCCTGCCCGTCCCCACGCCGATGCCCCTCGTCTCCCTGCCCGAGAGGGTGATGAACGTCCTCCTGCTGGGGCTGGATACACAGGAAGGCAACGGCGGGCGGACCGACGTGATGATTGTGGTCAGCATCAACCCGGACGTTCCATCGGTCAGCATGCTCTCCATCCCCCGGGACTACTACGCCTGGATTCCCGGCTACGGGTTCGGGAAAATCAATACGGCCATCAACCGGGGGAAGGATTACCCCGGCGGGCGGATGGCGCTGGTCAAGGCGACGGTGGAGTATAACTTCGGCATCCCCATTCACTACTACGCGATGGTGGACTTTTCTGGCTTTGTCCGCATCGTGGACGCGCTGGGTGGGGTGGATGTGCCGGTGGAGTGCGAGTTCCACGACACCTTCCCCGACCCCGCCAATCCGGAGCAGGGGGTGGATATAGACCTCTACCCGGGCGTCCAGCACCTGAACGGTCAGCAGGCACTGTGGTACGTCCGTTCCCGCTGGTCCACCAGCGATTTTGACCGCAGCCGACGGCAGCATCAGGTCCTGCGGGCCCTCTACCGGCAGGCGCTGAGCGGAGGCGTGTTGAGCCGCATCCCAGACCTCTGGGATGCCCTCCGTCAGACGGTGGAGACCGACCTGGGGCTTAAGGAAATGGTCTACCTGGGATGGTTGGGGACCCGTCTGGACTGGGCCAATGTGAAGAGCCGCTTCATCATCCCGCCGTATGTGGAGCACTGGACCGACCCCAACGGCGCGTACGTGCTTCTGCCGGTGCCCGGCGCGCTGGAGCCGCTGGTCGCGGAGGCGCTGCAACCCCCGGCGACGGGGCGGGCGCGCCAATCCCCCTTCCAGGTAGAAATCTGGGACGGGACGGGGCGGCCGGGGATGGCGGAGGTGGCGGCGGAGCGGCTGCGCTGGGAGGGCTTCCTGGTGACGGGCATCACGGCGACGGAGCCGGTCTCCCGCACCCGGGTGGTGGATTTCACCACCACGGCGAAGGGCTCCCCTCTCTGGATACTCACCCGGCTCTATCGCCTGAAGTCGGAGGATGTGGAGAAACGGCCGGGGGAAGGGAACGGATTGGATTTCCGCGTCATCCTGGGGGCTGACTACGACTCCTGCGTCCGGCCGGGGGCCATCCAGTACGTCCCGACGCCCACCCCGACGCCGACGCCCACACCGACCCCCGGCCCCTGACGGCGGACGACAGGCCACATCTTTGTTCATTCCGTCATTCGGTCATTGGGTCATTCGGTCATTATGAGTGACATTCTCTGGACTCCGTGGCGCATGGCCTACCTGCGGGGCGAGCAGCCGCTGCCGCAGGAGTGCCTGTTTTGCCTGAAGCCCCGCCAGCCGGACGAGGAAGCGCACATCGTTTACCGGGGGCGCCTCTGCTACGTCGTCCTCAACCGCTTCCCGTACAACAACGGCCACCTAATGGTTGTCCCTTACGCTCATGTTCCCTCGCTGGAGGACCTGGACGGGCCGACGCTGGCGGAGTGGATGGCACTGACGCAGACCAGCCTGCGGGTGCTGCGGGAGGCCTACAACCCGCAGGGGTTCAACGTGGGGCTAAACATCGGGACGGCCGCCGGGGCGGGGGTCGCCGACCATGTCCATCTCCATGTCGTCCCCCGCTGGGGCGGGGACACCAACTATATGAGCGTCGTCGGCCACACCCGCACCATTCCGGAGTGGCTGGACGACACGTACCGGCGGCTGCGCCCGCTGTTTGAGGCGTATGCGCCCAGAGGCTGACTGCTTGAGAAGGAGCCCCGGTATGTAGACGTGATTCGGCGGGAGATTGTGGAATGGATGGATAAGGCGGCGATGGAGGTTTTGTACGTGAACTGCGAACCACCTCAGGTCAAGCAGGGGCTTTTGTTCTGATGATGACGGTGACCGATAGACCGGCTCTGGGAACCCTTGTCCCGCCGATGCTCAGAGAGTTGCTGGAAGCGCGCGGCGCGGGATTTGTGCGCCAAATGGGAGCGGACGTGGTGCGGCGGGTAGTGCTGGACGTGATGGGTGGGCGAAACCTGCGGGATGCCACCTAATGTGTTAGGCGTGCACCTCGTGAGAACGCACCTATGGCTGATTTGAGCTTTATCGAGAAGACCAAGCTGGAGAAGCTGTTACGGATGGGCAGCGGCTATGTCTTGGATTTCTCGAACCGGACGTTTGCCGAGTTTGTCGCGGAAAGCACTGGCCGAAACATCTACGATACCAAGTACGATTACGCCAGCGGCTCAAAGGCCAATCGCTTACGCGCTTTCTGGAATCAGGAACCAAATCACGTTGTAGGCAAGCTGCTTAGTGACCTCTTGGAGTATTACCGAGAGACTTTTTACTACCAACAAGCGGCGGGAGATATTGAGCACGCTCGCCTGTTTGAGGAATGCCAACGCATCGCAGCCCGTCTATTGGAGAGCGTTTCTATTGAGGTAATTGAGGCCATTACGCCAGAAGGAGATGACCAGAACTTTGAGGTTCTAGCGCGTTCGGTACGCGAATCCATAGAAAACAACCAACCCGAAGCAGGTCTCGACCGGTTACATACCTACGTCACAAAATTGGTTCGAACCTTCGCTCAGAAGCGTGGCATTTCTGTGGAGAGAGACAAGCCACTGCACAGTATATTTGGCGAATACGTAAAAGCACTTCGCAAAGCAGGACTCATTGAATCTGAGATGACCGAACGCATTCTGAAGTCCAGTATTAGCATAATGGAAGCGTTCAATCGCGTACGTAATGAAAGGACTCTCGCTCACGATAACCCACTACTCAATTATGAGGAAAGTTTCTTTATCTTTAACCATATCGTGGGCACAATCCGTTTCATTAAAGCTCTCGAGGCGCGGGCGGAAAAAGCTTCGCTCTCCTATGAGACGCTTGATGAAGAGATTCCATTTTGAGAGCACGCCTAACATCTCGCTCCAGCCAACTGCTCCCTCGGCGGCTTCGCCGCCTCGGTCGCAGCGGCTGAGCTCGGTGCCGTTAGAGCGCAGGTGGTGAGATGTGCCACTATCGTACGGCCACGGAAACAAAACGTTACTACATTGAGCGGATGGGAGAGCCATTAGGGGCGCTCTTTTACGCACTATGGCAAGAAGTTGCTTGGCTTCACGTGAAGTGGCAAGAGTATGTTGAACTATTCGGCAAGAAACCCTCCAGGGTCGATTTGCTAAACAAGGCCGCCCCTTTGTTCTTCCGTGTTGTGCAAGATGCTCTCTGGCATGACATTTTGATGCATATTGCCAGACTGACGGATCCGCCTAAATCTGTAGGGAAGCCTAATTTGACGATTCGGCGCTTACCCGAGCTTGTGGGCAACCAAGAACTTCAAGAACTTGATTCGCTGGTGGAGAAGGCGTTAAAGGCCGCAGAATTCTCACGAGATTGGAGGAATCGTCGGATTGCTCATCGGAATTTGCATCTTGTGCTTGCCCAGAATGCTCAACCTCTGGCAGTTGCAAGCCGCGAAAAGGTCAGGGAGGCCTTGGCCGCTATAGAGGAAGTGCTCAATTGGGTTGAGCAGCACTATACAGGCGGGGTTACTTATTTTTCCCCTGTTACGCCGCCTGAAGGCGCTGAGACGCTTCTCTATGTCATATACGATGGTTTGAAGGCGAGGGAGCAGCGAGAGCAAAGGGTTCGCCAGGGTGATTATTCTGATCTACGGCTGCCAGAGATATAGGGTTCTTTTGTGCTCTAATACGCGCATTCAGCCGGCGCGCTCCGCGTGCGGCCGATGCGTCAGCCGTTGCTGCCTCAGGAGTTGAGGCGTCAGACCGGCTACCCCCACGAGTTGGCCGGCTTGCCGGACGAGCGGATGGAGGCATATCTGCGGAGCAGGCTGGCAGAAGTGCCCATAGAGCAATTGGTGGCCATGTAAGAACGGGGGGTTGAGCCCGCCACGATGGACGATGGGATTGCGGTGAAAGGCACCCGCCAGGGGCTGCTGATTACCCTGGGGGAGGGGCCGTGGGAGGCCCGGGTGGAGGCCCTGGCCCGGCGGCTGGAGAAGGGGGCCGCCTTCTTCCGGGGCGGGCGCGCCGCCCTGGACGTGGGCTCCCGAGCGCTGGACGAGGCCCGAATCCGTCAGGTGCGGGACCTGCTGGCCCGCTACGAGGTGGACCTCTGGGCCGTACAGAGCACGGCGGACGTCACCATCCTGGCCGCCGTGCGGTTGGGCCTCCTGCCCCTTCTGCGCCCGAAAGAGGTCGCCGGAAAAGAAGAGCCTCAGCGGGAGGGGGCCGCCGCTCCGGCCTCCCCGGTCAGCGGATTGGTGGTGGAGCGGACCGTCCGCTCCGGCCAACGGATTGAACACCCCGGCGACGTCATCATCATCGGAGACGTCCACGCTGGGGCGGAGATTATTGCCGGTCGTCACGTCATCGTCTGGGGGAAACTGCACGGCGTGGTGCACGCCGGGGCCACGGGGGACGAAAGCGCGGTCGTCTGCGCGCTGGACCTGGCCCCGACGCAACTCCGCATCGCCGACCATATCGCCCGCTCTCCGGAGGAGCGCCGCCGTCGGCCCGTGCCGGAAATGGCTCGCGTTCACAGGGGACGCATAGAGGCCATTCCCTGGCCCCATCGGTAAGGAGGTGGAATGAGTGCCCGGGTGGTGACCATTACTTCGGGGAAAGGCGGGGTCGGCAAGACCACCGTCACCGCCAACCTGGGGGTCGCGCTGGCCATGCGCGGCCAGCGGGTGGTGACCATAGACGCGGACATTGGCCTGCGCAACCTGGACGTCATGCTGGGTCTGGAGAACCGCATCGTCTACGACCTGGTGGATGTGGTGGAGGGGCGATGCCGGCTGCGCCAGGCGCTGGTGCGGGATAAGCGACTCCAGGAACTGTACCTGCTTCCCGCCGCGCAGACCCGCGATAAGAGCGCCCTGCGCGCGGAGGATATGGTCCGCGTCTGCGACGAACTGCGGGAGTCCTTTGACTTCCTGCTGGTGGACTCCCCGGCGGGGATTGAGCAGGGGTTCCGCAATGCCGTCGCCCCCGCCGATGAGGTGCTCATCGTGACCAATCCGGAGGTGGCGGCGGTGCGGGATGCCGACCGGGTCATCGGCCTGATAGAGGCGGAGGGAAAAGGCCCTGCCCGTCTTATCATCAACCGGCTGAAGCCCGAACTGGTCCGGCGGGGGGATATGCTGGACACGGAGGCGGTGCTGGAACTGCTGGCGATAGACCTGATTGGCATCATCCCCGAAGACGAGACGGTCATCGTGGCCGCCAATACGGGTCGCCCCGTCGCCTTCACCGACAACAGCCCGGCCGGCCGCGCGTTCCACCAGATCGCCCGCCGCCTGATGGGCGAAGAGGTCCCCTTCGCCCCACTGAAGGAACCGGGCCTGCTGGAGCGACTCTTCCGCTGGATGCGCTCAGAGGGGGAGGAACAACGATGAAACTCCTGGACCGTCTACTCCACCGTCAAGAACCGCCCAGTGGCGAAATCGCCCGCGAACGCCTGCGCCTGGTGCTGGCCCACGACCGGGCCAATATCTCCCCCGGCCTGTTGGAGGTCCTGAAGGACGAAATCATCGCCGTCATCTCCCGCCATGTGCCCATAGACCCGGAGGGGGTGCAGGTGACCTATACGGAGGGCGCGCGCGTCAACCGGCTGGTGGCCGACATCCCCCTGCGGACGGAGCGGAGAGCGCGAAGGTAACGCAGGCTGTCAGCCTGTACCGTGTAGCGCAGGCTGTCAGCCTGTACCGGCCTGGCGGCCGGCGCTACAGAGGACGCGGATGGACGCGGACGAGCGCGGATTTCCTACAGACAAAATGGTGTGGCCCTGAGAGCATATCTGAAAATTCGTTCGTAGTCAGGCACGAAACGGGGTGAAGTGCCGTGCGTGGCGCTCCGTGGCTGACTACGAGCACTTTTGCTCCCTTCGCGGTATTTTTCAGACATGCTTTGAGACCCCGGGCACGATTTCCGATCAGGCCTATCTTGGTCTTGTTCTCAACAGGTCTCTGATGCGTCCCATTCAACCCTGGCGACAGTTTGATTTTCTTCTACTGGTCGTGATGTTGCTGCTGGTGGCCCTGGGCGTGGCAATGATCCGCAGCGCCACTACCAACACCCCCGACCTGGCCGACCTGTGGCGGCGTCAGGCGAACCTGGCGGCCATCGGCCTGGCCCTCTTTCTCTTGGTTGCAGCTGCCCCTTATACCTGGTGGCGTCCGGTCTGGTGGCTGGGCTACCTGGCCGCCCTGGGTCTCCTGGTGCTGGTCCTCTTCATCGGCCGGAGCGAAATCGGCGACGTGCGGCGCTGGTTCTACATCGGCTCCTTCCGCTTTCAGCCCTCGTTCCCGGCGATGCTTCTCCATATCGTCGCCGTGGCCGCTATCCTGAACGCCCGACTCCGCCTGAAACGCCGGGGAGCCGGAAATGGGGAGCCGGAGGACGCGCCGCCGGGGCTCGTCCCCTACATTCTCTCCGGCCTCCTGACGCTGGTTGTCGCCGCGCTGGTCTTCCGGGAGCCCGACCTGAGTACGGCCCTCATCTACATCGTGGCCTGGGTGGTGATGGCATTTGCTTCCGGCGTGCGCCTCCTGTACCTCATTGGTACCGGACTGCTGGCCGTCGCCGGGGCGATACCTCTCTGGCAAGTTATGAAAGAGTACCAGCGGCAACGGATACTGGTCTTCCTGAACCCCGAACGGGACCCGGGTGCGCTGTACAACATCCACCAGGCGCTCATCAGCATCGGCTCCGGCGGGATATGGGGGCAGGGCTACGGTGTGGGCAGTCAGAGCCAGTTGCACTTCCTGCGCGTCCGCCACACCGATTTCATCTTCTCGGTCATCGGAGAGGAACTGGGCTTCATCGGGGTGATGCTGGTCTTCTTTCTCTTCACCCTCATCGCCTGGCGGCTGCTGCGGGCCGCCGTCCTGGCGCCGGATCGGTTCGGACGGCTGCTGGTGGTTGGTGTGGGAGCCATCATTTACATCCCGCTTTTGGTCAACGTGGGGATGAACATCGGACTTCTGCCCGTGACGGGTCTGCCTCTTCCTTTCATCAGTTACGGTGGCACGGCACTGGTGACGTATATGACCGCGTTGGGGCTGGTGGAAAGCGTGGTCATGCGCCATCAGGAAAGATGAATGGGGCTTCGTTGCAGTGGGTGTACACCGTTGAGGTGCAGAATGGACGCCCCGCGAGCACTCTGGACCGACCGTCCCATTCAGACCCGCAGTGAGGACCGGCTCAACTTCGCCGATTACGCCGACATCCTGGCGGACATTATCCTCACCGCCGACACGCCTATTACCCTGGGCATCTTCGGGCCCTGGGGGAGCGGGAAGACCAGCCTGATGCGGCTGGTGGCCGAGCGACTGATCGGCCAACGCACCCCCGGCCACCGCCGCGCCCAAACCGTCTGGTTCAATGCCTGGCAGTACGAACGGGACGAAGCGGCTCTCTGGCGCTCCCTTCTCCTCCACGTCCTGGACGGCCTGCGGAGCGACGACCTCTCCGAAGAGGACGCCCGTCAGATAGAGGACTGGCGGATGCGCCTCTACGCCGACGTGGAGCGGACCGAACTGGGCTCGTTGCAGGTGGACTGGCCTGCCGCCGGCCGCGCCGCCCTCAAACTGGGCCTCTCCTTTATCCCCGGCCCGGGGACGCTGGCCGAACTGGTCAAACTGGCCCAGGGCAACGTCTCGGTGGTGGAAGACCTGGTCAAGGCCTTCCGGCGGGAACGGGTGGAAATCCACCGTCGCCGCATCACCCTCCTGGAAGAGTTCCAGGCCGGATTCGCCCACCTGGTCCGGGAGTACATCTGGTCCCGCAACGGCCTGCTGGTGCTCTTCATAGACGACCTGGACCGCTGCCTCCCGGCCCGCGCCGTGGAGGTCCTGGAGACGATCAAACTCTACCTGGACGTGCCCGGGTGTGTCTTCGTCATCGCCGCCGACCGGGAGGTGATTGAGCGGGTGGTCCAGAGCCAGTACGGTGCCGAGGCCGATGCTCCCTTCCAGGGCCGGGACTACCTGGACAAACTGGTCCAGATTCCCTTCTATCTCCCCCCACTGGAGGAGGAGCAGATTCTCGCCTACATCGCCGACCACGCGCCGGAGGTGGACCCGACCTGCCGGACCATCTTCGCCGTCGGCCTGGAGCCGAACCCCCGGGTGGTCAAGCGGGCGCTGAACATCTTCCGCCTCCTCTCCGACCTGGCCCGACGGCGGCAAGAGGCAGGGGTAATGGAGCCCGTCGTCCCCGCGCTCCTGGCCAAAATGGTGGTGGTTCAGACCCGCTACCGGGACCTCTACCGGGACCTCCAGGAGTACCCCGTCCTCATCCAGGACCTGGAGACGGCGGCGCGGGAAGGGGCGGAGGTCCGTCAGCCGGTGGCACTGGCCCCCACGGAGACGGGCACACTCCTGGAAAAGTACCTGCGCCACCGCCCTCTCCTGCGCATGCTGCGCATCGGGCCGCCCTTTGCCCCTCTGAGCCGGGAGCAGATTGCTGCCTACATCTTCCTGGTCCGCACCACCGGCGCGGAGGGGACCGAACCGCCGGTAGACCTGCCCGCTCGCCGCTGGGCGGACCTGCTCAGCAACGATCCCATCCGGCTGAAGAGCGCCATCGCGGCCATTCGGGAGCAGGGCACTGCCGAATGGTACCGGGACGCGCTGGTGCGGGCCCTGGAGCCGGGCTCCGGCACGTCGGTCTCCGAGCGGCTCTCCGCTGCGACCGCCCTGGGCTACCTGGGCGATCCCCGGAACCTGGACGAATGGGTGGAGATTCCGGGCGGCTCCTTCCTCTTCGGCGAGGACCGGCGGCCCGTGATGACGATGGCCTTCCGCATCGGCCGTTATCCGGTGACCAATGCCCAGTACGCCCGCTTCCTGGCGGCCAACCCCCAGCACCCCGTCCCGTACGTGGACGAAGAGTGGGCCCGCCCCTACAACTGGGACCCCGTCACCCGGACCTATCCGGAAGGGAAGGCCAACCACCCGGTGGTGCTGGTCAGTTGGGAGGACGCAATGGCGTACTGCGCCTGGGCGGGCGTCCGTCTCCCCACCGAGGAGGAGTGGGAGCGGGCCGCCCGGGGAGAGGACGGGCGGGCCTACCCCTGGGGGCCGTCCTTTGAACCGACCCGGGCCAACGTGCGGGAGAGCGGCATCGGTGGTACCACCCCCGTCGGCGTCTATCCGGAGGGCGCCAGCCCCTACGGTGTACTGGACTGCGCTGGAAATGTCTGGGAGTGGACGGCCACGCCCTACGACGAGGACGAAATGGTCATCCGGGGCGGGGCCTGGAACTTCTTCGCGGAGGACGCGCGAACGTTCGTCCGGGAGCGGGCCCGGCGGGACCACCGCTCCCACTGCGTGGGCTTCCGCGTCGCCGCCGGTCCCGCGAAAGTTCAGGCGGACGCGGATCGTCGCGAGTGAGCGGATGGGCCGGTTTCCCGAAAGGAGGATATGGCTGAAAAACCCTTTCTCCACCGATTGCGCACCGCGCAGGAGCGCCGCCGGTCCTGGCTCTGCGTGGGCCTGGACCCTGTGCTGGAGCAACTTCCGGAAGTGGCCCGCCGGGCCGATGACCCGCTGACCTTTTTCGGGCGGGCCATTGTGGAGGCGACGGCCGACCTGGCCTGCGCCTACAAGCCCAACCTGGCCTTCTGGCTGGCCTACGGGACGGCGGGCCTGCAAGCCCTGCAGGCCGTCCTGGAGGCCGTCCCGCCGGACGTACCGGTCATCCTGGACGGGAAGTTTGGGGACATTGGCCACACCGCGGCCGCCTACGCTCGCTTTGCCTTTGATGCCCTGCGCGCCGACGCGGTGACCGTCAACCCCTACCTGGGGCTGGATGGGGTGCGCCCGTTCCTGGAGCGGGCAGACCGGGGGGTCTTTCTGCTGGCCCGGACCTCCAACCCCTCCGCGCCGGACCTGCAGGACCGGACGGCAGGCGGGGAGCCGCTGTACCTCGGTGTCGCGCGGCTGGCGCAGGAGTGGGACGCGGCCCATCCCGGCGCCTGCGGCCTGGTGGCCGGCGCGACCTACCCGGAGGAACTGGCCCGCCTGCGGGCCGCTGTCCCCGACCTCCCTTTCCTGATCCCCGGCCTGGGCGCGCAGGGCGGCGACCTGGAGGCGGCCGCCCGCTACGGCCCGGCGGGGGCGGTAGGCCCGGTGGTCAACGTCTCCCGCGCCATCCTCTACGCCTCCGTCGGCCCGGACTTCGCCGACGCCGCCCGCGCGGCGGCCCTCCGCTGGGTGGAATCGCTCCGGGGAGCAGCCTCGGTGGCCCCCCCGTCGCCGCCCCGGGAGGAGGTGCTGGACCGCCTGGCGCTGGCCCTTTTTGATGCCGGATGTGTCCAGTTTGGCACCTTCACCCTGAAGTCGGGCTTGACCTCCCCCATCTACATTGACCTGCGCCTCCTGGCCAGCCATCCGGCCTTGCTGGGAGACGTGGCCCGGGCCATGGCCGGAATTGCTCGCCATCTCTCCTTTGACCGGATCGCCGCCGTCCCCTACGCCGGGATTCCCATCGGCACCGCGCTGGCGCTGGAGATGAACCGTCCCCTCATCTATCCCCGCCGGGAGGTGAAGGAGCACGGCACCCGGCGCGCAATTGAAGGGGCCTTTGCCCCGGGCGAAACGGTCTTGCTGGTGGACGACCTCATCACCCGGGGGGATAGCAAACTGGAGGCGGCGTCTCCCCTGCAGGAAGCTGGACTGGTAGTGCGGGATGTGCTGGTGCTGATAGACCGGGAGCAGGGTGGGGCGGAGGACCTGGCCCGACACGGTCTGCGGCTCCATGCCGTCCTGCCGCTGACCCGCATGTTGGCGGCGCTGCGGGACGCCGGGCGTATCTCCCCGGCGCAGTACGAGGAGGTGGTGGCTTATCTGCGGGGAACGACGTGATAAGGACAGGAGTTCCGCAGTCGGCCTCCCGGGGTGAGATTGCCGCCGCGCTGCGCTCGTGGTGAACCACCACGCTTTGCTCGTGGTGAACCACCACGCTTTGCTCGTGGTGAACCACCACGCTTCGCTCGTGGTGAACCTCGCGGCGTTGCCGCTCGCAATGACCCTGCGAGTGCGGAAGCGGTCATTGCGAGGCCCAACGGGCCGAAGCAAACGTCATTGCGAGGCCCAACGGGCCGAAGCAATCTCCCAAGTGCGTAAGTCCTGACAGAAATAACGTAGCACAAAGCCCCGTTGGCCGGAGGTCCATCCTCTGTGGTCTGTTGTCTGTCGTCCGTGGTCTGTGGTCACATGAGTGGGTTGACGCGTCGGGAGTTTCTGGGCAAACTAGCTGTTTGGGGTGGTGTGGGATTGGGCATCGCCGCCGGATTGGGCGAGCGGTGGTGGGAGCGGGAACCGGCAGGGGCGCCCCCGCCCCCTCCGTCCCCGCCCACGCCCTGGTCGGTGGAGGCCCTCTACGCCACCCCCACGGTAGAAGAAGGCACCCTTCGCTGCTCCGCCTGTCACAGCGAGACCGAACCCTCCCTCCCCGTCAGTTACTGCCACACCCCCCACACGGGCACCTATGTCCGCTGCCACCTCTGTCCCCACGGCTGCCTGATTGCGGAGGGGCAGCGGGGGCGCTGCCGGGTGCGGGAGAACCGGGGCGGTCAGCTCTTCTCCGTCGTCTTCGGCAACCCCTGCGCCGTCCATGTGGACCCCATTGAAAAGAAGCCTTTCTACCATTTCCTCCCCACGGCGGCGGCCTTCTCCCTGGCGACGGCGGGCTGTAACCTCCGCTGCCTCTACTGTCAGAACTGGACCATCTCCCAGTTCCCCCCGGAGGAGACGGAAAACATAGACCTGCCGCCGGAGGCGGTGGTCCGCTATGCCCTCCAGGCGGGGGCGCCCGTCATCGCCTACACCTACACCGAGCCGACGGTCTTCTACGAGTACATGCTGGAGACGGCCCGGCAGGGGCGGGCGGCGGGGCTCCGGAACGTCGTCGTCTCCGCCGGATTCATTGACCCCGAGCCGCTGCGGGCCCTCTGCGCCGCCGTGGACGCCATCAAGATTGACCTGAAGGGGTACGACGAGCGCTTCTATCGGGAAATCTGCGGCGCGGAACTGAGGCCCGTTCTGGAGGCCATCCGGGTCATCCACGAAAGCGGCATCCATCTGGAGATTGTCAACCTGGTGGTGCCCACACTGAACGACCGTGCCGACCAACTGCGGGCGCTGGCCCGCTGGCTGGCGCGGGAAATCAGCCCCGACGTCCCCCTCCACTTCACCCGTTTCACCCCCCAGTACAAACTGACCAATCTCCCCCCGACGCCGGTGGAGACGCTGGAACGGGCCCGGGAGATTGCTCTGGAAGAGGGGATGCGCTTCGTCTACATCGGGAACGTCTGGGGACATCCGGGGAACCACACCTACTGCCCCCGCTGCGGGGCCCTGCTGATTGCCCGAGAGGGCTTCAACGTGACGGCGTACCGCCTGCGGGACGGGGCCTGTCCGGAATGCGGCGAACCCATTCCGGGGGTGTGGTGGCCGTAAGGGCGACGGCGCGGTGTCGCCCGTAGAGGACTGAGCGGGTCTCCTGGAGCGCAGGCTGCCAGGCCAGTCTGGGTACAGGCGAACTGCACCACGGCGGAAGGGCCGTTGCGAGGGCGCACAGCGCCCGAAGAGGTCATTGCGAGGGCGCGCAGCGCCCGAAGCAATCCCCAAAGGTGATTGGGAGATTGCTTTGCTGCCTCCGGCAGCTCGCAATAACCGTCCGGGGTCATTGCGAGGGCACGGAGTGCCCGAAGCAATCCCCAAAGGTGATGGGAGATTGCTTCGCCGCCTTCGGCGGCTCGCAATGACCGTCCGGGGTCATTGCGAGGGCGCACAGCGCCCGAAGCAATCCCCAAAGGTGATGGGAGATTGCTTTGCTGCCTCCGGCAGCTCGCAATGACCGTCCGGGGTCATTGCGAGGGCGCGCAGCGCCCGAAGCAATCCCCAAAGGTGAAGGGAGATTGCTTTGCTGCCTCCGGCAGCTCGCGTAAGGTGACGGTCACCTTCTTACAACTGGATAAATGATTCCGGCAATAGTGGGCGCCGCTTTCGCCCGACGCTAAAGCATCGGGCTCACTCTGCGAAGCCCCTTCGGGGCTCTCCGATAGCTCGCAGGGCCACGGCCCGAGGGGCCTCGCCCCGTGGGGCCACGGCCCGAGCAATGTCATCGCGAGCGGAGCGAAGCGATCTCGGCCCCGAGGGCCACGCCCTGAGGGCTCGCCCCGAAGGGCCTCAGGCCGAGGGAGCTACCTCGCCCCGTGGGGCCACGGCCCGAGGGGCCTCGCCCCGTGGGGCTTTGCGTCTGAACCCGACCGTTCCGGTCGGGCGTAAACGGCGATTGCCGAAATAATTTATCAAACTGCAACTAATCGGCGCCATTTATCCAGTTGCAAAAGCGCCAGACCCAAAGCGGCTTTTGTCCGTGGGCAGGTTGGGGTATAATACCGGTAGCATGGAGAACCGCATCATCTCACCGCGCGTCCGGCCGGATGAACGGCAACTGGATCAGACCCTGCGTCCCCAGCGGCTGGACGACCTGATTGGGCAGGACCGGCTGCGGGAGAACCTGCGCATCCTGATTGAGGCCGCCCGTCAGCGGGGGGAGGCGCTGGACCACGTCCTCTTCTACGGCCCGCCGGGCCTGGGCAAGACCACGCTGGCCCACATCGTCGCCAACGAGATGGGCGTGCCCATCCGCGCCACGGCCGGGCCGGCCATTGAGCGCGCCGGTGACCTGGCTGCCATCCTGAGCAACCTGCGGGAGAAAGAAGTCCTCTTCATAGACGAAGTCCACCGTCTGGGGCGGGCGGTGGAGGAGATTCTCTACCCGGCTATGGAGGACTTCGTTCTGGACCTGGTGGTGGGGAAGGGGCCGGCGGCCCGCTCCATCCGTCTGCAACTGCCTCGCTTCACCGTTGTCGGCGCGACAACCCGGCTGGCCCTGCTGACGGCCCCCCTGCGTGCCCGCTTCGGGGCCACCTTCCGGGTGGATTTCTACGACACGGCGGCACTGGAGGCCATCGTCCGGCGGGCCGCGCAGGTGCTGAACCTGGAGGTGGACGACGAAGGGGTCTCGGAGATTGCCCGGCGCGGCCGGGGGACCCCGCGCGTCGCCCTGCGCCTCTTGAAGCGAGTGCGGGACTACGCCCAGGTCCGCTCCGACGGCCGCATCACCGGCCCGGTGGCCCGGGAGGCGCTGGAGTTGCTGGAAGTGGACGAGTTGGGCCTGGACGACCTGGACCGGCGGGTGCTGCGGACCATCATAGAGAAATTCGGCGGCGGGCCGGTGGGTCTGGAGACCATTGCCGCCGCCGTCAGCGAGGAAGCGGATACGGTTATGGACGTGGTGGAGCCGTATCTGCTGCAGTTGGGCTTCCTGGAGCGGACCCCGCGCGGCCGGGTGGCCACCGCCCGGGCCTACGAGCACCTGCGCCTGCCCTACTCCCGGCCGGAGCAGCCGATGCTGTTTTGAGGTTCAACGAAGTGGATTGATTTCAAAGTGAGGAGAACGTGAGATGAGCACTGATTGCTGGAGCGAGAAACTGGTGGAGACAAGAGTTATATACACGCTGGAGATCAACGGTCAACTGATTGTGGTTGAGAATGTCCCGGCGCGAGTGAACGTGGAAACAGGCGAGCAGTTATTCTCACCGGAGACGGTGGAGCGTTTGCAAAAGATGATTTGGCGAAAAAGCAAGCCAAAGCGAATGATTCGGGTACCGGTATACGAGTACGTTTAGGAGAAATGAGCGGGAAAGAGCTCCTTACCGTATGAGCGCAAATGAATAGCGGGAGTGAGCGTGTACGGTAGCGCTATTGCGCATCGGTTCGTCCTCGGACGTCTTGACTGATCGTGCTCTGCGCCCCGCTCCCTGCGCTCTGTCCCTTGCATCCTTGCATCCTGCATTCTTGCATTCTTGCATCCTTGCATCCTGCATTCTTGCATTCTTGCATCCTGCATCATGATAGACCTGCTCTGGACCCTTCAGCGCATCCGGTGGGTGGACTTGGTGGACATCACCCTGGTCGCCGCCATCTTTTTCGGCATCCTCTACCTGGTCCGGGGGACGCGGGCGGTTTCGCTGCTGCGCGGCATCATCCTGCTCATCATCCTTCTGGCCCTCTTGAGCACCGTCTTCCAGCTGCGGGCCTTCGCCTGGCTGGTGGAGCGGGCCCTGCCGGCCCTGCTGGTCGCCGTCCCGGTCATCTTCCAGCCGGAACTGCGGCGGGCGCTGGAGCGGCTGGGCCGGGCCGGCCAACTCCTCACCCGCAGCGCGGGCCAGCGGGCCGTCCTCTCCCGCTCCCTCAGCGCCGTCGCCGAGGCGTGCCGGGTCCTCTCCCGCCGCCGCATCGGCGCCCTCATCGTCCTGGAGCGGGAGACCGGGCTCCAGGAGTACGTGGAGACCGGGGTGATGCTGGACGCCGAGACCTCGCCGGAACTGCTGATCGCCCTCTTTGACCCGCACGTGGCCCTGCACGACGGCGCGGTCATCCTGCGGGACGGACGGGTGATCGCTGCCGCATGCGTCCTGCCGCTCTCCACCGCCTTCCTGGAAGACCGGCGGCTGGGCCTGCGCCACCGCGCCGCCCTGGGCGTCACCGAGGAGACGGACGCCATCGCCGTCGTCGTCTCCGAGGAGCGGGGGAGCATCTCCGTGGCCCACAACGGCCGCATCATCCGCGACCTGGAGCCCGACCGTCTGGAACGGGTCCTGCGGGCCTTCTACCAGAACATCCTGGAACCCCGCCGCTTCCGGAAAAGGAACCAAAAGAACCCGGAGAATCAGCATACTGCCGAGCCTTCTGATTCTCTGATTCGCTGATTCCCGATGAGAAAAGCGCTGCGCTGGCTTTGGAGCAATCTGGGGCTGATTCTCTTCTCCCTGGCCCTTTCCATCCTCATCTGGGCGACGGCCGTGGAGCAGGAGAATCCCACCCTGGAGCAGACCTTCCCCTCGGCCATACCGGTCTCGCTGACCAATCCGCCGGAGGGAATGATCGCCTACGGCCAGACCGACGCGCGCGTCTCCGTCGTCCTGCGGGCGCCTCAGTCGGTCTGGAAGGCACTGCGGCCCGAGGACATCCGGGCGTCCGTCAACCTGAGCGGGCTCAAGCCCGGCACTCACTCCCTGCCCGTCCAGGTCCAGGTGGCCCTGGGGCCGGTCCAGGTCCGGCGGGTGGAGCCCGCTACCCTGCTGGTGTATCTGGAAAAAATCACCCAGGCGGAGGTGCCGGTCCGGGTCCGCCTGGAGGGGAATACGCCGCTGGGCTACATCGCCCGTCCGCCGGAGACCGACGTCCTGACCGTCACTGTCAGCGGGCCGGAGTCGCTGGTCGCTCAGGTAGTGGAGGCCCAGGCCGTCGTCTCCGTGGAGGGCCGCCGGGCCGACGTGGACGGCGAGTTTGACCTCAAGCCGTACGACGGCCAGGGCAAAGAAGTGCCCTACATCACCCTGGCACCGTCCCGCATCACCGTCCACGTGGCCGTGGAGCAACTGAGCGGCTTCCGGGACCTGGCGGTGACGGCCCGGCTGACCGGCCAGGTCGCCTCCGGCTACCGGATTTCCGGCATCACCGTGGAGCCGCCCGTGGTGACCGTCTACGGCGCGCCGGAGGTCATCTCCCAGATTCCCGGCTATCTGGAGACGGCGCCGCTGGACCTGGAGAACACCAAGGAGAGCCTGGAGGTGCGGCTTCCGCTGGTGACGCCGGAGGGGGTGTCGCTCCTGATGAAGGAGCCGGTGGTCACCGTCCGGGTCACCGTCGTCCCGATAGAGGGGAGCATGACCGTCCGCCGTCCGGTGGAGGTTCAGGGGCTGGCCCCGGGCCTGACGGCGACCGTCGCGCCGGAGGAGGTGGAGGTCATCCTGAACGGGCCGCTGCCGGTGCTGGAGGAACTGCGGCCAGAGGACGTGCGGGTGCTGGTGGACCTCTTCGGTCTGAACGCCGGTCGCTATTCGCTGGAGCCGCAGGTGGTGGTCACGCCGCAGGGGGTGGTGGTGGGCGCCGTCCTGCCCGCCACCGTCCAGGTGGAAATCTCTCTGCCCGTCACGCCAACGCCGGGCGGATAGGAACCACCAAGACACGAAGGCACAAAGGGGAATTAACAATGATTCTTCGTGTCTTGGTGTCTTCGTGGTGAAAAGCGATTTACCACGTGTCTTGGTGTCTTCGTGGTAGATACAGGCGAGGTGCAAGATGCCCAGGCCGATGGTGGCACTGGTCGGACGGCCCAATGTGGGCAAGTCCACTCTGTTCAACCGCATCGTCGGGCGGAAACTGGCGGTGGTGGACGACCGTCCGGGGACGACGCGCGACCGTCTCCACGCCACGGCGGAGTGGAACGGGGTGCTCTTCACGGTGGTGGATACCGGCGGGATAGAGGTCTGGCCGGAGCGGGTGGCCGAAGGGCAACGACCTGCGCCCGCGCAGCCGCTGGCGGAGGACTCCGCGCCCTTCATCCCGCTCATCCGCGCGCAGGCGGAGCAGGCCATCGCCGAGGCCGACGTCGTCGTCTTCCTGACCGACGCCACCACCGGCCCGACGCCCGCCGACCGGGAGGTCGCCGACATTCTCCGCCGCTCCCGGAAGCCCGTCTTCCTGGCCCCCAACAAGGCCGAGAGCTCCCGGGTGCGGGAGGCGGCAGTGGAGTTCTACGAACTGGGACTGGAGGAAATCCATCCCATCTCCGCCCTGCACGGCTACGGGGTGGCGGACCTTCTGGACCGGGTGGTGCAGGCGCTGCCGACGTGGGAGGCGGAGCCGGAGGACGAGTCGGTCAAACTGGCCATCGTGGGCCGGCCCAACGTAGGCAAGTCGTCGCTGCTGAACCGACTGCTGGGGGAGGAGCGGGCCATCGTCAGCCCGGTGCCGGGGACGACGCGCGACGCCATAGACACCCGCATGGAGTGGGAGGGGACGCCCATCACGCTGATAGATACGGCCGGCATCCGGCGGCGCGGGCGGGTCCAGCCCGGCGTGGAACAGTATTCCGTCCTGCGGGCGCTGCGGGCCATCCAGCGCGCCGACGTCTCCCTGCTCCTGGTGGACGCCACCGAGGGGGTGACCGCACAGGACGCCCATGTGGCCCAGTTCATCCTGGAAGAGGGGTGCGGTGTGCTGGTCCTGGTCAACAAATGGGACGCGGTGCCCAAAGGGCGGGGGACGCAGCGGGAATATATGGCCCACGTGCGGGAGGCGCTGAAGTTTCTGGATTACGTGCCCGTCCTCTTCATCTCCGCGCGGACGGGGCAGGGGGTGGAGCGGGTCATCCCGCAGGCGCTGGAGGTCCACGCGGCGCGCCACTACCGCATCCCGACAGGGGAACTGAACCGGCTGATTCGGGACGCCATCGCCCGGCACGCGCCGCCCGCGAAGGCGGGGAAACACCTGAAGATTTACTACGTCACCCAGGCGGAGGTGGCCCCACCGACGTTCGTCTTCTCCGTCAACGACCCGGAACTGGTCCACTTCTCCTACGAGCGCTTTCTGGAGAACCGCATCCGGGAGTACTACCCGTTCACCGGGGTACCGCTGCGGCTGGTCTTCCGGCCGCGCGGGCGGAAGGAGAAGTGACGTTTCGCATCTATGCCGATTGACTTCCCCCAAAAACGTGTTATGATGTTTATGCCGGGCGGTTAGCTCAGTCGGTCAGAGCGCCTCCCTTACAAGGAGGAGGCCACAGGTTCAAGTCCTGTACCGCCCACCTTCCCCCATCCTTGTAGCAGTTGCCCGGGTTGCAGCCATGAAACTTCTCCTTCCTGACCATCTGATAGAACGCCTGCGGGAGCCGGTCTGCCAGATTGCGCCGGATTGTGAAATCATCCCCATCGGGCCAGAGGGGGAGATCGCCCAGAGTCTGGAGGGGGCAGACGTGCTCTTCCTCCGCTGGGGACTGAATCCGGAGGCCACCCGGCGCATCCTGACCCGTATCCCCAACCTGCGCTGGGTCCATACCATCAGCGCCGGGGTAGACCATCTCCTCTTCCCCGAACTGCGGGAGTCGGATACCATCCTGACCAACGCCAGCGGCGTCTTCAACGTCCCCATTGCGGAGACGGTGATGGCCTACATCCTGGCGGTGGTCAAGCGGCTGCCGGAATTCTGGGCCCGACAGCGGGAGCACCGGTGGGAGAAACTTCCCCTGCGGGAACTGCGCGACCTGACGGTGGGCATCGTCGGCCTGGGGGACATCGGCGCGGAGGTGGCCCGGCTCTGCCGCGCGTTCGGCATGCGCGTCCTGGGCCTCCGGCGCCGCCCCGCCCCCAGCGACATCGCCGATGAGGTCATGCCCCCGGACCGCCTCCATGAGTTGCTCGCGCGCTCCGACTTCGTCGTCATCGCCGTCCCGCTCACCGCCGAGACACGCGGGATGATCGGGCGGGCCGAACTGGCGGCCATGAAGCCCGACGCCTGGCTCATCAACATCTCTCGCGGCGCCATTGTGGACGAAGAGGCACTGATTGAGGCACTGCGGGAAGGCCGAATCGGCGGTGCCTGCCTGGACGTCTTTGTTCAGGAGCCGCTGCCGCCAGAGAGCCCCCTCTGGGATATGCCCAACGTCATCATCACCCCCCACAACTCCTGGAGTTCGCCGCACATAGATGAACGGGAGATAGACCTTTTCCTGGAAAACCTGCGCCGCTACGTGGCGGGCGAACCGTTGCTCAACGTGGTGGATAAGCAGGCGGGGTACTGAGCCCCTTTGCCATGAAACTTCCTGCCCGTCTCGCCGACCTGCGGGGCCTGCTCCAGGCCCTGGATTGGGATGAACTCTCCCTGGCCGTCCAACGGGAGGCGGCCACCCGCCTGGCCATCGTTGGACCGGTCAACTCCGGCAAGTCCACCCTCTTCAACCAGATGATGGGCCGCCGGGTCTCTCCCGCCACCGCGGTCCCGGGCACCACCCAGACGGTGTTGGAGGAGCGGTTCGGCCCCTTTGTTCTGGTGGACACGCCGGGCTTCGGCGAAGTGGGCGGGATGGACCGGGCGGAAATCGCCCGTCGCGCGGCTATGGAAGCCGACGTGGTCGTCCTCCTCCTGGACGCCGCCGCCGGGATCCGCCAGTCCGACTATGAAATCTATCAATCACTGCTGGCAACAGGCCTGCCGGTGATTGTGGCGCTCAACAAGATAGACCTGGTGCGGCGGGAACTCCCGGCTGTCCTGGAGGATGCCCGACGGAAATTGGGGGTCGCGCCCATCCCGATCTGCGCCCGCAGCGGGATTGGAGTGGCAGACCGGCTGGTCCCAGCTATTGTGGAGGCCCATCCCTGGATCGCCGTGGCCCTGGGGCGGGCCCTGCCGGCCTACCGGCAGCAGTTGGCCCGGCGGCTTATCCGCAGCGCAGCCACCCTCAACGGCATCATCGCCGCCGAGCCGGTGCCCGGGCTGGATATCCCCTTCCTGCTGGCCGGACAGGTGCGCATGGTCCTGCGCATCGCCGCCATCTACGGCGAATCCCTCTCCGTCCGTCACGCGAAGGAATTACTCACCACCATCGCCGGAGGTGTGGGGTTGCGCTTCCTGGCCGGACAACTGGCCAAAGTTCTCCCCGGCCCCGGCTGGGTGATCGCCGGAGCGGTCACCGGATTGGGGACGTGGGCCATCGGGGAGGTGGCCCGTCTGTACTTTGAGACCGGCAAACGGCTGACGCCCGCCCAACTGCGCGCCCATTACCGACGGGTTCGCCGCCATCCCCGCGAGGAGGCGGTTTCGCCGGAAGGAGGGCCGTCCTGATGACCGGTGGACCACCGAAAAAGAAACAGTTCGTCCGGGACCTGCGCCCCGGCGCCCGGGTGCTCAGTTTCTTTCTCCTGCGCCGCAAGCAACTGGAGCCGTTTCGGGACCGTACCCGGGGGGAGTTCCTCACCCTCATCCTGGCCGACCGGACGGGGGAGATCCTGGCGCGCGTCTGGGAGGAGGCGCCGGAGGTGGAGCGCCGCCTGGAGACGGGGCGGGTGGTCAAGGTGCTGGGGCGGGTAGAGGAATACCTGGACCGCTGGCAGGTCATTGTGGAGAAAATCCGCCCGGCCCGGGAAGGCGAATACGACATGGCGGATATGATCCCCGCCACCGAGCGGGACGTGGGCCAGATGCTGGAAGAGGTCCGGGCCGCTATTGCCGAGGTGGAGAACCCCCACCTGCGGGCGTTGTTATCGGCTTTTTTTGACGACCCGGAGTTCGTCGCCCGCTTCTCCCAGGCCCCGGCCGCGCGGCGGGTCCACCACGCGTATCTGGGGGGACTGCTGGAGCACACTGTAGAGGTCATCTCCCTCTGCCGCCACCTGCTGACCCTCTATCCGCAGATTCATCGGGACCTCCTGCTGGCCGGCGCGCTGCTGCACGACATCGGCAAGACGCGCGAGTACACCTGGGAGACCGGGATAGAGTACTCCGACGAGGGGCGGCTGCTGGGGCATGTGGTGATGTCTTTGCAGATGGTGGACCGGGTGCTGGAGGGGATGCCGGACTTTCCGCCCGACCTGGCGCTGCGGCTGCGGCATATGATTATCAGCCATCACGGACGATACGAGTGGGGCGCTCCCCGGCGGCCCAAGACGCTGGAGGCGGCGGCCCTGCACTACGCGGAGGACCTCAGTGCGCAGGTGAACCGGTTCCAGCGCATCATTGCTACCCGTCGCGACCCCACCAAACCCTGGACGGAGTACGACACTTTGCTGGGCCGCTATCTCTATGCCGGTCGGGAGGAAGAGGGCCTGGTAGTGGAGGAGGAGGGGCGGCTGGAGTAGCTCCTTCGGGTTCGCCCGAGGCGCCATCTCCCCAGCGCTCTTGAGGATTGCCATCCCGCTCCGCTCGTGGCAGGCCACCCCGCTCCGCTCGTGGCAGGCCACCCCGCTCCGCTCGTGGTAGGCCACCCCGCTCCACTCGCGGCAGGCCACCCCGCTCCACTCGCGGCAGGCCACCACCCCGCTCCACTCGCGGCAGGCCACCACCCCGCTCCACTCGCGGCAGGCCACCCCGCTCCGCTCGCGGCAGGCTTTCGGCAGCTTCGCCGCCTTGCAATGACACTGGGCCGTCATTGCGAGCTGCCCGTCAGGGCGGCGAAGCAATCCCCAACTCGGCCCGTCAAAAGGGGGACAGCTTCACCGCCGGCCCCCCTTTCTTTTTCGCGGATGTCCCCTACCCGCGCCCGCCGGAGCGGCGCCCCCGCCGCTCCGCCTTACCGCGATAGGCCGGGGCCAGAATGGCGAAGTGGATGCAGCGCGTCTCGTCCTGGATGCGCGCCGCCAGACGAGGGTCCAGGTCCTTGAGGGGCGTCGCCGCCGTGATGATGGTCGGCAGGCGGGCGTTGTAGCGGTAGTCAAAAATCTGGTACATCTTCTCCCGCGCCCACGGCGTGGCCGATTCGGTCCCCAGGTCGTCCAGGACCAGGAACGGGGCCCGACGCACCTCCTCAAACCGCCGGTCAAAGGGGACCGGACTCTGGGGGCTAAAGGTCGCCCGCAGGTGGTCCAGGAGGTCCGGCACAACGACGAAAAGGACCGGATGCCCCTGTTTGGCCCGGAAGTTGGCAATCGCCGCCGCCAGGTGGGTCTTCCCGCAACCGTAGGTGCCGGTAAAAATCAGCCAGCCCTCCGGCTTCTGGGCGTAGGCCCGGGCCAGTTCCACCGCCTTCCGCAGGTTCTCCGCCTCTTCCCTCGGCAGTTCCTTCTCCCGCAGGTCAAAGGTCTCAAAGGTCTGATGGGCATGCAGGTGGAGGGTGCTCAGGTCCGATTGGTCGGCGGAGATCCCCGCCTGACGGTAGTCGGGCGCCAGGATGGTGACGATGCGCGAGAGGTCCGGGTCGGCCAGGCGGGAGCGGATGCGCAGCGGCAGGTCCTCCAGGGCGTGGTTGGTGGTGATGACGGTGGGCAGCCGGGCGTTGTAGCGGTAGTTCAGAATCTGGAAGAGTTTCTCCTGGGCCCAGGGGGAGGGCGCCTCGGTGCCCAGGTCGTCCAGGATCAGCACCGGGGCGGTGCGGACTTCCTCAAAGCGCTGGTCGTAGCGGACGGGGCTGGTGGGGCCGAAGGTCGCCCGCAGGTGGTCCAGGAGGTCCGGTACGGTAACGAAGAGGACGGGCTGGCCGCGCTCCACGCAGCGGTTGGCGATGGCGGCGGCCAGGTGGGTCTTGCCGCAGCCGTAGCCGCCGCGCAGGACCAGCCAGCCGGTGGGGTTTTCGGCGAACTCCTTCGCCGTCTCGTAGGCGTGGCGCAGGTTGGCCCGTTTATCGGGGGGGAGGCCCTGGCCCTCGGGGGCGAAGGTCTCAAAGGTCATGTGGGCCAGTGCCGCCAGATGGCCCATTGCGCGCAGTTGGGCCAGACGTCGCCGCTCCAACTCCGCCAGACGGCAGACGCAGGGAATGAGTTTGCCGAAATCGGGGTGGTCCACCGGGACGTCGGCGCGCACGTAGCCCAGGCCACCGCAGTGGGGACAGGGGGCACGGGAGCTCTCCGCCGGCGCGCCCTCAGTCTCAGTGGCGGACGTGCTCTCCCTCAATGTAGCGGCGGCGGTCTTCAGGACCTCGCCGACGCTCTTCGTCCGTTCTTCCTTCGGCATGCCAGCGCTCCAGAATGGCCCGGATGTACTTCCAACTGCGCCGGTTGAGGGCGACGGCCTCGCGGAAGGCGTCCTCAATCCACGGGGCCGGATAGGTCTTCTCGGCCTCTTTCAGTTCTTCGGCGATGAGCGGGGTGAGCGGGCCGATGTTCTGCTCGTAGAGGTCAAAGATGTTGGGACGGGGCTCGGGGGTCGCAGTCGGGAGGGGTTCTCCCCGGCGCAGCGCCTCCAGCGCCGCCCGGCCGTGGGGCGAGTTGGCCAGATAGATGACGTCGGGGCGGCCATTCAGGTCCACCTCGGCCTGGAGGAACGTCCCCCGCTCCACCGCGCGGTCTACGGCCCGCCGGATGGCCGCCGGGGATTCTAGCCCGCGCAGGAGGACCGGGTCCGCCAGCAGGTCCCGCTGGGAGACGTAGCGGACCGGCCCGCGCGCCTGCTGGAGCCGGTAGAGGATGTGGAGGGTGACCTTCAGTTCGTCCAGGTCGTCCACGATGGGGACCAGTTCGGTGACCACCGACTCCGGCAGGCGGATGGTGGGGGTTCTCTTGTCCGGGAAACCGCTGAAGACTTTCATTTACCGTTGCCGAGCGAATCGCACGCCCGTCTCGGTGACGACGACAAACTGCCCGGGTAGCCGGTCGGCATAGGCCCGAAGCAGTTGACGGAGTATGGCTATTTTTGTTGCTGCCCGTTCGTCCGTTAGCCGCAGCAAAATGACCCCGTGGTGAAGGTGTCCCTCCCGATAAATCTTCTCCCCAAAGTCTTTGTCATTCGTGATCAGAATCCACCCCTCGGCATACGCTTTCCGGATAATCTCCTCATCGTCTGCGCCGCGCGCTTCTTCGTATACGGAAAACACCTCGTATCCCTGCTCGCGCAGCCACTTCGCCACGGCTGGTCCCGTGCATTCGTCCACCAGAAAGCGCATTATGCTGGCTCCATAACGAGGGGCATAAATAGAGTGTTCTCCAGAGCACGGGTTGCGAACAAAACACACGCCTGAATGTCCTCCCGTGTGAGCCCCTCGTACTCCTGGAGAATCTCTTCTACGGTCGCGCCGTGCGCCAGCAGGTTCAGGATGTACTCCACGGTGAGCCGGGTGCCCCGAATCACCGGTTTCCCGGTCATCACCCGTGGATTTACGACAATCCGTTCCAGTAGTTGCTCGTCTCTCATGGTTTGCTCTCTGGATTCAGGAGAGGTTCACCTCTGTCCCAGATAGGCCAGGGCCAGGCGGATGCGCTCTTCCAGCGGGAGGTCGGGGTCGCGGGGGGTGTTCTGGAGGGCGGTCTGCGCCTCCACCAGGCTGAAGCCCAGCGCGGTCAGCGCGCCGATCACTTCGGCGTCCTGGTCGGTCAGCAGCGGCGCGGCCCCGGCCTCCAATCCGGGCAGTCTCTCCCGCAGGTGGAAGAGGATGGCCCGGGCCGTCTTGGGCCCCACGCCAGGGACCCGGGTCAGGATGCCCGGCTCGTCCCGCGCCACCGCCTGACGGAGCGCGTCCGGCGAGAGGGTGCTGAGGATGGAGAGGGCCACTTTCGGCCCCACCCCCGAGACGCCCAGGAGCGCCTCAAAGAGGGCCAGTTCCTCCTCGGTCAGGAAGCCGTAGAGGGCCAGTTCGTTCTCCCGGACGTGGAGATGGGTGACCAGTTCCACCGGCGTCCCCACCCCGTCCACCTCCCGGAGCACCGACGCGGGCACGTAGACGCTGATGCCCAGTCCCCCCACCTGGACGATCAGGCGGTCCGGTTTGACCGCAGCCACTGTGCCGATGAGACGCGCGATCATGGGAAATGACAGTATGACGGAATGACGGAACGGTGGTCTACCGTTCGTGGTCGGCAGTGAGTGCCTGGAAGCGGGCGGAGTGGAGGTGGCAGATGGCGACGGCCAGGGCATCGGCGGCGTCGTCCGGATGGGGGACGGCGGGCAGGCCCAGGAGCATGCGCACCATCTCCTGCATCTGCCGTTTTTCGGCGCCGCCGTAGCCGGTGAGGGCCTGCTTCACCTCCCCGGGGCCGTATTCGGCCACGGCCAATCCCTCATCGGCCATCGCCAGCAGGGCCACGCCGCGCGCCTGCCCCACGCTCATCGCCGTCCGGACGTTGACGTTAAAATAGAGTTCCTCCACCGCTACCGCGTCTGGCCTCCACTCTTGCACCAGGCGGCGGAGTTCCCTATATATGGCCTGCAACCGCCGGGCAAGGGGGAGGTCGGGCGGGGTGGTGACCACACCGTAGGCCAGGGCCCGCAGCCCCTCTTCGGTCTCCTCCACCACTCCGTAGCCCGTCGTCGCCGTGCCGGGGTCAATCCCCAGGACCCGCATCAGGCCGCTGCCTCAAACTTCGCCATCACCTCGTCGGAGATGTCCAGGTTGGAATAGACCTGCTGGACGTCCTCCAGGTCCTCCAGCGCGTTGATGACGTTCATCACGCGCATGGTCTCCTGTTCGCTCAACTGGATGGTGGTCTTGGGAATCATGGAGATTTCCACCTGTTCAAACCGGACGCCCAGGTTCTCCAGCGCCTGGCGGACATCCTGAAAAGCTTCCAGCGGGGAGAAGACCTCAATCAAGTCGTCGGAGATGACGACATCGTCGGCGCCGGCCTCCACCGCGACCTCAAAGATGCGCTCGGCATCGGCGCCGTTGGGGGTGATGGCGATGTAGCCCTTGCGGTCAAACTGCCAGGCGACGGCGCCCGCCTCGGCCATTCGCCCGCCCTGGCGGCTCAGGACGTGGCGCAGTTCGGCCACGCACCGGTTCGGGTTATCCGTCAGGGTCTGAATCAGCAGGGCCACGCCGTTGGGGGCGTATGCCTCGTACAGAACTTCGGAAAGTTCGCCCTCCCCTTTAATCTCACCGGTTCCCCGCTTAATGGCCCGCTCAATGTTCTCTTTGGGCATGTTGGCCGCGCGCGCCTTATCAATCGCCAGGCGCAGCCGGAAGTTGGCCTCCGGATTCCCTCCCCCCTCCCGGGCCGCGATGGTGATCTCCCGCGCCAATTGGGTGAACATCTTCCCCCGTTTGGCGTCCGTCGCGGCTTTCTTGTGCTTAATGGTAGACCATTTGCTATGACCAGACATACGCTTCCTCCCGGAACAGAGTACATAGGATACAGGGCGACTGTACTCCATTATAACCCGCTCTGGCGGAGGAGGCAAATGCCGTTTCCTGCGCGGGCAGACGGTTTGTCTCTTCGGGGCGCCGGGATATAATCAGACGACGAGCGGGAAGCACTGGGCGACATCCCTTCAGGAGGAGGAACGGATGTGCACCTTCCGCGACTCGGGAACCGGTGCCAGGATCCGGGTGGTGCTTCTGCTGATCCTGGCTTCATGGGGAATGGGTGGATGCCTGGGGTCGGACCGTCTCCCGGAGCCCGAGGAGACCCCTGGGGTCATTTTGGAAACGCCGGTTCCGGCTCCCCCCTCCACCAAGCTCTTCCAAGCCCCAATGGTTACCCCCTCACTCCCCGACCCGACCCCTTCCGCCTCCCCGTCTCCGCGACCAACCGTGCGGGTTACGTCCACGCCCACTTGGACTTGGACGCCCTCTCCTCTCCCGACCCCTTCGCCTTCCGCTTCTGCCACGCCCACGGTCTCTCCCCCGCCGACCCGGACCCCGTCGCCTTCTTCCGCCACTCCCCACCGGGCATCCCCCGGTCCCACTCTTCCTCCACCAACGTTCACCTCCGTGCCGGATGCGGAGTTCCTGCCCCCTCCCGGCCGGGAGTTCGCCACGCTGGAGGACTTCTGGGCTGGCAACGCGGAATGGGTGCTGGAGGAGTTTGACACCGGTCTGCCGATGGGGGAGTCGGATACCGTCTACCGGGGCGGGCAGGAATTCTGGTCGTACCTCCATGCCAGTTTCGCGTCCGCGGGAGTCCGGGACCCCTGCGGGAATCCGGTGGATTTTCCGGGGTGCGTAACGCTCTGGAAGAGTTACGATGGCGGGCGCCACTTCGTCCTGGAAAATCCCGTCTGTCTGCTTCCCTGCCACGGTTGCCCTTGTGACTACTGGCGCGACCACGTCTGGCAACAGCAGTACCCCCGGGTCTTCTTTGATCGGGACCGGGTCTATATGGTCTACGAAACGGCCGGTGCGGTCTACCTGCGCGTATCTCCGGACGGGTTGCACTGGTCCTACGCCAGCAGGATTCCCGGGACCGGTTGGTCGTGGGGATGCAAACGGCCCGAAGAGCGGGTGGGTGTCCACCCCTTCGTTCCCAACGAGGCGGAGTACGGCGAGTGTCTGGTGGGCGCGCCACCGGGATTGTATGTGGAGGGGCCTCGCCTCTACGTCTTCGTGGGCTTGGGACGGTCTCCGGGACATATGGGCTGTCTGGTCGGCAACAAGTACAGCGGCGTGGGCGGGCTGCATCGCTGCACCGCCAATCCCCTCTTTGGAGCCGAGAATGGGTACGGCCCCCTGGATGTGGTGGGCCCGGCCGCCAACCCGTTTTTTGAGTTCCGGACCATTTCATCCGCCGATGTCGTCCGGGTAGGAGACCGATACTACATGGTGTACGAAGGGGTGCGCGGGCCCAGCGCGGAGAATCCGGGCGACCATCAGTTTGGGCTGGGGCTGGCCCGGAGCGTCGGGCCGGAGATTGACGGACCGTGGGAAAAATTTCCCGGTAATCCCATCCTGATGGACCTGCCGGGCAACATCGGCGTCGGCCACGGCGACCTGGTGATCGTGGGACCGGCGACGTATCTCTATACTGCCACCTCTCCTACCACACGGGGACGCTACGTGCTGGTGCGCAAATAAACCGGGCTCCGCTGATAAAGAAATATTTTTCATCACAGCGGCGAAGCCGCTGGGGGTGGGGTGAGGATGACCCTGTCCCAGTTTTTGTCCGAACTTCAGCGCGTTGGATTGACAAAACGGCCGCCTGGGGGTACAATTTGCCCCGTTTATGGCGGAACGCATTCCCCGGTTGAATCGGGACCGGCTCTCGGTACTGATCGCGCTGATCCTGCTGACCAGCGTGCTGTTCCGTTTCGTCCAGTTGCCTCAGGTCACCCGGCGGTTCCACCTGCTGGGCTCCCCCCTGGAGGTGAACCTGACGGGTGGAGGGCTTCTGGTTGTTCTGGTGGCAGGGCTGGCGGCGATGGGGGCCCGCTATGTGCTGGCGTCCCATCCGGATGCCCCGAATCGTCTCTCGCGCCCCCTCTACTTCTCCTGGGTGCTCCCCGGCCTCCTGGGCGGAATGGCAGCCTATCTGGTGGAACTGGCGCCCACCGAGGTCGTCTGGGGTGGGGGGCTTCTCCTGGCGATGCTCCTTGTCGGCCTGGCCGTCGCGGCCGAGTTCGCCGCACTCTCCCCTCGCCATCCAGCGGCCACCCGGGCCCGCCTGGGCCTGAACGTCCTGGCCTATCTGCTGGCCCTGCTCTTTTTCTATCTGATTTACCGGACCCGGGCCCGCAGCCTGGTCACTGCCACGGAGGTGACGCTGGTGGCGTTTTTCATCGCGCTGGACCTGCTGGGCGTGGCGGAGACCCGCGCGGCGCGAGTGGTCCTCTACTCCGCCGTCATTGGCCTGGTGGTCGGGGAGGCCACCTGGGCGCTGAACTACTGGCGGCTGGATAACTGGACCGCCAGTCTGCTCTTGCTGCTGTTCTTTTATCTGGCGACGGGCATTGCTCATCAGTACCTGCTGGACCGGCTCAAGCCCACTGTCCTGCTGGAGTTCGGTCTGGTCACTGCGGCTGTCCTCACCCTGGTGCTGGCTTTGGGGGAGAGATAGGAAGTACGGAACACGGAACACGGAATACGGAATACGGGATACGACATATGGGAGAGATTCCGGCTGTCATTCGTGAGAAATTGCCGCCCCGTATAGAGCGGCTGGCAGAACTGGCTTATAACCTCTGGTGGTCGTGGCATCAGGACGCCCGCGACCTCTTCAAAATGTTTGATTATCCTCTCTGGCGCTCCACCGGCCACAACCCGGTGCGGATGCTGCTGGAAGTCACACCGGAGCGGGTTCAGGAGGTGGCGAAAGACCCCCTGTTCCTGCGCCAATACGACGCCGTCGTCCTGGCCTACGACCGGGAAATGGGCAACGGGCACCTCTGGGGCCGACAGGTCTATCCGAACCACCGACCGATTGCCTATTTCTCCGCCGAGTTCGGCATCCACTTTTCCCTTCCCATCTACTCCGGCGGCCTGGGCGTCCTGGCCGGTGATCACGCCAAAGAGGCCAGCGACCTGGGGTTGCCGCTGGTGGGCGTAGGATTCCTCTACTCGCAGGGCTACTTTCGCCAGCACATCCCTTCCCACGGCTGGCAGGAGGCGGTCTACCAGCCCCTCCGCATAGAGGAGACTCCCCTCCTGCCGGTCCGGGATGCGGAGGGGAACCCGGTTCGCGTTCAGGTCCGACTCGCGGGCCGCTCCGTCCAGGTTGCCCTCTGGCAGGTCCAGGTCGGGCGGGCGCGCATCTGCCTGATGGACACCAACCTGCCGGAGAATGAGCCCTGGGACCGGATGCTGACCTCCCGCCTCTACGGTGGCGACCGGGAGACCCGCATCAGCCAGGAGATTGTGCTGGGTATCGGCGGTGTGCGGGCCATTCGGGCGCTGGGGGCCGACCCCGCCGTCTGGCATCTGAACGAGGGCCACTGTGCCTTTCTGGTCCTGGAGCGAATCCGCGAACTGGTTGCCCGGGGGTGGACGTTTGATCAGGCGACGGAGGCGGTGCGGGCAACCACCGTCTTCACTACCCATACCCCGGTCCCCGCCGGGCACGACGTCTTTGACCTGCCGATGGTGGAGAAGCACTTCCACGGCTACTGGCAGGAACTGGGCCTGACGCGGGAGGAGTTTCTGGAACTGGGCCGACTGGACGGCCCGTCCGATCCTCAATGGAATATGACCGCGCTGGCGCTGCGATTCGCCGATTACCGCAACGGCGTCAGCCGTCTGCACGGTGAGGTGACCCGCCAGATGTGGCATGTCCTCTGGCCCGACCGGCCGGTGGAGGAAGTCCCCATCATCCACATCACCAACGGTGTCCATCTGCCCTCCTGGATTCCCGGCCCGCTGAACCGTCTCTTCCGCAAGTACCTGGGCCACGATTGGCTGGAGCGGTACGACGACCCGGACCTCTGGGAGCGGCTGGACGATATTCCGGACGAAGAACTCTGGGCCCTGCATGAGGACCAGAAGCGGAAAATGATGGCGTTCATCCGGGAGCGGGCCCGCCAGCGGCGCATCTCCGGCGAGATGGACCCTGACCAAGTGCTGGTGGCGGGGGCCTTCCTGGACCCGGAAGCGCTGACGATTGGCTTTGCCCGTCGGTTTGCCACCTATAAGCGGGCCAACCTGCTCTTCCAAGACCCGGAGCGGCTGAAACGCATTCTGCATAACCCGTACCGCCCGGTCCAGTTCATCTTTGCCGGGAAGGCCCACCCCGCCGACGATGCCGGGAAGTATCTCCTTCAGCAGGTCTACACCTTCGCCAAAGACCCGGAGGTGGGCGGGCGGATTGCTTTCATTGAGGACTACGATATGCATGTGGCCCGCTATCTGGTCCAGGGCGTAGACGTCTGGATGAACACGCCCCGGCGTCCGATGGAGGCCAGCGGCACCAGTGGGCAGAAGGCGGCGATCAACGGGGTGCCCAATCTGAGTGTGCTGGATGGATGGTGGGATGAGGGGTACAACGGTGTCAATGGCTGGGCAATTGCTCCGCTGGAGGATGCTGACCCGGGGGCGCAGGATGCCCACGATGCGGCAGAGTTGTACCGCCTACTGGAGGAAGAAGTGGCGCCTCTGTTCTACCAGCGGGACCCGGATGGCATCCCCCGTGGATGGGTCCGGGTGATGAAAGAAGCTATCCGGTCGGTGGCTCCGGTCTTCTGTACCCGCCGGATGCTGAAAGAATATACCCTTCAGTGCTACGCTCCGGCGGCCCGCGCGGCGCAGGAGCGAGGACTGTAATCGTTTCCTACCAGCGTACATCCGTTCACCCCAAAAGGCGCAAATTCGTTGATTCTTTGCGCCTCCTGCGTCTTTTGGGGTTGGTGAGAAGCCCTATCCGTCAGGACACCGCCGGGTCGCCGCACCGGTGGGCTGTTTCCGCTCCCTTGCTGATGACGGTTTGCCATTTCACCATCCCATGCTATAATTTAAGCCGTTTTGAGCCACAACTTCCCATGCTCTTACAAGGAGGCCGCCCTTGTTAGAACAATTCACCTTCGTCGGCTTGCTCTTCCTTGTGGCTACACTTTTAGGCACATTACCCCCGGCTCTGGCATGGCTTCTCCGGCCCAAAAAACCCCATCCCCGCAAAAGTGAACCCTACGAATGCGGGATCTACCCCCACGGCGAGGCCTGGGTCCAGTACAAGGCCCAGTATTACATCTTCGCCCTGGCCTTCATGGTCTTTGACGTGGA
Source organism: Thermoflexales bacterium (assembly GCA_014360895.1). Classification (GTDB taxonomy): domain Bacteria; phylum Chloroflexota; class Anaerolineae; order B4-G1; family DUEL01; genus SpSt-77. Next base: position 12,678 of record JACIWQ010000012.1, on the reverse strand, counting down.
GGCCGTCTTCCTCTTCCCCTGGGCGCTCATCTACAACTGGCTGCCCCTGTATGCCGTGATAGAGGGCGTCCTCTTCCTCCTGCTCCTGCTGGGGGCCCTGCTCTACGCGTGGAAGAAAGGCGCGCTGGAGTGGGCCTGACGGCGTACGCAACACGGAACACGCCACACGGGATACGCAATACGGAATACGGAGTACGCAATATGGACTGGCTCACCCGTCTGCTAGCTTTTCTCTCCAACGCCATCGTCAACATCGGGGCCTGGCTCCAGAGTGTGTTGATGGGGTGGGGGCTCCCCGAGCCGACGGCGCTCCTGGTCGTCCGGGCCGTCGGCGCACTGGTGGTGGGCTTCTTCCCCCTCATTGTCGTCATCTTCCTCATCTGGGCCTACCGGAAAATCGCCGCCCGCATCCAGGGGCGGCTGGGCCCCAACAGTTCCGGCACCTGGGCCGGCCCCTGGGGCATCCTCCAGACCTTCGCCGACGCCATCAAGATGATTGTCAAGGAGGACATCCGCCCGCAGGGGATTGACCTCATCCCCTACAACCTGGCCCCGATGCTGGTCGTCTTCGCGTCGGTGATGCTCTGGGCGGTCATCCCCTTCGGCCCCGGCGGCTCCCTCATCGGCACCGACCTGAACATCGGCATCTTCTACATCCTGGCCTTCTCCTCGGCAGCCCTCTTCGTCTTCCTGATGGCCGGGTGGTCGTCCAACAACAAATACGCCACCGTCGGCGCGTTCCGCGCGGTGGCCCAACTGGTGGGCTACGAAATCCCCCAACTGCTGGCCGTCCTGACGGTGGTGGCCGTCGCCGGGACGATGAAGATGCAGGGCATCGTCGGCGCACAGAACGTCATCTTCCTGGTCGCGATGCCGCTGACGGCCTTCATCTTCTACGTGGCCAGCCTCGCCGAGATCAACGCCCGTCCCTTTGAGTTGCTGGAGGCGGAGTCGGAACTGGTCTGCGGGTACTTCATTGAGTACAGCGGGATGAAGTTCGGCATGTTCTACCTGGCCGAGTTCATGAACTCGGTGGCGGTGGCGGCCATTTTCACCACCCTCTTCCTGGGCGGCTGGCGGGGGCCGTGGGTGGACCAGGCCCCGATTCTGGGGACCCTCTGGTTCTTCATCAAGATGGGCCTGGTCATCCTGGCCTGGATGTTCATTCAGATTACGCTCCCCCGGCTGCGGATTGACCAGATGCTGAACTTCAACTGGAAGTTCCTGACGCCGCTGGCGATTGTGAATCTTTGTGTGACGGTGCTGGTGAACAAGGGGATTACGGAGGCCTTCCCCGGCGGCGCCCCGGTCTGGACCCGCGCCGGGATTCTCCTGCTCTCCAACGTCCTGACCGTGCTGGCCGTCTGGGGGGTAAGCGCGCTGGGCCGGCGACGGGAGGAGCGGCGGGCCTGGCGGGCCGTCCAGACGGCTGAACTGGAGGTGACCGTATGACCATCACGCTCTCCCACGTGCTCTTCGTCCTCTTCGGCCTGATGGTGCTGGGCGGGGCGATCGCCGTCGTCACCGTTCGCAACCTGTTCCACGCCGCGCTGTGGCTGATGCTGGTCTTCTTCGGGATGGCGGGCCTCTACGTTCTGTTAGAGGCCCCGTTTTTTGCCGCGGCGCAGTTGTTCATCTACATGGGCGCCATCGGCATCCTGATTATCTTCGCGATTATGCTCACCCGTGCCTTCATGCGGCAGCCGATGCCGCGCGCCAACGAACAGTGGTGGCTGGCGGCCCTGCTGGCGGCGGTGCTCCTGGGCGTGCTGATCTTCCTGATCCTGCAGGTGGGCCTGGGCGAGGTGGTCCGAGCGCAACCGGTCCCGGAACACACCCTCCAGGTCCTGGGGGTGACGCTGGTGGACCCAGAGGGGTACGCGCTGGCCTTTGAGGTCGCCTCGGTGCTCTTGGTGATGGCCCTCATCGGCGCCGTGACCATCGTGCGGGAAAGATAGGACGCGGATGAACGCGGATGGACGCGGATAGAAGAATTTGAGTTCTTTTGGGGCAAGGAAATCTGTGCTCGTCTGCGTCTTGTTTTCCTTTGCGCCCTTTGCGGTTTAGGATGAGCGGTGAAGGGAATCGGGCAGCGGTTGTAGAGCGGAAGCGGCGGGCGGCGGAGATGTTCGTGGCCCGGCTGCTGGAAAGCCCTGCTCGTCCCTATGTGGCGTGTGTCCTACTGCACGGAAGCGCGGCTTCCCGAAAGGCCCGCCCTGAAAGCGACGTGGACCTGCTGGTCTTCCGAACGGACGGCTCCGGTATCGTAGAGAGAGCTTGTGATGAAGCCAGTTTTCAGGTCGCGCTGGAGACGGCGGAAAGTGTGGAGCCGCTGGTCTATTCGGTGAACGAACGTCGGTATCCGGCCTCTTACTTCCTGTACCGGGCGATTCGGGAAGGGGAGGTGCTGTATGCGATGAGTGCGGAAGAACTGCGGCGGGAGGAGATTCGGGGGCTGCAGGAATTGGCGGCTGAGTACCTGGAGGGCGCCCAGGAGATGGCCCGACAGGGGCGCTACCGTCTGGCCGTAGACCTGGCCTACAACGCCGCCGAACTGGTCGTTAAAGGGATGGTCCTGCTGAAGGCGGAACGGCTCCCCAAGACTCACGGGGGACTGGTGGGCCGCTTTGGAGAACTCTACGTCCGGACCGGCGAATTGTCTGCGGAGATAGGGCGCCGGTTGCGGGAGGCGCTCAGGTACCGGAACCTGGCCCGCTACGACCGGTCGGCGGTGGTGGGCCCGGCAGAAGCCGAAGCGGTCATCCGGCTGGCAGAGGAACTGGGCCGGGAACTGGAGACCAGGGCTCTGTAGAGCAGTCTTCCCCCCACTCCATCGGTTGCCTCTCGGGTGGGGTGATGTATAATGTGATGTATAACGGCGCTGAGAGGGGGATATGGTGCAGATGGTTCGCAAGCAGGTCTATCTGGCGCCCCACCAGGAGGCGTTGCTCAAACGGCTGGCCCGTGAACGCGGGATGACGGAGGCAGAGATTATCCGGCAGGCAGTAGAGCAGATAGAGGCCTGGGTGCCCTTCCGACCCGATTTGAAGGCCTGGGAGCAGGAACGGCAATTCCTTGAACGCTTGATGGAGCAAGGGCCCGTGGTCGGCAAGCGGACCTGGCGCCGCGAAGACCTTTATGGACGGTAGGGTTTTTCTGGATACGAACGTCCTGGTTTACGCCTATGATCGCTCCGAGCCAGAAAAACAACGGCAGGCGATCCGGGTCCTGGATGCCCTGGTGGTCCGGGGAAGGGGGGCCATCAGCACGCAGGTACTGGCCGAGTTTTTCGTCACCGTGACGCGCAAGATTGCGGCTCCGCTCACCGTGGAGGAAGGGTACGAGCGGGTTCAGAATCATCTCCGGTCCTGGATGGTGCTCAGCCTGACGGGTCCGGTGGTCCTGGAGGCCATCCGGGGGGTGCGAGACCATCGGTTTCATTTCTGGGACGCGATGATCTGGGCCACGGCCCGTTTAAACCAGATTCCGGTCATCTTTAGCGAGGATTTTCCAGGGGGTGAGGTGGTGGAGGGGGTCCGTTTCGTCAATCCCTTCGCCAGCGAATTTCGTTTGGAAGATTGGGTGTAGCTGGGAAATGAGCCGTTGGAGAGAGCCGCGGCGGGCGGCAACAGTGTTGATAATGGTTATGCTGGCCCTGGCCTGCCTCTACCTGCTGCTGGGGTTGGGGTTCCACATCGGATGGAAACGGGCGCGCGGGGCCTGCCGGGCGGAAATGGCCGCCCGCGGCGAGTTCGTGGAGCCGGAGGTCTTCTCGGAGCCGCTGGCCCTGGCCTTTGACCTGACCTGGTGGCCCGTCTACGCGTGGGCCAACTACTACCACGACGGCACGATTTTCGCGACGCCGTGTACGCATTAGGGTAGCAGGAAACGGGGATGTTCGTTTAGAGCCGAGGATAGTCAGTCGCGATGAAAAGGCTAACCGTTCGTGCATTGGGGCCGATTCGGCAGGCAGACGTGGCCTGGGGAGACCTGACCGTCTTTGTGGGCCCTCAGGCGACGGGGAAGAGCATCCTGTTACAGTTGGCAAAATTACTGGTGGACTATCGGCCCATTCGGGAGGAGATGAGGCGGTTTAACCTGGACTGGAGGGGGGAGTTAAAGGGGTTTCTGGAATTATATTGGGGCGAAGGGATGTCGGGGGTCTACGACGAAGCAGAGACCCAAATCCAGGTAGACGAGGCGCCCAGGAAACTCGTGAGCCTTTTGACGGCCAGGGGACAGGAAGAAGAACGGGTTTTTTACATTCCTGCTCAGCGCGTCCTGACCTTACGGGAAGGGCTGACGCGGCCTTTTACGGATTATCGGGCCGGTGACCCTTTTGTGGTTCGGGAGTTCAGCGAGAAACTCCATCAACTGGTTCAGTCGGAATTTCCTCTCCCGGGCGAATTGTTCCCGCAGCCCTGGCCCAGACGCCTGAAAAGCGAGTATCGCCAACTTCTGGACCAACACGTCTTTGCCGGATTCGGGCTGGAGTTGGAGACCCGTCAGTTGGAAAGGCGACTTGTGCTGAGGGGGCCCGCAGGCCAGAGCCTTCCGTTTCTGGTATGGTCGGCCGGGCAGCGGGAGTTTGTGCCGCTCTTGTTGGGCCTCTACTGGCTGATACCTCCAGCCAAGACCCAGAGGCGGGGCCACATAGAGTGGGTAGTGATAGAAGAACCGGAGATGGGGTTGCATCCGGCCGCCATCGTTGCTGTCCTCGTGCTGGTGCTGGAACTCCTCTGGCGGGGATACCGGGTCTCCCTTTCCACTCATTCGCCGGTTGTCCTGGATGCCGTCTGGGCGTTGCAGATTGTGCAAAAGCACGGAGGGACGGCCCGGGATGTCCTCAAGTTGTTCTCGCTGCCGACGACAGAGCCCTTGAAAAGGCTGGCCGATAGCGTAATCACCAAGGCATATCGGGTATACTATTTCCGGCGGGATGGCTCCGTTGTGGACATCACCAGCTTGGACCCGGGTTCTGAATCGGTGGATGAGGCAGAATGGGGCGGGTTGACCCGGTTCAGTGGGCTGGCCGGGGATGTGGTGGCCGATGTAATCCGGCGCGCCGAGGTGGCCTCCGGGGGAGAGGAATGAGTTTCCAGAAGGCGGTAGCGGAGACTCCTCATCTGGGCCTCGGCGCGTATCGGCCAGGCAAACAGGCTCTCGGACCGGACGGCGATAGAATCCGGTGTAAAAAGAACGGCCGTTTTACCGGCAGCGTGAACTTGGAGAAGGCCCTGAAGGAAAAGTACCCGGATGATCCTCTGTGGGATTACGGGGTGGGCTTCCAGATAGAGAGGGGCCCTGAAGTGGCGTTCTGGATAGAGGTCCATCCAGCGTATACTTCTGAGGTGAGCGCTTTCCTCAGCAAGTTGGCCTGGTTAAAGGCGTGGCTTCAGGGAAACGCGAAAGCTCTTTGGCAATTGACCCAACGGAATCCGAGGCCGGCCTACTTCTGGCTGGCTTCCGGCGGTGTACATATTCCCAAAGGGAGTCCGCAGGCTCGTCGGTTGCGACAGGCAGGAATAGGCTATCCCAGGGAGATGATTGAATTATAAGGTTAGAGCAGGTGTTCAAGGACCTCAAAGAGGAGGAAGACGTCCGATGATTCCACTGGCCTGGTACCTCATCCTGGCGGCCGCGCTGTTCTGCATCGGCACCTACGGCGTGCTGGCGCGGCGGAACGCCATCGCCATCCTGATGGGCGTGGAACTGATGCTCAACGCCGTCATCCTCAACTTGCTGGCCTTCTGGCGGTACGGTGAGCCGACGACGGCCGTTGGTCAGGCCTTCGCGGCCTTCGTCTACGCCGTCGCCGCGGCGGAGGTCGCCGTCGGCCTGGCCCTCATCGTCGTCATCTACCGCAGCCGCCGGACCACCGACATAGACCAGATCAACCTGCTGAAGTGGTAGGAGCGACATATGGACCCTCGCCAACTTCTGGAACTCCTGACCGTTCTCATCCCGCTCCCGCCGTTCCTGGCTTTTGTCTCCATCGTCCTCTTCTTCAACCGCTGGAAGCGGCTAAGCCATTCGGTCGCCATCGGCGCGATGGCCCTCTCCTTCCTGATGGCCCAGTACGTCTTCTGGACGGTCGTCGGCTGGGGCGGCGAACATCTCTACGAGCATCCCATCGCCGTGAGCATCCCGTGGCTGCCTTCGGCGAACGTGGCGCTGGAGATGGGGGTCTTCGTGGACCCGCTGACGGCCATCACCCTCTTCTTCGTCTCCATCACCTGTCTGGCCATCTTCATCTACAGCGTGGGCTACATGCACGGGGACCCGCGCTACAGCCGGTTCTTTGCCTACATCAGCCTCTTCGCCACCGGGATGCTGGGGCTCACCGTCTCCGACAACCTGCTGATGCTCTTCATTTTCTGGGAGATTATGGGCCTCTGCTCCTACCTGCTCATTGGCTTCTGGTTTGAGAAGCCGTCGGCCTACCGGGCGGCGATCAAGGCCTTCCTCACCACCCGCATCGGCGACGTCATCATGCTCATCGGCATCGCCTACCTCTACGCGCAGACGGGCACGCTCAGTTTTGACGCCATTCTGCGCAACGAGGAGGTGTTGCACGAACTGGCGATCACGCCGTCGGTGATCCCGACGCTCTCCGTCGCCGCGGCGGTGGGGCTGCTGATTTTCGCCGGGACGGTGGGGAAATCGGCCCAGTTCCCGCTCCATGTGTGGTTGCCGGACGCGATGGAGGGCCCCACGCCGGTCAGCGCGATGATCCATGCCGCGACGATGGTCTCCGCGGGCGTCTACCTGGTGGTGCGGATGTTCCCGCTCCTCTCGGTGGGGCTGGAGCACGCCGCCGGGACGCCGCCGATGCAGGCGATGGCCGTCATCGGGACTTTCAGCGCGGTCTTCGCTGCCACCATCGCCGTCGCCCAGAACGACATCAAGCGGGTGCTGGCCTACTCCACCATCAGCCAGTTGGCCTACATGGTCGCCGCGCTGGGCATCGGCGCCTACATCGCCGCCGCGTTCCATCTGGTCACCCACGCCTTCTTCAAGGCACTGCTGTTCCTGGGCTCCGGGTCGGTCATTATCGGCACCCACCACGAGCAGGATATGATGAAGATGGGCGGGCTGGCGAAGCGGATGCCGGTCACGTTCTGGACCTTCCTGGCGGGCGGGCTGGCGCTGGCCGGCTTCCCGATCATCACCGCCGGCTTCTGGAGCAAGGACGAGATTCTGGCCCACGCCTGGGCCCACAACCCGACGGTCTTCTGGGCGTTGGCGGCGGGCGCGCTCCTCACCGCATTCTACACAATGCGGCAAATCTGCCTGACCTTCCTGGGGCATCCGCGCAGCCACCATGCCGAGCACGCCCACGAGACGCCCTGGGTGATGACGGGGCCGCTGGTGGTCCTGGCGCTCTTCGCCGTCCTCTTCGGCTTTGTCGGCGTGCCGGAGGACTTCCCGGTGCTGGGCGAGGTGGGCAAGGCGCTCTTCCACGGCAACTGGTTCCACCACTTCGTCGGCGCGACGCTGGGGGAGGCGCCGGAGGCGCTGCCGTTCAACCCGGTCCCGGTCTCCATCTCGGTGGGGGCGGCGCTGCTGGGGTTGCTGGGCGGCTGGCTGGTCTACGGGCGGCGGCCGCTGGCAGAGGGGGAGACCGACCCGCTGGTCCGCTGGCTGGGGCCGGTCCACACCGTCCTGCGCAACAAGTACTACATTGATGAGTTCTACGGCCTGGTCATTATCCGGCCTACCCTCTGGCTGGCGAAGGTCGCCTACGAGTGGATAGACCGGGGTCTGATAGACGGCCTCCTGCACGGTCTGGCCCGGCTGGGCGAACTCTGGGGCATCCTCAACCGCTGGGTCCACCGCTACATCATTGACGGCGGGCTGGTGGACGGGTCGGCGAAACTGGTCGGCCTGATCGGCCGGGAATTCCGCCAGGCCCTGCAGACGGGCCAGGTCCAGCACTACCTGGTTTCGGTGCTCTTCTTCCTGTGCACCTTCGCGCTGCTGTATCTGCTCTACCTGGGGGTGACGCCGTAGGGTTTGGACGCGGATAAACGCGGACGAGCGCGGATTTTGGGTTTGCCGCGCGTCGCTGGCACAATTCCGGAGAACGATACGGAGTTGGGCCTTCAGAAATTTTTGGGAGGTGAGCAGATGAAAAGGGACAAATTGGGGATGGGTTTAGCTTTTCTTATTGTAGTGGCGACAATCGCTTTCATCATCAGGGTAAATAGCCAGGCAGGGATTGCTGGAGAGTTACCCCCTACACCATTTATTTTGCAAACCCCTTCCACTTGGGAAAATGCTTCCCTGGAGCAAATCCACTTCGGTTCACCCCGAGTGGTCCTTACAGATACCCTCGGCCTGAGGATTGTGGGATGGATTTCCAATGATGAAGTCCTCATCCTCAGGGACACATTGCCCGGAAGGAATAGGGTGGCGATTGAGGTGTTTAATGCGAAAACTGGAGCACTAAAGAGGCTGAAAGAAGGCGTAATCTGGGGAAAGCCGATTTGGTCCTCCAAAGAACAATCCTTGGCTTACTTGCTCTATAACGAGAGCAAGAAGATCTGATTTGGCACCCATTGGATGGCAATCCTAAGCTGATAGAGATGGGAGTGGTCCAGCCCTTGGTTCTTGCTCCGGAGGGGAGAGGGGCTATGGCGTATGCAAAGGGCAAGTTGGTAGGCAAGTTAATTGGCCCTCCGGACAAGAGGATAGAGGTGGACTTTGCTCGTTTTGCACCACCAGCACCAGCTTGCGGATGGGAGTATAACACAGCGATTTCGCCAGGGGGAAGGTGGCAAGCAGTGTATAATTGTGAACACTTTTTAATTTTTGACGGGAAAACTGGGCAAATAAAGGAGATAGACTTGGGGGAAAAGTTTGAAGAAAAGCGGTGGGCATTGGATGCCCAGTGGAGCCCCGATGGAAGAACTTTGGCTGTAAGAGCCACAATGGGTAGATTGCCAAATCCATTTAGTTTTCTGTTGCTTGTTGACCCATGGATAGGGGAAGTTAGGGAAGTTTCGGTATTGCGCCCATCTTATATACATAATTTGGCATGGTCTCCTAATGGCCGATTTATACTCCTCTCAGGAACAATCTCTGAAACCAATAGGGTTAGTTACCGCTTAATTGATTTATCGACAGGCCAAGAACACCCTTTATATTTACTGCCTCCTGAAGTGCGAGGTGGGAGTTCATTTGCTTGGTCACCTGATGGGGATAATCTGCTCATTAACTGCACAAAACCCGGAGAGGGAGCATTGTGTATCATCCAGGTGGAGGTGCAGCAATGACCTGGAGAAAAGGCATAGCTATATTCTCCCTCTTTTCCTTGTTCATTCTTCCCACCTTATACAAGCGTATTGCCATTTACTTTCAGGAGCAACAAGGGATTACAGTTATGATGTATGCGTTGAAAGGCAATGGTGAGATTGACTGGGACCAACCAAATCCTCTATGCCAATGGGATGATCCTTCTACCCCTCAAAATGAAGCCGACACCCGCTATGGATGCACAGAGTTTGATTCAGGTCGCTATCCTCCTGAGCAGGTTCGCCCCTATCCTTACCCCACCAATCCGGCCCAAGTGGAAATAGAGGGTGACTATCTCTTGGATGTTGTCCCTCGGGAGATGGAGCCTTCTTACCACCCTCTGGCTCTTCGGGCTCAGGCCATCGCTTCCCGCACCTATGCTTACTGCGCCATAAGAGCAAATGAAGGGGGAGAGGACTACTGGGGAAATTGCCGGAGGGAAATCAACAATTCCAACCAGTTTCAAGTCTTCATCCCCTATTACTTTGACAGACTCTCTTCTGCATACCAGCAGGCAGTTCAGGAAGCGGTGAACGAAACGGAAGGGCTATATCTGATCTATGCCCCTGAGCCCGGGAAAGGGCCCATTTTCGCCGAGTTCTCAGCTGACGCTTACCTGCGAACAGCCTCAGGCGACTACGGCTACCTGCGAAGTGTGGAAAACCCAATTAGTTATGCCCCGGCCATTACTGGAATTATCTCCGAGACCAATGCTCATCAGCGAGGGATGAGCCAGAATGGAGCCAGCCGCTGGGGGTTTGGCAATTCCGGCCGATACGGCACGGGTGAGCCTTGGCCCATCCGCTGGGAAGACTATCGCCAGATCCTGGTCCATTACTATACAGGAGTGCACCTTGTTGACAACCAGGGAAACACCCTAACCCCCAGTGACCGCTGGAACCTCCTGAACCACACAGTTCCTACCACTGTTACTGCTGGTTCCGTTTTCACCCCTTCCCTCATGCTCCAGAACACATCCACCTGGGAATGGTGGGAAGAAGCCATTGTCCTGGGTTACCAGTGGACAGCATCTGGTGCTTCTCCCTTGCCCGAGGGGGTATCGTCCAGGACCAGAGCTCCCCGCTGGAGATCCACGAACCCCTTCGCCTCTTGCTACAGGGCCTCTGGGTCTCTGGTGAAAGCATCGTGGGCCGTGACGTCTTCTCCTTCTGGCTGGCATCGGGCCGCTTCGGTGCACGTAAAGACCCTCTGCGCTACAAGATGTAGTCCCGGTCATCACATCTCTATCCCCCTTCTTGGCAGTCTGCCGTCCTTGCGCTATCATTATGCTTCGGAAAGGGGTTTGACCCCTAATTTAATTGCAAAGGAGTAAATAAAAATAAAAAATGGGAGGCAAAAGACTTCTCCAGCAAAAAGGTTTGTTATTCTTTTTTGCTCTCCTCATCTTTTCCTTTATCGGGATAAGCCAGGTGCCATTGATAAGTTCGGCCGGGAGGCCTTCGCCGCCTACTCCCACGCCTTTTTCTTTGTTAGAGAGCTTAGAAAGCATAATTATAATGCGGAGATATCCCCTGGAAGTTGAAGGGAAAGTTCTGGAAGATAACCCCTGGAGGGAATACTATGCCCCTGAATTCTCCCCGGATGGCAAATGGATGCTTTTCAGGAAGCAAGTGATAGGAGGAAGAGAGCTATGGATCACTGATTCCCAAGGAAGAAATGCCAGTAAGCTTCTGGAAAGGGTGTGGGATTATGCCTGGTCTCCGGATGGGAAGTGGATTGCTTATACCCAATCCCTCCCTAAGCCTCAAAAGGGTGCATCCCTTTGGGTTATGAAATCTGATGGGACAGGGAAGAGGAAATTAGCGGAACCCCTCAAAACAGGACAGGTAGAGTGGACGAAGGATGGCCGTCTAGTTTACATGGGATTTGATGGCTATATTAAAAGCGTTAGTTTGGATGGGATAAAATTTAACCTTCTTTTTCCTCCAGAAGGAGCAAATCTTTTTGCTCTTTCCCCACAAGGGGATAGGATAGCCTTAGCCGTTGGAGGAGAAGCGTGGATCGTGAATCTGAAGAAGCCACGAGAGCTTAAAAAGATCGTTCCCTATACTGGGGCCTTTTGGGGATGGTTTGCCTGGTCGCCTGATGGGAGCAAATTGGCCTTTTCGTCTAGATATAGCATTTTCCTACTTGATAAAGATGGGGATCTAATTGCTGAAGTGCACTCGGCCTGGGAGCCATGGAATCTCGCCTGGTCCCCGGATGGAAAAATCCTTGCCTTTATAGCACGCACGGAAGAGAGAGGACTTTCTTATGAAATTTTCTTTCTTGACCCTGAAACCAAAATGGTGAAGCAGTTGACCGATGACCGTGAGGGAGATATAGCTCCAGGAGGATTAAAAAACTCTTTAACCTGGTCCCCTGATGGGAACAGGCTTCTCTATGGAACTTCAAGGTTGCCAGGACAAAAGGTGCAGGTGATTGAAATATCTCGTCAGGGGCCTAACACAAGCAAACCGGAAAAGCCCTTCCCTCGCCAAGGAGGGGAAAATGTCATCCCTTTTGTTTTAACTCCCCCTGGAGTTCATACCCCTGCCTCGAGTGATTGCCCATACCAAGAAGGGAATGATGGGACAATTTGGATTTTCAGGGAGCGATATTGCCCCCCTGAAATCTCCCCTGAAGAATGTGTACAGCAAATACCCTTTGAAGTAGGCGTCTACCAACATGACCCTTCTTGGAGCAATTATCTGGGAGGGGTGTTAGAGGGGGAAATTGGTGGCACAGCAGAGACATCCCTTCAGGGCTGGCAACCTGAAATGGCGCGGGCCTTTTCTATTGCAGCAAGAACAGTGGCCCTTTACTGGTGCCCTCATTCTATTGTGACTGATACTAATGGGATAACTCACTACGGCCTTAACGATTGGCAATATCAAGTATACCGGCCTGGATGGTCTTCAGCCCGAGCGGAAGAATATCGCAGTTTTGTAGCGGATACAGAAGGCCGATACTTGACTTATAATGGTAACGTTTTTGACCTCCAATATCGCAAATATGTGGGACAGCAAACTTATAATCGTGACCCAAACGGCCCTCACAAAGGCATCTTTGACCCGGTGAGTTCCCAAAATGAACACAGTAGCTCCGGAATGGGGGTCCATAGCGCTAACCATTGGATTGAGGGTCGGCATAATGCCGTAGGCTGTGAGGATGGAGCAGAGATGGGATGCGATGGGACCCCTATAGCCCAGTGGGAGCCCAACTTCCGTTGGGAAGATTACCGCCAGATCCTGGTCCATTATTACACAGGGGTGCACCTTGTTGACAACCAGGGAAACACCCTAACCCCCAGTGACCGCTGGAACCTCCTGAACCACACAGTTCCTACCACTGTTACTGCTGGTTCCGTTTTCACCCCTT
>JACIWQ010000119.1 GCA_014360895.1 Thermoflexales bacterium | reverse complement strand
CCCCCTACTCCTCCCCGAAACGGGGAGGAGAAGGGGGGGTGAGGGGAAAAGCGGCACGACTTTTCAGGACTTTCACCCGGTACGATTTTACGAGACTCAGCACAGGGTTTGGAAAATGAGACGCGGATTGGATGGTCAGCGCATCTCATTATAACCGAACTGGAGGGGAAGACAAATGCCCGGCTGGGGCAGCGAACCGCTTTTGCTCCCCTGTACCCGATCTTCCCCCGGCTGCGACGAAGACCTGGGTGCTTTCTCAGGCCTTGACAAAACAACCCCCCTGTGGTAAACTTCGCCCCGTGAAATTTTCAGGCCATAAAATAATGAGCGTGCAGGGGGAAATGTGCAGGAACAGCGGGACGATCTGAGCATGCGCTTGTTGCGGCTAATGGGGGCGCTGCGAGCCCGCTTCGCGCGCGACCTGGCCCGCTACGGCCTGACCTTCCCCCAGTACCTGACCCTCTGCTCCCTGGGGCGCGCGGAGGGGCAGGCCCTGCGGATGGGCGACCTGGCCACGGCCACCCACCAGAGCGCGGCCTCTATGACCGGCATCGTGGACCGGCTCCTGGAAGGGGGCCTGGTGGAGCGTCGGCCCGACCCGGCCGACCGCCGTTCCGTCCTCGTCGCCCTCACCCCGAAGGGAACACAGGTACTGGAGCAGGTCCGGGCCGACCGTCGCCACGCGGTGGAAGATCTCCTTCGCTCCCTTTCTTCCCAGGAACGGGCCGCGTTCTACGAGATTCTGGGGAAACTCCTGGCGGCTCTGGAGGAGGGGGGACGGGAGGTGTGAAACGTGAAACGTGAAGCGTGAAACGTGAAACGTGAGGCGTGAAGCGTGAAACGTGAAGCGTATTCCGTATTCCGTCCCTGGGGTTTGCCTGCGACCCTGCAACCCTGCAATCCTGCATCCTGCATCCTGCAATCTTGCAATCTTGCATCTGCTTCCTGTAACCGGAGACGGATATGCGCCGACTCTTGAAGTACCTGAAACCGTATCAGCTCTTCGTCTTTTCCATCATCGTCCTGCTCTTTGTCCAGGCCAACGCTGACCTGGCCCTGCCCGACCTGATGTCCCGCATCGTCAACGTGGGCATCCAGCAGGGCGGGGTGGAGGAAGCCGTGCCCCGGGCTATGCGCCGGAGCACGATGGAGCGCCTGTCCCTCTTCCTGACGGAGGAGGAGGCGGCAGACCTGCGGGCCCAGTACGCCCTGGTGGATTCCGCCTCGCCGGACTACGGCGCGCTGGTCCGGCAGTACCCCGCGCTGGCCCAGGAGCCGATCTACGTCCTGCGGCCCGCTGACCCGGACGCTGTAGCGCGCCTTCAGACCGCCGTCGCCCGCGCGATGGTCCTGGTGATGGGCATAGAGCAGGTCCAGGCCCACCCGGAGCAGGCCCAGGCGCTGATGCCGGGGATGGGCGGCTTTGACCTCTCCAAACTCCCGCCGGGGACCGACCTCTTCGCCCTGCTGGCCCGCCTGCCCGCCGGGCAACGGACGGCCATCCTGGAGGCGGCGGACCGGCGGTTTGAGGCCCTGGGCGGGGAGAAGGCCCTGCTTCAGGCCGCCGCGCGCGCCGTCCGCGCCGAGTACGAGGCCCTGGGCGTGGACCTCCTCCGGGTCCAGAACAACTATCTCCTGCGCGTGGGCGGGGAGATGCTGCTGGTCACCCTGCTGGCGGCGACAATGGCCATCATAGTCGGTTTTCTGGCCGCACGAACCGCCGCCGGGCTGGCCCGGGACCTGCGCCACCTCTTCTTTGAGAAGGTGATGGCCTTCTCCGGCGCCGAACTGAACCGCTTCTCCACCGCGTCCCTCATCACCCGCTCCACCAACGACATCACCCAGATTCAGATGGTGATGATGTTCCTGCTCCGGATGGTCTTCTTCGCGCCGCTGATGGGGATCGGCGCGATTGTCCGGGCCGCCACCAAGAGCCCGTCTATGATGTGGATCATCGCCCTGGGTGTCCTGGTCCTGGTCGGGCTCATCGCGGTGGTCTTCCGCATCACCCTGCCGAAGTTCAAAATCATCCAGTCCCTCATTGACCGGCTGAACCAGATCGCCCGGGAGAACCTCACCGGCATGATGGTCGTCCGGGCCTTCAACCGCCAGGAGTACGAGAAGCGGCGGTTTGACCGGGCCAACCGGGACCTGACGGAGACGTTCCTCTTCGTCAACCGGATCGCCGTGGTAATGATGCCGGTGACGATGCTCCTGATGAACGGGCTGACGGTGCTCATCCTCTGGGTCGGCGCCCACCAGGTCGCCCAGGCGACGATGCGCATCGGCGACACGATCGCCTTCCTGCAGTACGCGATGCAGGTCTTCTTCTCCTTCACGATGATCTCCATGCTCTTCCTGATGCTCCCCCGGGTGGACGTCGCCGCCAACCGCATCGCCGACGTCCTGGAGACCGAGGTGAGCATCCGGGACCCCGAGGAGCCCGTCCCCTTCCCGGAGCCGTTTGTGCCGACGATTGAGTTCCGCCACGTCTCCTTCCGCTATCCGGGGGCCGAGGAGTACGTCCTGGAAGACATCAACTTCACGATTCACGCCGGGGAGACGGTGGGCATCATCGGCACGACGGGCTCCGGCAAGTCCACCCTCATCAACCTCATCCCGCGCTTCTACGATGCGACGGAGGGGGAAATCCGTATCGGCGGGGTGGACATCCGCCAGGTCCGGCTGAAGGACCTGCGGGACCGCATCGGCTACGTCCCGCAGCAGAGCAATCTCTTCAGCGGCACCATCGCCAGCAACCTGCGCTTCGCCGACGAGGACGCGCCCGAGGAGCAACTGATGAAGGCCCTGGAGGTCGCCCAGGCCCACGACATCATCCTCTCCCGCACCGGCGACGACGGGCGCTCGCCCCTGGAGGCGGAGGTGGCCCAGCACGGGGCCAACTTCTCCGGCGGGCAGAAACAGCGGCTCACCATCGCCCGCGCGCTGGTCAAGCGGCCATCGGTCTACATCTTTGACGACTGCTTCTCCTCGCTGGACTACCGGACCGACCGGCAACTGCGGCGGGCGCTGCGGGAGTACGTGGGCGGGAGCACGGTGATTATCGTCTCCCAGCGGGTGGCAACCATCAAGGACGCCGACTGGATTCTGGTGCTGGACGAGGGCCGCATCGTCGGCCGGGGGACGCACGAAGAACTGATGGTGACGTGCGACATCTACCGGGAGATTGCGCTCTCCCAGTTGAAGGTCGTCGGCGCCGTAGCGCAAGACGAATCTTGAACGTGCCAGGCACTTTCAGAAGTGCCTGGCACGTTACAAGGCGTGAAACAGGAGTAGATTATGGCCGCATCCAGCCGTCCACTTCCTTCCGACCTGCGAGCCGGGCCGGGGGGTCTCCGGCCTGAGCGGCTTGTTCGTCCGCCGGGGCCGATGGGCCGACCCGGCGGCGGGCCCGGTCACCTGATGATGGGGCCCGTGGAGAAGCCGCGCGACTTCGCCGGGACGATGCGCAAACTGATTGCCTACCTGGGCCCGTACCGGCTGACCATCCTGGCGGTCTTCGTCATGGCCGCCGGGTCCACCGTCTTCTCCATCTTCGGGCCTAAAATCCTGGGCCAGGCCACCACCAAACTCTTTGAGGGCCTCGTCGCCCAACTGACCGGCACGGGGACGATAGACTTCGCCGGAATCGGCCGCATCCTGCTGACCGTCCTGGGGCTCTACGGCCTCTCCGCCGCGCTCAGTTACGTCCAGGGCTGGCTGATGACGGACGTCGCCGTCCGGGTCACCTACCAGATGCGCCGGGACGTGATGGAGAAAATCCACCGCATGCCGTTTAAGTACTTTGACGGCACCCAGCACGGGGAAATTCTTTCCCGCCTCACCAACGATGTGGACACCGTCAATCAGACCCTCAACCAGAGCCTGATGCAGACGGTCACCTCCTTCGTCACCGTCGTCGGCATGCTGGCGATGATGTTCTCCATCTCCTGGCAGATGACGCTGGTGGCGCTGCTGGTCATCCCGCTCTCCTCCGGCCTGGTCACCTTCATCATTCGCAACTCCCAGCGGTTCTTCGCCCAGCAACAGGCCCTTCTGGGCAAGGTGAACGGACATGTGGAGGAGACCTTCGGCGCGCACATCGTGGTGAAGGCCTTCAACGGCGAGGAGAAGAGCCTCCGCAGGTTTGACGAGTACAACGATTCCCTCTACAATGTCGCCTGGAAGGCCCAGTTCATCTCCGGCATCCTGATGCCGATGATGCGCTTCGTCAGCAACCTGGGCTACGTGGGTGTGGTCATCACCGGCGGCTACCTGGCCTTCCGGGGGCGCATCGCGCTGGGCGACATCCAGGCCTTCACCCAGTACATCCGGGGCTTCACAGAGCCCATCACCCAACTGGCGAACATCTCCAACATCCTGCAGCAGACGGTGGCGGCGGCGGAGCGGGTCTTTGAGTTCCTGGAATCCGAGGAGGAATCGCCCGACCCGGAGCAGCCGGTCCGGTTAGAGCAGGTGGACGGGCGGGTGGAGTTCCAGAACGTCCACTTCCGCTACGTGCCCGACGCGCCGGTCATCCGGGGCTTCTCCGCCCGCATCCGGCCCGGACAGAAGGTCGCCATCGTGGGGCCCACCGGCGCGGGCAAGACGACGCTGGTCAAACTCCTGATGCGCTTCTACGATGTGGACGACGGCGCGATTCTGATAGACGGCTACGACGTCCGCCAGTTCACCCGCGCCGACGTGCGGCAGCTCTTCGGGATGGTCCTGCAGGACACCTGGCTCTTCAACGGGACGATTCTGGAGAACATCCGCTACGGGCGGGAGGACGCGACGGACGAGGAGGTGGTGGCGGCGGCCCGCGCGGCCCGGATTGACCGCTACATCCGGACGCTCCCGGAGGGGTACAACACGGTCATCAACGAGGAGATGACCAACATCTCCCAGGGGCAGAAGCAGTTGCTGACGATTGCGCGGGCCTTCCTGGCGGACCCGCCCATGCTGATTCTGGACGAGGCGACCAGTTCGGTGGACACCCACACCGAGTTGCTCATCCAGGAGGCGATGGACGAACTGATGCGGGGGCGGACGAGTTTCGTGATTGCCCACCGCCTTTCCACCATCCGCAACGCCGACCTGATCCTGGTGGTGCGGGACGGCAACATCGTGGAGCAGGGGACGCACGAGGAGTTGATGGCCCGCGGCGGCTTCTACGCCGAGTTGTACAACAGCCAGTTTGAGCCGGTATGAGAGTTCGGGTTGGAGCGGCGGCCCGGAGGGCCGCCGCCTCAACCCCGCCGACACCAGGTCTGATAGAGAATCCATCGCCCTATGCCGAATTCCGACCCCCGCAGACCGCAAGACATCCGTCACGCTTCCGGAGGCGAAGGGTGCCGCCCGGGCCTCATCGCCCTCTTCGGCTCCGGGGAAACAGCGCCAGCGGGCCGGGCGGTGCATGAATACCTCTTCCGCCGCATCGGGAGCCCCATCCGTGTCGCCGTCCTGGAGACCCCGGCGGGATTCCAGCCCAACTCCGCGTGGGTGGCGGGCCGCCTGGCGGAGTTCATCCAGGAGCGACTGCAGAACTATTGCCCTCAGGTGACGGTCATACCGGCCCGCCGGAGGGACGGCCCCTTCAGCACCGACGACCCCCATCTCACGGCCCCCCTGTTGACCGCCAATTACATCTTTATGGGACCGGGAAGTCCCACCTACACCGTCCGCCACCTGGCCGGGACTCGGGCCTGGCAGCGCATCGTCGCTCGGCAACGGCGGGGAGCGGTCCTGGCCTTTGCCAGCGCGATGGCCATCGCTGTCGGCGCCTATGCCCTGCCCGTTTACGAAATCTACAAGGTCGGCGCGGACCCCCACTGGCAGCCCGGGCTGGACCTTCTGGGCCCCTACGGCCTGGAAATGGCCATCGTCACCCACTGGGACAATCAGGAAGGGGGCGTCCATCTGGATACCCGCTACGCGTTTATGGGTGAGGAGCGCATGCGGGTACTGGAGGCGATGCTGCCGCCGTCGGCGACGTTGTTGGGGATAGACGAGCACACAGCGGTTGTGCTGGATTTGGCGGCAGGGGAGGCCCGGGTGATGGGCCGGAGCGACGTCACGGTCCGCCGGGATGGAGAAGAGCAACGCTTTCGGCGGGGAGAGACCTTCCCATTGGACCTTCTGGGGGAGGTGCGCTTGCCCGCCCTGGGGGAGGGACTCCCGCCGGAGGTGGTGGAAGAGGTACTGGCGGCGGAGGGGATAGAGGACCAGTGGCCGCCGGAGGTGATGGCCCGGGTAGAGGAAAGAGAAGCGGCCCGCCGCGCGCGGGATTGGGCCCGGGCCGACGCCATTCGGGAGGAACTGGCCCGGATGGGCTACGTTGTGGAAGACACCCCCCAGGGCCCCCGCGTGCGGCGAAAGTAAGCCCTCTCTTCTCACCCGTTTTTTTCCTTCCAGACCATTTTATGGTACAATAGCCGAGAAACGTGCCAGGCACTTTCAGAAGTGCCTGGCACGTTCCAGCCCTTGCGCAGCAACTGCAGAGGTGGGGCGACGGCCGCAGGCCGCCGCCACAACAGCCCTCTCCGAATCTCTGGCGCAGGGAGTCGCCCGACGAACAGGCTAACTCTGATCTCCAAACAGGTGACAGACATGGACACGGTATTTCCGACCGATTCCCCCATCCTGGACCGATTACGGAGCCAACTGGTGGACCTGATGGCGGTGGAGCAGGTGGAGGTCCAGCCGGGGGCCGAACCGGCTTTTGCGTTCTACGGTCGCCTGTATGACGACCCGGACCGGGTTTTTGAACGCGTTTCAGAACGGTTCGCCGCGCTGGGCTATACGGCCCTCCTCTCCAAAGAGAAAAACCTCTACCGGGTCATCGCTGTCCGGGGAGTGGTGCGGGCCCAGGCCCCGCGTCCCTGGGTCAACCTGGTTCTCTTCCTGGCGACCTTGCTGACGGTGATGCTGGCGGGCGCCGCCCCTCAGTCCGGCGGGACGCTTCTGGGCGCGCTCCTTTCCGGATTGCCCTTCGCCGTTGCCCTGATGACCATTCTCCTGGCCCACGAACTGGCCCACTACTTCGTCGCCCGCCGGTATGGCTCGCCCGTGAGCCTGCCCTACTTTGTCCCTATGCCGCTCAGCATCCTGGGCACAATGGGCGCGGTCATCTTTCAGCGGGCTCCCATGCGCGACCGCAAGGCCCTCTTTGACATCGGTATCGCCGGACCGCTGGCGGGGTTTATCGTCGCCGTCCCCCTGCTCCTTCTGGGACTGCTCTTCACCCGCGTGGGGCGGCCATCGGACTTCCTTCCGCCCCAGGAGCAGCAAGCCGCCGTCGTCTACCAGGAAGGAAACTCGCTGCTGTACCTGGCGGCCAAATATCTGGTCTTCGGGCGCATCCTGCCGGACCGGGCGACGGGCGAGGATGTCTGGCTCTCCCTGCCGGAGAGTCCCGGCGGGCCGGTGGTCTTCGCCGCATGGGCCGGTTTGCTGGTGACGGCCCTCAACCTGCTCCCCATCGGCCAACTGGACGGGGGGCATGTGGCCTACGCCCTGCTGGGTCGTCGGGCATGGAGACTGGCCTACCTGGTCATCGGCCTGCTGGTTGCCCTGGGGATGTACCTCTGGGTGACGGGGAACCCGGCCTGGCCGACCTGGGTCATCTGGGCCGTACTGGGCCTGCTTTTTGGCCCCCGCCATCCCCCGCCGCTGAACGACGCCTCCCGGTTGGGGCCGGGACGCACCTTTCTGGGCATCCTGATGGTCATCATCTGGCTGGTGACGTTTGTGCCCGTCCCGCTGGTGGTGGTACCGTTGCGATAGTCACCCTGTGTTATGCGCCGGTCCCTCTTCGGCTTTATCATCGGTGCCCTCACGGGCCTGTTGGTCAGCCTGGCGGCCGATTATGATCTCTTCCCCACCTGGACAGGCCGTGTGGGAGACCTGTTTCACATCCCCGGGGGGGCCCGGTCGCCGGTCGCCATCGTCGCCGTGGACGCGGAGGCCCTGCAACAGTACGGACGACCCGATGAATGGTCTCCTGAGCAGTACGCCGCCCTGTTTCAGCGAGCCTATGAGGCCAGAGCGCGAGTAGTGGCGCTGGATTTCCCCCTCTCGCCGTCCGTTGAGGGAGCATTGTCTGCGACTTTGCCGAACGGGTTGATGATCTGGCCAGCTATCGGCGTTGGGACGCCGTCCCTTCAGGATGGCTGGATCACTTTCCCTTATCTGCTTCGCCCTACCTCTGAGGCCAAAATTATCGGCCACATCAACCTACTCCCCGATCCCGATGGGGTCCTGCGGCGGTTCCCCCTTTGGATCCGGTCGGGTACGGAGGCGGTTCCCGCGCTGGCCTGGCGGGCAGCCGCGCTCTATCTGCAGGCGGCCATCCCTCCACCGACGAACTCTCCCTTCCGGTGGGCTGGCTTTACCCTGACCCCGGACAGAGGAGGTCAGGTTCAGATTCGCTACCCGGCGCGCCCGGGCTCCGTCCCCATGTATTCCCTGCGGACCTTTCTGGAGGGGGACCTGCCGCCGGAGACATTAACGGGGCGGATTCTCTTTGTCGGCGTGACGGCCGGAGAGGGAGCAGAGGTCTACCGAACCCCCGTGGGGGAAATGACCGGGGTAGAAGTTCAGGCCCAGGTGGCGACGGCCCTGCTGGCGGGGAGCGTCCTCACCCCGGCCTCTTTCTCCCTGACCGCCCTGATCATCCTGGCCGCGTCCATCGGTTCCGGCATGGCGGTCGCCCGAATCCGTCCTCTGATTCTTCTGGCCGTGATCCTGGTGACCATCTTCGGCAGCATTCTGGCGTTGACCGTGGCTGGCATCAGCCAGGGACAGAAGATAGACCCGTTCTACCCGCTGGTGGGGATGGTGCTGACTTCCTTCGTCGCCGGCCTGTGGCGTTCCCATGACGAGCGACAACGGCGGGCCCGTCTCGCCCTTCTGCTCCAGGGACGGGCTTCTCCCCGCCTCATCGCCCGCCTGGTAGAGACGCCGGATGGGGAGAGGTTGCTCAACACCGATGTGCGGTTCGTCGTCGCCCTTTTTGCCGACGTCCGGGGATTCGTCCGGCTGACGGAGGGACAGGACCCCCGGATGGTGCGGGAGGCCGCCAGTCACCACCTTTCCTGCTTTACGGACGCCGTGATGGAATCTGGCGGGATTGTGACCAAGTATGTGGGGGATATGGTCGCCGCGATTTTCAACGCTCCGCTGCCGATGGACCGGCCGGTGGACCAGGCTCTGCGGGCAGCTCAGGATGGGTTGAAACGTCTGGAAAAATTGTGGCGGGAAAGGCCGAGTATGATGCGCATGCCGATGGGGGTGGGCGTCCACGCCGGAACGGCTGTGGTGGGATTACTGGGCTCATCCCAGCATCCGGAATACGACGCCATCGGCGATACAGTCAACATTGCGGCCCGCCTCAGCACGTATGCCCCGGCGGGCGAAATATACGTCACCGAGGCGGTGGTCGCCTCGGCGGGGAAAGAGTGGGCATTTGAGCCCCTGGGGGTGGTCCAGGTGCGGGGGCGATACGAGCCGGTGCTGGCGTACCGTTTGAGGATGGAAGGATGAACCCGTTGCGTATCCTGCTGGTGGATGACCATATCCTGTTCCGCAAAGGGCTGGCCCGCCTGCTGGATGCTCAGCCGGACTTTCAGGTAGTCGGCGAGGCGTCGGACGGGGCCGAGGGGGTGGAAAAGGCCCGCGCCCTGCGCCCGGACGTGGTCCTGATGGACCTGCGGATGCCGGTCTGCGACGGCCTGGAAGCGACCCGGCAGATCAAGCGGGAACTGCCCGCCGTGCGGGTGGTGGTCCTCACCGTCTCGGAGGACGACCAGGACTTTCTGGCGGCCATCCGCTGCGGCGCCGACGGCTATCTGGTGAAGAGCATGCGGCCGGAGGCACTGTTCCAGGAACTGCGCGGTCTGGCCCAGGGGGAGGTCCCCATCTCCCGGGCAATGACCGGGAAACTGCTTCGCCAGGTGGCCCGAGCCGCTCCGGTCCCTTTGCCGACGGCCCGACCGGATTCTCTCTCAGAGCGGGAGCGCCAGGTGCTGGTGCTGCTGGCCGAAGGGCTTTCCAATGAGGAGATTGCGGAGGCGCTGGGGATTGCGGAGAACACGGTGCGCAACCATGTGCGCAATATTCTGGAGAAGTTGGGGCTGAAAAACCGTGTCCAGGCCGCCGTCTATGCCGTGCGGCAGGGGATGGTGTGAGAGAAAAGCAGGAAGCAAGAAGCAGGGGGCATTTGGCCTCCTGCGTCTTGCTTCTTTATTGTGTCGGGACCTTTGACGCCCAGTCTTCGCTGT
>JACIWQ010000118.1 GCA_014360895.1 Thermoflexales bacterium | reverse complement strand
CAAGATTGCCGCCGCCCGCTGTTTCTTATCGGCAGGGTAGCGGGGGGATTGTCACCCGGTATATCCTCCCCCGCGCCAGGACGAAGAGAGAATCCCCCATCTGGCTGACCGTCAGTGCCTGAAGCCCCCGAAACTCCTCCCCCGGCGGGCGGAACTGGGCGCAGAACGCCCCGTCCTCCCGAAGGACGACGATGCGCTCCGCCGCCCCATCGGCCAGGTATACCGGGCCCTTCTCCCGTTCCGGGTCCACCGTCAGCGCGGTGAAATGGGCCGCCGGGGCCGGGACGCCGCTGACCGCAAAGGGGGCCGCTCTCCCCTCCTCATAGCGAGCTACTCCCCCGTCTTCAAAAAGGAGGTAGATGCTGTAGTTCAGCGCCATATCCCGGGCCCCCGTCAGGGGCGGAGCCTCCGATGAGAAGTACGGCTCCGGCCCTTCCCGGAATTCCCCGTTCTGGGGGATATACCGCCAGATTTGCCCCGCCGCCGGATCCAGCAGATACAGACGTCCCGCATAGGTCGCGATGGCGACCGGGTCGTGGCCGCCAGGGGCCAGAGATAACGCTACCGACCGGGGCTCAGACCAGTGTGGGTCATATGCCCACAGATGTCCCCCGGCCCCCAGGACCAGGAGTCCCAAGGAGGGCTGACCCGGCCCCGACTGATGGGCGGTGATGTCTATCAGAGGGGGCGCTCCCGGAATTGAGATGAGTTCGCTCCCGCCGCCGACCAGAACCCGGCGCACCCGGCCCGGGCCCTCCAGAACCGCCACGCTCTGCTCCCACGCGACCAGACGGTTCCGGGAGACCTGAGTCCCCAGGTCGGCCAGCAAAGTCGGCGCCACCCGAATGACGCCGTCCATTTGGTCCAGCGCGTCCTGGGCCATAGAGTGCAGCGCGCGGACCTCCGGGTCGTTGTTGTTTGCCGTCAGGGCCAGGACCGCCTCCCAGTGGGGACGGGCCAGTTCGGGATGGGGGGCCTGTTGCGCGGCCAGGACCTGCTCCCGGGCCCGGGAGAGGACCTCTCCCCGCCGGAGGTCCCGGCCGTACCGGAACCACACGATCAGGGTGGTCAGGAGGACCAGAATCAGGATGACGATGGCCAGCGCGGCCATGCGGCGGGGGTTTTCCTGAGGGACGGGACGGGAAACCCGCACGCCAACCGTTCGGCGGCGCTCTGCGCCGGGAAGGGCGCGCCGGAAGATGACCCGCGCTCCGTGATAGACGGCTCCGGCCGCCGCCCCCAGACCTGCCCCCACCGCCGACACTCCCCGGACCAGTCCCCCACCGACGGCGCTCGCGCCTCTGGCCAGCCCCCGACCGATGGCTGTAAACCCTGCCCCTACCGCCTCTCCTAAACGGAGGAATTTCGGGGCGGGCCGGGGAGAGGGGGGGGCCGTCACCCGGGTCCAGACGCCCGGTTCCACCCACTCCGCTTCTCTTTCCGCGCCGCCCTCCCATGGCGTCGGCTCTTCGGGGGGAAGCAGCTCCTCGGGCATCCGCGCTTCTTCCGGCGGGGGAGGGGGGGGAGGAGGCACTTCGGGCTGAGAAGGCGCCTCGCGACGGCGCGGGGAGGGCGGAGCCGGGGGTGGGGTGGGCTTCCCCTCAGGCCAGCGCAGCACCATGGCCGTCAGCGATTCCTCCCCGGCCAGTTGCTCCAGGCCGTCCAGTATATCCTCCCCTTCCCGCCGGAGCACCTGGCCCAGGGCGTCCGGGGCGACCAGGTGGAGGAGATTCTGGGTGCTCAGGAGGAGGGTCAGGCCGGGCCGGACGGGGACGTAGGAGAGCGCGATCTCGGCGTACGGTCGGCTCCCCAGGTGGGGAAGGGGTCGGCCGGGGTGTTGTTCGTCGCCGTCGGCGGAGAGGACACCGGACCAGGCCGGGCCGGCGTGGGCCAGGAAGACCTCGTCGGCCCGCAGCGCGGCACAGACCATGCTCCCCATGCAACGGCTCTCCGACGGGAGGGGGTGATTGAAGTGGACCAGGGCCCGGTTCGCCGCGATGACCGCCCGCCGCAGCGCCGCCACAGAGCTTCCGGGAGTGGACCAGAACGCCTGTGCGGCCGCGTCCCGAATTTCCCGGTAGAGACGGGAAGGGGCCGGTCCGGTCAGGTCCAGCACCATCGCAAACTGTTCGCCCTCTCGTCCGGGGGCCGGGTGCAGGGGCGGAGTGAGCCAGGCCGTGCCCGGATGCCCTCCCGTCTGTCGCCGCCCGTCCGTCAGGCGAATCCACCCAATCCAGGGCTCCATACCCGCGCCTTTCGTAGAGAGGGGGAGTGGAGGTTCCTCGCTTATAGGATAGCCCAGAATGCCGGGTTGTCAAGTTGGGGCACCAAAAGGGGCGAAACGGGCAGATGGCTGCCCGCTTCGCCCCTTTGCCGGTGGCGCGGGATGAGCTTGGCGCGACCCGGCTCAGCGCAGCACCACCGGCAGGTAGACCCGGTACGGCAGTGTCGCCGCGCCCACGGCCGCGCGCTCCGGCCCGTAGCGGGTCTCCCGACCGGAGGTGTCCACCTCCGCCAGCCAGTACCACCAGACGCCGTCGGCGGGCACGGTGTCCGTATAGACGTAGGTCGCGCCGCCGCCCCGGGCCTCCGAGGGCACAGAGGCAACCGCCTCGGCCCGGGCAAAGTCCGCCACCGGCGCCCGGTAGAGGTTGAAGCCGAAGGTGTCCACCTCCACCGCCGTCGCCCACTCCAGCCGGACGCTCCGGCCCGCCACGCCGCCCACCCGGAAGTACAGCAACTCCACCGCCGTCGGGATGTCCACGATGACCTCATCGTCGTCGTCCTCGTTGGCCGGGTTGTCCCAGATGTCCACCACGTCGCTGACAACCGCCGTGTTCACCGTGGTGGTGATGTCGTGGACGACGCGGAAGACGGTGGTGATGCGGAAGGCGTTGCCGGGTGGCAGGTTCTGTCCAAAGCCGTTGGGCGCCGCGCTGGTCAGGTCGTACCAGGTGAGCAGGCCGTCGTCGGCGTCTTCGTCTGGGTACGGGGTGGCGTCCACGAAACTGAGGTAGTACGGGTCGTACTGGTCCACCAGCGGCAGGACGTCAATCGTGCTGATGCCGACGTTGGTGATGACGATGGTGAAAGTGACGTAGTTGGGCAGGACGTCATCCAGGTCCGCCGAGACCAGTTGTTTATCCACCGCGACGGCCGGGTCCACGATGGCGACCGGCGCGTCGTCGGTGTCGGTGAGGACGCCGCCGGGATACTCACCGCCCACCAGCGCGACGTTCCAGTAGGTGCCGGTGATGCCCGGGGTGGCCGTCACCGCGAAGGTCACGGTGATGCTCTCGCCGGGGGCCAGCGGGCCCAGGTTCTGCCAGACCAGCAGCGGCTCCGCGATGATGTCCGGGTCGGCAGGGCTGCCGGAGCCGACAACGTAGTGGAAGTCGGCGGGCAGCGTGTCCGTCAGCACCAGCGGGTCAAAGGTCAACTGGCCGGTGTTGGTGATGCGAATGGTGTAGGTGAAGGGCATAGAGCGGACGGCCTGGCCCGGCGCCACGTCCTTGGTCAGTTCCAGGCCCGGCACCAGCGGCGTGGTGGTCTCCTCGTCCTGGTTGTTCCCGGGGTTGTCGTCAGGCATGTCGGAGCCGACGACGACGGCGTTGGTGAAGACGTCGGTCGTGGTCACCAGCACCCGGACGGTCACCGTCAGCCGACGGGTCTCGCCCACGGCCAGGTCGCCCAGGGTCCAGACCAGCGGGTTGGGGCCGGAGGCCGGCGCCGGCGCGGCGGAGACGAAGGCCACCTCGGGCGGCAGGGTGTCGGTCACCTGAACGTTCCAGGCCACCGACGGGCCGTTGTTGGTGACCACAAGGGTGTAGGTGAGGAGCGTGCCCACAATCACCGGGTCGGGCTCATCGGCCTTGACGACGGCCAGGTCGGCCCGCGTCTGCACCGGTGTGGTGACCTCGTCCGTGTCGGTGATGCCGGAGGTGTCGGTGATAAGGACGGCGTTGGTGATGAGCGTGCCGCTGAGCGCGGCGCTGTCCACCAGCACCACCAGCGTCACCGCACCGGAAGCAGGCGGGTACCGGTCGCCCAGGCTCCAGGTGACGACGCCACCCGATTCGGAGCAGAGGGCCGCCGGGTAGCAGGCCACGTAGGTCGTGCTGACCGGCACCGTGTCGCTGACGGTCACCCCGAAGGCCGGCTCGTTGCCGTCCACCGTCCAGGCCAGGGTGTAGGTCAGCAGGTCGCCTGCCTGCACCACTGCCGGGTCTGCCGTTTTGGTCACGCTCAGGCTATGGCTGCTCTGCACCGGCGTGGTGATGTCGTCCGTGTCCGTCAAGCCCGATGTGTCGGTGATGACGACGGCGTTGTAGATGACCGTCCCGCTCACCAGCGGGCTGTCCATCCGCACTACCAGCGTCACCGCGCCCGACGCCGGCGGGTATTGGTCGCCCAGGCTCCAGGTCACCACGCCGCTCGCTTCGCCGCAGGACAGGCCGCCGGAGCAGGCCACGTAGGTCGTGCTCACCGGCACCGTGTCGCTGACCGTCACGCCGAAGGCCGGCTCGTTGCCGTCCACCGTCCAGGCCAGGGTGTAGGTCAGCAGGTCACCCGCCTGCACGGCCGCCGGGTCGGCCGTTTTGGTCACGCTCAGGCTGTGGCTGCTCTGCACCGGCGTCGTGACCTCGTCGGTGTCGGTGAGGCCGGAGGTATCGGTGATGGTGACAGCATTGTAGAGCACCGTCCCGCTCACCAGCGGGCTGTCCACCAGAACCACCAGCGTCAGCACGCCGGTGGCCTGGGTGATGCCGCTCTCCGGCGGCAAAAAGTCGCCCAGGTACCAGACCACCGGGCCGCAGTTGCCCACGCCGGGGTCGGATGTGGCAGGCGGGATCGCCGCCCAGAAGGTGGTATTCGCCGGGGTGGTATCGCTCACCACCACGCCGTAGACCGGCTCGTCGCCCGTGACCGTGTAGGCCAGGGTGTAGGTCAGCAGGTCGCCCGCCTGCACGGCCGAAGGCTCCGCCGTCTTCTCCACGTCCAGCGTGTGCGAGGCCGTCACCGTGTCGGTGATGGTATCGGTTGTCGGTGTTGGTATCTCGGTGGCCGTGACGGCGGCGGTGTTGACGATGGTCTGGCCGTTCGTCAGCGGCAGGTTCACCGTCACCGCGTAGGTCAGGTAAACCGGCGCGTTCGGCGGCAGGCTGTTGATCACCCACACCAGCACCGGCAGACCGGCGTCGCTCCGGCTGTCGCCGCCGGCGATGGAGCCGGGCACGTAGGTTGTGTGCGACGGGATGGTGTCGGAGATGGTCACGTTGGTGGCCGTTTCGTTGCCGAGGTTGGCCACGACAAGGGTATAGGTGAGCAGGTCACCGGGGCGCAAGTCGCTACCGTTCGCGTCGGTACTGCTTTTGAGCAGGCTGAGGATGGGTGCACTGCCGACCGGCGTGGTGACCGTATCGGTGTCGGTGAGGCCCTCGGTGGAGGTGACCCAGGCAATGTTGGTGAGGATCGTGCCGTTGGGCAGTGGCGAGTTCACCTGTACCAGCATCGTCAGGACGCGCGGGATGCCGATGTCCAGCACGCCCAGCGTCCAGGAGACGACGCCACCCGCTTCGCCGCAGGGGGCCGGGCCGCAGGAGAGGTAGGAGGTGTTGGCGGGCACCGCGTCGGTCACCACCACGCTCGTCGCCGAGACGATGCCGGTGTTGGTGACGACGAGGGTGTACGTGAGCAAGCCGGAAGCTTGCACTACGGGCGGCTCGGCCGACTTTTCCAGGTCCAGCGCCGGGTAGCCGGTGTTCACCGGCACGGTATCGGTGGGGATGGGATACTCCCGCTCGTCGGGGTTGGGGCCGGGCTGGCCGTCGGTGCGGCCCCACGCGGCGTTGGTCAGCACCAGGCCCGCGCCGATGTCGTCGGCCACCTGCGCGGTGAAGGTGATATAGACGAAACCGCCCACGTTCAGTTGGGAGACCGTCCAGGCCGGGTAGTCGCCGCCCAGGGTCGCCGTGACCGGGTCGGTGACGGTGAAGCCCGTCGTAGCCACGAAGGAGAGGCCTGCGGGAAGACTGTCGGTGATGACCAGGTCGTAGGCGGGCCAGGTGCCGGTGTTGGAGAGGGCGAGCGTGTAAGTGACGGTATCGCCCGCGCCCAGCGGGTCGCGCGGCACCTGGACCGACTTGTCCAGCGTCACGTGCGGTTCTTCCACCGTGACGGTGACAGGATGGGACGGGATCGGCCCGGACGGGTTATCCCGGTAGTCAAAGACGGCAATGTTGGTGATCTGCGTGCCCGCCGTCACCGTAATCAGGTCGCGCACGGTGGCCGTGATGACGATGATCTCCTGCGTGTAGGTCGGGACGGTCGTGAAGGCCGCCGTCACCACCTGGCCGCTGAAGGAGGCATTGGGGCTGACGGCGTCAATCCGCAGGCGGGCGTCCACCACATCGGTGAAGACGACGTTGTGGAGCACCGCGCCGACAGGCGGGACGGGCACGGCGACGGTAAAGACCACCTGCGAGCCAACGGTGACTGTGGGCGGGAGGACGCCCTTGCTCAAGCCGGTGGCCAGCGGCGTGTGGAGCGTGGTCGTGTCGCTGATGGGGCCGTAGTCCCGGTCGCCGGGGACGGGGCCGGGCAGGCTGGACCAGGTCGTCTCGGCCCGGTTGGTCAGGTCGGTCGCCGCCGGGGCGTCGGAATCCACCGTGGCGACGTATCGGATCACCAGTTCGCCGCCCACGGGGATGGAGAAGGCCGGGGTGAAGGCGACGGTGAAGACGCCGGTCGCCGGGTTGTAGCCGGTGACGTAATCGGATGCCGCGACGGGCGCGCCGTCCAGGGTGACGGCCAGGAGCACCGGCGGCACGGCGCGCATCCCGACCGGCAGCGTGTCGGTCAAGACGACGTCGTAGGCCGGGCTGACGGTGAGGCCCGTGGCGTTGGTGATGCGGACGGTGTAGGTGACCGGCTCGCCGACGCGGATGGTGCTGGAGGTCGGCGGCTCGCTGGCCTTAACCAGGGTCAGGGCAGGCTCGGTGACGGTGAAGGGCGGCTGGTTAGAGGGCGTTGGGCCGCCATCCCGATGCCGAAGCACCGCCAGGTTGGTGATGACCTCGCCCGCGACGGCGCCCAGCGGGTCGGAGAGGACGGCGGTGACGGTGATGAAGCGCTGCTGGCCGTGCGGGATGGCCGGATAGGTGACGGTGAAGGCGTTGCCCGCCGTCGCCACCGTGCCGTCCGGCCCGTCGGCCACCGCGTGCAGTTGCAGGCGCGGGTCCAGGGAGTCGGTGACGGTCACGGCGTAGAGCGTGGCCGTGATGGGCGTCGCCGGGACGACAATCACGTAGGTTATCACGTCGCCCAGGGTGGCAGTGGGCGGGGTGACGCTCTTAATGACCGCCGCGTCCACCGTCTGATGCCAGACGGTATCGGAGCCGTCGGTGTATTCCCGCTCGTCGGGCGTGTAGGGGCCGGGGCCGTCGCCGGGCTGGGAGTCGTAGTAGGGGATGGCGGCGGTGTTGGTCAGGGTCAGGTTGGCGCCGACAGTGTCGGTCACCCGGGCGACCACGGTGATCGTCGCCACCTTCGGCACGCCCCACGGGCTCCATTCCAGGCCCCACAGTTCGTTCACCCGCCAGGTGAGGACGCCCGTGGCGCCCACGGGCGGCTCGGCGAGGAAGGCGATATACGGCGGAGCGGCGCTGGCGACCGTGGAGGTCACATAGACCAGTTCCGCCGGGAGGACGTCGCTGACCACGATGTCGTAGGCCAGGCCGTAGCCGGAGTTGGTGATGACCAGCGTGTAGGTGATGAAGTCACCCGCGCCCACATAGGCGCCCGGCGGCGGGTCGCTCGCTTTGGCGATCTCCAGGTAGGGCTGGATGAGCATATTGGTCACGACGTCGGTGACCACGGCCGGCCACGGGAACTCCAGTTGCACATAGTTGCCCGGCCAGAACCGCTCGGTCGGGGTGATCCAGACCGGCTCCAGGGTCTGGATATCCAGTCCCACCGCCTGGGCCCGGAAGGTCAGCGTGACCACCGTCGGGATGTCCTGCTCGCTGGTGATGGGCTCAAAGGTCCAGCGGATCTCCTGCGCGTAGCCCTGATTCCAGGAGTCCCAGACCGCCGTGACCTGCCGGGTGGCGGTGACCACGCGGACAGTGGGCGGCGTCCAGGTCAGGGCCTCGCTGTCGGTGATATACCAGAGGCCGGGGCTGAGGACATCCACCAGTTTGTCGCCGCCCCAGACCGTCCCGGCGGGGACCGTGAAGACCACATGGTAGGTCACCACGTCGCCCACCTTCAGGATGTAGGGGTCGGTGAGTTTGTCCACCGTCGGTTGGGCCGTCTCCACCGGCAACTGGTCGGTGTTCGTGTAGGGCCGGACGCCGGGGATGGTCTCCGTCAGGGAGTGGTAGAGGACGTCCACCGTGTTGGTCAGCCAGGCATTGACCAGCGCCTGGGAGACCCGCGCGGTGTAGGTGAGCACCGCGACATTGGCCGGGGGCACGTTGGAGATGACGTCCACCGTCCAGGTGAGCACGCCCGGCCCGGCAACGGGCCCGCTGCGGCTGTCGCCGCCGTAGAGCGCGGTCACCGAGATGCCCGCCGGAACGCTATCCGTGATGTGGACCGAGTAGGCCGGGCTTGTGCCGGTGTTGGTCAGGCGGATGGTGTAGGTCAAGAGCGCCGTCCCATCCAGGTCGCTGAGGCTACCCGTGCTGGATTCGGCCGATTTCTCCAGGAGCAGGCGCGGCTCGCCGACGGTGGTGCTGACCTGATTGCTGGCGGTGACTGGGGCGGTGGCGTGGCGCAGATAAGCCACGTCAGTGATCACATCGCCGTCCACAGCGCCCAGGTCCGTGTGAAGGCGCGCGGTAATCGTCACGTAGGCCTGGGTGCTATGCGGGATGGAGGCAAAGGTGGCCGTCACCACCTGCCCGTTCCAGACCCAACTCCAGCCGGTCCCACCGCTGGCGGTGACGCCTACAATCTGCATCCGGCTGTCTATGGTGTCGGTGACCACGACGTTGTAGAGGGTGGCGGAGATGGGCGTCGCCGGGACGATGAGGGTGTAGGTGACCAGCGTGCCCAGGGTGGCGGTGGGCGGCGGGGAGAAGGTCACGGTCTTGGAGATGCCGCCGTTGACGGTCTGGACGGCGGCGGAGTGGCTGCCGCCGCTGTAGCCGCGCTCCACGCCCACGGGGCCCGCTCCGGGCTGGCTGCTGTAGGAGAGGAAGGCCTGGTCCGAGAGGACGGTGTTGGCGGTGATCCAGTCGGCCACCTGGAGCACCACGTTCAGGGTGATGGCAGTGTGCCGGCCCCAGGTGTAGGGGACGGTGGGGGTCAGGTGGTTGACCGCCCAGGTGAGGACGCCCGTGGCGCCGGGGATGGGCAAGGGCTCGGCCACCACCTGCGCCGTCGGGTCATCCGAAGTCATCGTGTAGGTCACCAGGCTCATTCCGGCGGGGAGGACGTCGGTGATGACCAGGTCGTAGGCCGGGATGCGGGCCTGGTTGGAGATGGTGAGGGTGTAGGTCACCAGGTCGTTCGCGCCGACGGTGCAGGCCGTCTGGTTGAACCGGGTGACCAGCACATCGTCAAAGCGGCAGGCATTGGCCACGCAGTTGTTGGCATAGAAGCCTACGTTAGCCCCGGTGCGCGGTGTTGTATCTGTCACGTCAAAATAGAGAACGCCGTCCACATACCCCCGAATCCGGTTCCCTTCAACCTGCACTTCCAGGTGATACCAGCGGTTGGTTGTCGGCGTGAACACCCTCGTGAGACTGAGTGGGCTGGTGCCTCCCACCTCTATCAGCGATAGATTGGTAACGCCCCCATCGTTCAGGCGGAGGACCATACGATAGTAACTGCCTGTATTGGTGAAGCGGAATACGAGGCCGAACGATGAGGAGGCATCGCCCGACCAGACCATCGCGCTGTAACTGTAGTCGTTGCTTGGGCTGGCATTGGCACTGCGGTGCAGGATCGCATCCGCCGTATTGGTGCTGATCTGCTGGGCGACGCCGTTAACGTTGCTCCAGGTACCGGCGGCCGCCGTCCACCCGCTCGGCGGGCTGGCGGTGGCGCGGTTAAAGTCATCCTGCAGCAGCGTCGCGCTGCACCCATACGGCGTGACGTAGGACTTGCCGATGTGCAGAAGCGGCTCCAGGACGTCCACCGCGGCCGTGTCGGTGTAGACGTAGGGCTGGCCGTCGTCCACGTAGGAGAGCCGCAGCGTGTTGGTCATTCGCAGCCCCTCGGAGACGGCCGCGATGTTCTGGATGACGGCGGTGAGGACGCCCGCAATCTGCACGGAGCCGGTGAGGTTCCCCAACTGCCAGACGAGGTTGCCCGAAGCCAGCCAGCCGGGGGTGACGGTGG
>JACIWQ010000117.1:3516-10543 GCA_014360895.1 Thermoflexales bacterium | reverse complement strand
TGGCCCGCCGCCTGGCCGGGGCCGGGCCCGAAATTGTTGTCCGGCCGATGGATGCCCGGAATTACCCCGACGTGGTGGAGGCTATACGCGGGCACGACGTCGCCGCGTCGGCCCTGGGGCCCTTCTACCGCTTTGAGGCGCCGCTGGTCCGAGCCGCCATAGAGGCCGGGGTGGACTACGTCAGCATCTGCGACGACTGGATTGCCGCGAAGCAAGTGATGGAGGAACTGGACGGCCTGGCCCGCCAGCATGGCCGCCGCGTCGTCATCGGGCTGGGCACCAGTCCGGGGCTCTCCAACCTGGCAGCGGCGTACCTGGCCCGGCAGATGGAGCGGCCCCTTCGGGTGACCATCACGGTCTACCAGCCGCCCGAAGCGGGGCACGGGATGGCCGTCCTCCAGCACGTCCTCTTCATCTACGGCGGACCCGCGCCGGTCTGGCGGAACGGACGGCTGGAGATGGTCCGGGCCGGGGGAATCGCCCGCGAGGTGGAGTTGCCGCTGGTCGGGCGGATGCGGGTCTGGAACGCGGGCCACGCGGAGCCGGTGACGCTCCCGCGCCACTTTCCCACGTTGGAGGAGGTCACGTTCCTGATGTCGGTGGGGGCATGGACGCACCTCTTCCTCTGGCTGGGGCGGCTGCGCCTGACGGCGACGCCGGAGCGGATAGACCGGGTGGCGAACGTCCTGGCCCGCCTGCTCCCGACGCCGAAGGCGGGGGCACCGGAGCCGCCCGGCGCGCTGCGGGTGGACGTGGAGGGAATCCAGGGAGGCCAGCCCGTCCACCGGATGCTCTGCGGGGTCGGGCAGATGCGCCCGGCGACGGGGGTGCCATTGGCGCTGGGGGCGGTGATGCTGGCCCGGGGCCAGGTCCTGACGGCGGAGGGGGGTGTCTACGGGCCAGAGGCGGTGGTAGACCCCGTCGCGCTCCTGCGGGGCCTGCGGGAGGAGACGGGCCTGCAGGCCTATACCGATGTGGGGATGACGCAGCCGTTGGGGGTGTAGCGCAAGATGAGATCTTGCGCTATAGGTTCACCTGGAATGCCTGTCCGAGGGGCAAAAATTCCGCGACATCCTGTCGTGCCAGTTTCTCTCGGATTTGCTCAAAGCGCCGTACCGTCTCGGCATCGTAAAGGCGCTCGCCGCAACGAAGGCAAACTTCGGCCCGAACTTTGACAACAGCCGTGTGGATGCCGCCCTTCAGCAACTTTTCTACCTCTTTCTCAACTAACTCGCCACCACAAATAGGGCATTTTTCAAACGGCTTCATTTTCTTCGTCTCCTGATTCGCCAATTTATCCATCGCGCCGGGTCGGGGCGGTAAACGGTTATCAGCACGGCCCACTTTGTCTCTGCGTTATATGCCCAAACACTGTGAATCGGCTCACCGGCGAAATTCTCGCCGTAAATCAGGCAACTTGGGTAGGGCTTGTCCGTTGGATACTCCTCTATGATTTCGCCCTTCAGAACACTGAAGAAGATTTCGTCAAAGGTCAACCCATCGGCCTGCGCTTCCTCGTCCGCGTGGTCGGTAATCCGGATACGGTTATGTCGGATTGCCTCAATGAGGTCCTGAAGGTTCACTCACACATCCCCGTGGGTTGTCTTTTGATAACACCATTATACTTCAACTCCTGACACCGTCAATATGAGGAGGGCTATATGGACGAGTTCTCTCTGCACGGCAAGGTTGCGCTGGTGACCGGCGCCTCGCGCGGCATCGGGCGGGCGGTTGCTCTGCGCCTGGCCCGCGCCGGGGCGAAGGTCGTCGTCTGCAGCCGGAAACTGGAGAACGTCGCGCCGGTGGCCGAGGAAATCCGCGCCGGGGGCGGCGAGGCGCTGGCCGTGGAGGCCCACGTCGGGCAGACGGAGCAGGTGGAGGCCCTGGTGGCCCGCGCGCTGGAGGCTTTCGGCCGCATAGACATCGCCGTCAACAACGCCGCCACCAACCCCCACTTCGGCCCCATTCTCACCGCCGACGAGGGCCAGTGGGACAAAATCCTGGATACCAACGTGAAGGCGGCCTTCCGGGTGGCGAAGGCCGTCGTGCCCCATATGCAGGCCCAGGGCGGCGGCAAAATCATCAACATAGCCTCGGTGGCCGGCCTGCGGCCCTCCCCCGCGATGGGCGTCTACTCCGTCTCCAAAGCCGCGCTCATTATGCTCACCCAGGTCCTGGCGGTGGAACTGGCGCCCGCCAACATCCAGGTCAACGCCATCGCGCCCGGCGTCATCAAGACCCGCTTCAGCCAGGTCCTCTGGCAGACGCCCGCCCTGGCCGAACAAATCCTCCGGGGCACGCCGGCGGGCCGTTTCGGCGAGCCGGAGGACGTCGCCGGGGTGGCCCTCTTCCTGGCCTCCCCCGCGTCCGACTACATCACCGGCGCCGTCTTCCTCGTGGACGGCGGCATGAACGTCGCCTCGGCGCTATAACTCTCACCGCAGAGGACGCAAAGAGCGCAAAGTTTTCCATATTTTCACGTTTCACTTTTCACGTTTCACGTTTCACGTTTCACTTCTCCCGTCTCAGGAGGTCACAATGCCCATCAACCTGGACGCTGTCGGCAAGCGAATCGGCCCGATGACCACCCAGTACTCCTGGAAGGAGGCCGTCCTCTACGCGCTGGGGGTCGGAGCCGGGTTTGACGAACTGGAGTACGTCTACGAGAACCGCCTCAAAATCATCCCCTCCTTCGCGGTGCCACTGGCCTACCCCTTCTTCGCCGAGGTCGTCGCCCGTTCCGGGATCAACCTGGCCGGGCTCCTGCACGCGGAGCAGGAGACGATTTTCCACGCGCCGCTCCCGCCGGAGGGGGACACGCTGACCACCGAGGGGCGCATCACCCGCGTCTACGACCGGGGGGAGGGGAAGGGGGCCTTCATCGTCGCCGAGGCGGTGACCACCGGCTCCGACGGCCGCCGGCGCTTCACCAACATCATGACCCTCTTCGGGCGGCTGGACGGAGGCTTCGGCGGGGACCCGCCGCCGAAGGAGGAGTTCGCTTTCCCGGACCGCCCGCCGGACTTCGTGGAGGAGCAGTGCCCGTCTCGGGACCAGCCGCTGATCTACCGCCTCTCCGGCGATACCTTCGCGCTCCACGTGGACCCGGATTTCGCCCGCGCCAGCGGCTTTGAGGGGCCCATTATGCACGGCCTCTGCACCCACGGCTTCGCCTGCCGCGCCGTCATCAAACATCTCTTCCCCGGCGAGCCGGAGCGGATGTCCCGCTTCCGCGTCCGCTTCTCCCGGCCGCTCTACCCCGGCGTGCCGATCCGAACCGAAATCTGGAAACTGGAGGAGGGAAGGGCCGTCTTCCGGACGGTCAATGCCCAGACCGGGGAGGTGGTGCTGGACCGGGGGGTGGTGGAGTGGGTGAGCCGGGAGGAGGCGGCCCGCCGCGCGCGGGGCGAGATTCGCTTTGACGGGCGGGTGGCGATTGTGACGGGCGCCGGGCGGGGACTGGGCCGCGCCTACGCCCTGGAACTGGCCCGCCGGGGCGCCAAGGTCGTCGTCAACGACCCGGGCGTCTCCCGCGACGGCTCCGGCGAGGTCGTCTCCGCCGTCGCCGACGAGGTGGTGGCGGAAATCCGGGCGATGGGCGGGGAGGCCGTCGCCAACTACGATTCGGTGGCGACGCCGGAGGGGGGCGAGCGCATCGTCCGGACGGCGATAGAGGCCTTCGGGCGGGTGGACATTCTGGTCAACAACGCGGGGATTTTGCGGGACAAGTCCTTTGCGAATATGACGCCGGAGATGTGGGAGGCGGTGTTGAGTGTGCATCTGGACGGGGCGTACAATGTGACGCGGCCGGCGTTTTTGCGGATGCGGGAGCAGGGGTATGGGCGGATTGTGTTCACGACGTCGGCGGCGGGGCTGTTTGGGAACTTTGGGCAGACGAACTACAGTGCGGCGAAGATGGGGTTGGTGGGGATGATGAACACGCTGAAGTTGGAGGGGGAGAAGTACGGGATCAAGGTGAACACGGTGGCGCCGCTGGCGACGACGCGGCTGACGGAGGACGTCTTTCCGCCGGAGGTGCAGGAGCAACTCAGGCCGGAGTTCGTCGTCCCGCTGGTGATGTACCTCTGCTCCGAGGAGTGCCCGGTGAGCGGGGGCATCTACAACGCCGGGGGCGGCGTCTACGGGCGGTCCGTCGTGGTGAGCGCGCCGGGGGTCCGCCTGGGCGGCGGCGACCGGATTCCCACGCCGGAGGAGGTCGCCGCGCGCTGGCAGGAAATCATCTCGCTGGCCGGGGCGAAGCCGTACCCGAACGCGAATGCGCAGATAATGGAGATGTTGATGCCGCCCGCTGCGCCAGCACCCGCCGCGCCTGCGCCGGCCGCGCCGGCGGCTCCGGCAGCGCCCGCCGGTGCGCCGACGACCGTCGCCGAGGTCTTTGCCCGGATGCCGGAGTTTTTCCGGCCGGAGAAGGCGGCGGGGGTGGACGTGGTCTTCCAGTTCCGCATCTCCGGGCCGGGCGGTGGGGACTGGTACGTGGAGGTGAAGGACCAGACCTGCCGCGTGTCGGCGGGGGTGCACGAGAGGCCGACGACGACGCTGAAGATGGCGGACGAGGACTTTCTGGCGCTGGTGGCGGGGAAGTTACCGGCGATGCAGGCCTTCACCAGCGGGAAGTTGAAGATAGAGGGCGACCTGATGAAGTCGCAGTTGGTGCAGAAACTGTTCAGGTTCTGAAAAGTGAAAAGTGAAAAGTGAAACGTGAAAGGTGAAAAGTGAAACGTGAAACGTGAAAGGGGAGAGATGAGGTACGAGGAGTGGGAGCGGGCGGTGCCGGAGGAAATCAAGCGGGATTCGCTCTGGAAGATGCAGGCGTACCGACTGGCGCTGTTTCTGGGGGACCTGGCCTGGCATGACGCGCTGCGGCTGGCCCAGGAGTGGCGGATGATCGGCCTGGCGGACCAGTTGTATCAGGCGGTAGGCTCTATCAGCGCCAACCTGGCGGAAGGATACTCCCGGGGTTCCGGGCGGGACCGGGCCCGTTTCTACGAGTATGCCCTCGGTTCGGCCAGGGAGAGCCGGGACTGGTACTTCAAATGCCGTCACGTGTTGGGAGATGGGGTCTTCCAGCACCGGATGCACTTCCTGACCAGCCTGGTTCGGCTGATTTTGACGATGGTTCCGCAGCAGCGCGGCGCCGTCCTGCAACTGCGGGATGCATCTCCGGTCTACCGCCTCTCCGACGGGACGGAGATACCAGAACCGGAGAACGTTTGGGATTCTGCGGCTTCGTCCTGGACAGAAAACTGGACGCCCGGCCTGGAGGAGGACCCGCTTCTCCGCGACCCTTCCTGGTCCTCTCTCCTCACCGACGTCCCGCTCCCAGACTAACTCACTCTTCACGTTTCACTCTTCACGTTTCACTCTTCACGTTTCACGAAGGAGGACACATGGCTACCGGAATCCGCGATAAAGTCGCCATTATCGGCATGGGGTGTACCCGGTTCGGGGAGCGCTGGGACGTGGGGGCCGAGGACCTGATGGTGGAGGCCTTTGAGGAGGCCCTGGCCGACGCCGGGATTGACCGCAAGGAGATTCAGGCCGCCTGGCTGGGCACCTGCTTTGAGGAAATCAGCGTCGGCAAGAGCGCGCTGCCTCTCTCCATCACCCTGCGGCTCCCGCGCATCCCGGTCACCCGGGTGGAGAACTTCTGCGCCACCGGGACGGAGGCGTTCCGGGGCGCGGTCTACGCTGTGGCGTCGGGCGCGTGCGACATCGCGCTGGCGCTGGGGGTGGAGAAACTGAAGGACGTGGGCTACGGGGGACTGCCCAACCTGGGCGCCACGGCAGGGAGCCTCAACTGGCAGTGGATGCCCAACATCACCGCGCCGGGAGCCTTCGCCCAACTGGCCACCGCCTACGCCGCCAAATACGGCATCCCGATGGAGGACCTCAAGCGCGCCATGGCCCACATCTCCGTCAAGAGCCACGCCAACGGCGCGCTCAACCCGAAGGCCCACCTGCGCCGCCCCGTCACCGAGGAGGAGGTCCTGAACGCGCCCATTGTCGCCTACCCGCTGGGCCTCTTTGACTGCTGCGGCGTCAGCGATGGCGCGGCCTGCGCGATTGTGACCACGCCGGAGATCGCGCGCGGGCTGGGGAAGAAAGAGATTGTCACCGTCAAGGCGCTCCAGGTGGCCCTCTCCAGCGGGGAGGAGATGGGCTATAACGAGTGGGACGGGACGTACTTCATGACCACCGCCAAATGCAGCAAGGCGGCCTACCAGGAGGCGGGCATCACCGACCCCCGTCGGGAAATCAGCATGATGGAGGTCCACGACTGCTTCTCCATCACCGAACTGGTGACGATGGAGGACCTGCACATCTCGGAGCGGGGGAAGGCCTGGAAGGACGTCCTGGACGGCTTCTTTGACCTGCGCGGCGGCGGGATTCCCTGCCAGCCCGACGGCGGTCTGAAGTGCTTCGGCCACCCCATCGGCGCCTCGGGCCTGCGGATGCTCTATGAGATGTACCTGCAACTGCTGGGGCGGGCGGGAGAGCGGCAGATTCCCAACCCC
This sequence comes from Thermoflexales bacterium, assembly GCA_014360895.1. Classification (GTDB taxonomy): domain Bacteria; phylum Chloroflexota; class Anaerolineae; order B4-G1; family DUEL01; genus SpSt-77. The sequence goes on along the minus strand of JACIWQ010000117.1, from coordinate 4,007 downwards.
CGCTACGGCCTCACCCACAACCTGGGCGGCATGCCCCACATGAACATCTGCGCCATCACCATTGTGGGGTTGATGCAGTAGAGCCGTTGTCTTGCCGGAAACCGTATGGAGACGGATTTCACCCATCCCGAACTGAACCGCGAAGTCACCGCCATCGGCGGGCACTACGTCTGGGTGAAGGAGGACCGACTCCCCTTTGAGGGACGGGAGGTCCTCTACCTGGTGGGTTACGCCGTTCTGGACACCACCTGCTGCGGCGTCGGGGGGTTCGCCTGCGCGCTGGTGCCCGGCTTCGTGGTGGAATGGAAGAGCGGGGTCTCTCCGGAGGGCCGGCCCGTCTCCCGGGTGGAGCGGATTCGTGATGAGGCCGCCCAGGCCGAAATCCGCCGCTGCATCAGGGACTCCCAACGCGTCCACCAGGTCAACTTCCTATAACTCCCGTTTCACTTTTCACTTTTATAGCCACCTGACCGTTTTCGCTGGGAAGGTCA
>JACIWQ010000117.1:0-3506 GCA_014360895.1 Thermoflexales bacterium | reverse complement strand
TCTTCTGACTGATTTTCGGAGATTGCTTCGCCCCCTTCGGGGGCTCGCAATGACACCCCCGGAGAGGTTTTCGGAAGCGCGATGAAAAGTGTCAGGTAGCCAGTTCACTTTTCACTTTTCACGTTTCACTTTTCACGTTTCACGTTTCACTCTTCACGTTTCACTATGCTCTCAACCCGCATTACCCAACTTTTCGGCATAGAATACCCGATTGTCGGTGGCTGCATGATGCACATCTCCGGCCCGGAGTTTGTCGCCGCCATCTCCAACGCCGGCGCCCTGGGCGTCCTGGCCTCGGCGATGTTCCCGGACCGGGAGTCCTTCCGGCAGGCGGTCCGCCGGACCCGCGCGCTGACCGACCGGCCCTTCGCGGTGAACCTCAGCCTTCACCCCGCCGTCCGTCCCATAGATAACGCCGTCTATGTGGATGTGATTCTGGAGGAGGGGGTCCGAATTGTGGAGACCAGCGGGCACCGCCCGCCGGAGGACCTCTTCGCCCGGCTGAAGGCGGGCGGCGTGACCGTGATGCACAAGTGCGTCAGCGTGCGCCATGCTCTCACCGCTCAGCGCCTGGGGGCGGACGCGGTGACCGTCTTCGGCTACGAGGGGGGTGGGCACATCGGCGAACTGGGGCTGACGACCCTGGTGCTGGTGCCGCTGGCGGCGGACGCGCTGGAGGTGCCGGTCCTGGCGGCGGGCGGCATCGCCGACGGGCGCGGGCTGGCCGCCGCGCTGGTCCTGGGGGCCGAAGGCGTGGTCATCGGCACCCGTCTCCTGCTGACCGAGGAGTGCCCCATCCACCCGAACCTGAAGCAGGCGCTGGCCCAGGCCGCCGAGACCGACACCCGTCCCATCCTGGGCTCGCTGCACAACCAGATGCGGGCCTGGGATAACGCCGCCGCCCGCAAAGTGGCCGAACTGGAGGCCCAGGGCGCGTCCCTGGCGGAGATTCTGGCCGTCGTCGGCGGCCACATGACGCGCCGGATGTACGAGACCGGGGAGACCGATGTGGGGGTGACGGCCTGCAGTCAGGCTGTGGGCCTCATGCGGGAGGTCCGCCCGGTGGCGGAGGTGATTCGGGGGATGATAGAGGAGGCGGAGGCGGTCCTGAGGCGGTTACTGTGAACTGGCAGTAAGCGCAATCTGCGCAGGAATCGGTGATGCAGTGGCGAGATTGTCCTGCCGGCGCGCCGGGCGGCGCGACGGTATGGACGGGGGGCCTGTTCGCGACAGGGGATATGCGGCGGCCCGCCGGAGGGCGGGCCGCCGCCGTCCATTTACAGCAGGGAGACTCCCAGCCACACCGCCAGGGCCAGGAAAACCAGCGCGGTGCCCAGTTTGACCGTCGCCGTCCGTTTCTGGAGAAAGAGGCCCAACTGCATGGAGGTAGTGCCGAAGTAGGTGAGGACAAAGACGACGCCCAGCGGCAGGATGAAAGCCAGGTTGTAGAGGACGAGGTAGGCCACCGCGCGGGCCCGCAGGGCCGGCACGCTGAGGACGAAGATGATGGTCGGCAGGTAGAGTTGCCCTGTGCAGGCCAGTTCCAGGAGCGAGACCAACAGCCCGGTGACGAACGCCCCCAGGATGTAGGCCGACATCCGTTGCCCCCGCCGGACCACCGCGCGGGCCTGCTTTTTCAACCGGTCCGGAAGTTGCAGGGTCATCTCTTCTATCCGGCCCTGGCGCGCTTTCAGATAGTCCCGGAAACTGAGCACTGCCAGCACCAGGCAGAAGAGCGCGGTCAGGCCGTAGAGCCAGCGGCCCGCAGCCGTCAGCGCGCTCCCCAGGAAGTCCAGCACCTTATATAGCCCCAGCCCCACCGTCAGATAGGCCAGGAAGACGCCCCCGGCGAAGGCCCCGCCCACAGCCAGGACCTGCCGTCCTTTATACCCCCCGGCGGCCAGATAGGCGATAAAGAAGATGAGGGTGGCGAACGCGCAGGGGTTCAGCCCGTCCACCAACCCGGCCAGGACGACGGTCAGCGGGCCCAGGGCACGGAACCGCTCCACCAGTCCCGCCAGTCCCGTCTCCGGGTTGAAATCCGCCCAGACCTTCTCCGCGCCGGTGGCGGCGTATTTCTCCACCAGTGCCTGCAGGTTCTGGGGGGTGATTTCCCGCTCGCCGATGAGCGCGTCATCCCCAATGAAGATGGCCGGGGTGTGCAGGTCCGACCGTCCGGCCCGCTCCGCCAGCCACTGGGCCAGCGCGGCCTGCTCGTAGATGTTAAATTCTTCCACCACCAGTTGCGGGTAGCGCTGGCGGATGTAGCGGATGTCCGCTTCGGCGCGGCTGCACTCCTGGCAGCCGACCTGATAGAAGTACGCGGCCCAGATGGGAGCCTGGGTCTCGCAGGCGGCGGCCTCTTCGGGGGAGCAGATTCCCACACCCCCCGGCTCCACCCCCACGCTGGGCCCTGCAGGCGGGCGGCTGACGCCGTTCAGCGCCGTCTCCAGCCCCGGGATGGGGGGAAAGTCCGCGCCGGTCTCCACCAGACACTTCTCCACCAGGCAGGGCAACCGCTGCCGGGCTTCCTCCTCCCCGATGAGAATCTGGTCGCCGACGACAATGGTGGGCAGGCCCCGTTTCTCCGGCGCGACGCCGAAGTACTCCTCCGTCCGCACCAGCAACTCGTAGGCGGTGGGGTCGCCGATTTCCAGATAGCGGATGTCCAGCCGGTCCGCGTACTTCTCCTCCAGCGGCTTCAGGACGTCCCGCTCCACCGCCTGGCAGTGGACACAGTCCACCGAATAGAAGTAGAGGATGTGGATGACGGGGCCGTCGGGCGCAGGGGCCGCCTCCGCCGGACGCGCCCAGAAGGATATGCCGCTAACGGCCAGGAAAAGCGTTGCCAGGAACGGAAGCCAATGGTGGTGTTTGTTCATCTCGTCTAACCGGCAGATTCGGAGGTGTTTTCCAGCATTGGAATGAGGGTCCCTTCCGCATGATGGAGGGGCTGGTTTTGGATATAGCGCACTATCCGGGCCAGTTGACGTTCACTGAAGGAAACCACGCCATACTCGTTTTGCCAGAGGAATTGATAATCGGGTCGGATGACGTGATTGACGAAATGGGAACTGTTGCCCTTGACTTCACCGATAAACCGAGCTGGGGCCAGGCTGGGAGGGACAGAGACAGCCAGATGGATGTGGTCGGCTGTTCCACCGACCGCGTGGACGATTCCGCCCAATTGTATCGCTTTGGCGGCAACGGCTTTGTACAGTCGTTTCTCAAAATCGGGAACGATGAGAGGCTCGCGCCCCTTGGTTCCCCACACGAAATGGTAAAACAATCGCCAGTACGGCATCGTCATCCTCCCAGAATCCGCCCGACGCTGTTGCAACGGGATAAATTGTTCGGCAATAATGGACGCCGCGTTTCGCCCGATGCTATTGCAACTTGAAAAATTAATCCGGCAATCTTCCGTTTCTCGCCCTCACCCCTCCCCCGACCCTTCGGGCCACCCCCACCCCTCTCCTGACCAAAGGTCAGGAGAGGGGGGGGGGCCG
>JACIWQ010000116.1 GCA_014360895.1 Thermoflexales bacterium | reverse complement strand
TGGGGAGGGGGGCAGGGGGGTGGGGGTGAGGCATCATCGCATACCCCGGCACCAAAAACAGGAGCGCCGCCACGGCCAGCAGTCCCAGCCCCTCCAGCGCGGCCAGCCCCAGTTCCAGGGCCATTCCCCCCAGGTCATACGTCAGCCGGAAGGCCAGTTGCGCATCCAGCGGCTCGTGGTCCCGGTAGGCCGCGCCGTCCAGGTAGGCATCGCCGGAGGCGGCGCCCACCCGCACCGCGCCCGTCCCCTCCAGTTCCAGAAAAGCGTAGCGGTAGACACCGTGAGAGCGGTTGTCCTGGGGGAGGGAGAACCGGTAGAAGCCCGGCGCCGTTACATTTTCCAACGGAAGAACGGATACGGCCAGGTCCTGGGCGGAACGGGGCTCGGAGCGCAGGTGGAGCCGAAGGTGGCCCGTCGTTCCCGGCTCCGGCTCCAGCCAGAACTCCACCCCGTTCAGCCCGCCGTGCCGGGCGACGAAGGTCTGGCCCACCGGGTGGCCGGGCTCCAGAACCACGGCCGCCTCGGGGACGACGGCCGTCTGGTCCCGGTCCACGAAGGGGGAGCATCCGGTGAGGAAAAACAGGACTCCCAGGGCAATCAGTGCCGTCTTTATCTGGCTCATGCGGGACTCCCTGCATTCTACTACGCTCCCCCATCTCTGTCAACCCCCAGCGATGGAGGCTATGTGCCAGGCACTTCCAAAAGTGCCTGGCACATTCCCCTCGCGCTTGCCATATCCGCACCCGGGCCTATAATACAGAACAACCGGGAACATCCGCGTTCCTCCGCGTTCATCCGCGTCCTGAATCCAGGACAAGTAAGAGTCTCTGCGTCCTCCGCGGTCTCTGCGGTTAGAGAGGTAGAATGACGCTGGTCTATCTGGCCCTCGCGTGGCTGGCGGGCATTGTGCTGGGAAGGGCCCTCCATCCCCCCTGGCAGGCCCTGCTCCTCCTCGGACTGGCCGCGGCCGTCGGCTGGGCCGGCTGGCGGGACCGCCCCCTTGTCCGCTCCGCCTGCATCCTCCTCCTGACCGCCGCGCTGGGGGCCGGACGGCTCCTCTGGGCCCTCCCCCGTCTCCCTCCGAACGCCCTGGCCCACTACAACGACGTCGGCCCGGTCCTGGTGGAGGGGACCGTCGTCGCCGCGCCGGACGAACGGGATACCTATACCCGCGTGCGCCTGCGGGCCGAACGGCTCACCCTCCCCGACGGGCAGCAGGTCTCCGTAGAGGGGACCGCCCTGGTCTATCTCCCCCGCTACCCGACCTTCTCCTACGGCGACCGGCTGCAGGTATCCGGCCTCCTCCAGACCCCGCCGGAGTTCGCCGATTTCTCCTACCGCGAGTACCTGGCCCGGCAGGGCGTCTTTTCCCTCATCCGGCGGGCCCAGGCGATACGGGTGGGAAAGGAGATGGTCAACCCCCTGCAGGCGCTCCTCCTCGCCTTCCGACGGCGCGCCCAGGAGACCATCGGCCGCATCCTCCACGAGCCGGCCGCGTCCCTCCTGACCGGCATCCTCCTGGGCGTGGAAGGGGGCATCCCGAAGGACGTGAGCGACGCTTTCGCCGCCACCGGGACCTCCCACATCGTCGCCATCAGCGGGTTCAACATTGCCATCATCAGCGGCCTCTTTTTCCGGCTCTTCCGCCGCTGGCTGGGGCCCCGACGGGCCGTCTGGCCGTCCATCGCGGGGGTCGTCCTCTACACCCTGCTGGTCGGCGCGTCGGCGTCGGTGGTGCGGGCCGCCATTATGGGCATCCTCTACCTGCTGGGGCGACACCTGGGCCGTTCCACCTACGTCCCGGCCTCCCTGGCCGCCGCCGCGATCGGGATGACGCTCATCAACCCGCTGGTCCTCTGGGACGTGGGCTTCCAGTTGAGTTTCGCGGCCACCCTGGGCCTGGTGCTCTACGTGGACCGGCTGGAACGGGGCGCGCTTCGTCTCCTGAGCCGCGCCGTCCCCGAAGAGCGGGCCCGGCAGGCCCTGGGCTTCCTCTCCGACGCCCTGCTGGTCACCCTGGCCGCACAGATCGCCACCCTCCCGCTGACCCTCTACTACTTCCGCCGCCTCTCCCTCGTCTCCCTTCTGGCCAACGGCCTGGTCCTTCCGGCGCAGCCGGGGGTGATGGTCTGGGGAGGACTGGCGACCCTGGCGGGGATGGTCTGGCTTCCCCTGGGGGAGGTCCTGGGCTGGGTGGCCTGGCTCTTTCTGACCTACACCATAGAGGTCGTCCGGTGGGCGGCGGGAATCCCCTACGCCTGGGTGGACGTGGGCCGGATGACGGCGGCGGGGACATGGGCCCTCTACGGCCTCATCGGCGCCGGTACCGTCGCACTGGACCCGCAGGTCCGGGCCCGGGTGCGCGCCCTCTGGGCCAGCCTGACGGCGCGCCTGAGCGACCGTCTCCTCCTGAGCGCCGCGGCGCTCCTGCTCCTGCTGGCGGGGGTCGCCCGCTTCTCCCTGCCCGACGGCCGGCTGCACGTGGCCTTTCTGGACGTGACCGGCGGGGACGCGGTCTTCATCCGTACCCCCTCGGGGCGGCAGGTTCTGGTCGGCGGCGCCCCCGGCACGACGGAACTCCTCTCCGCCCTGGGCCGCCGGATGCCCTTCTGGGACCACGAACTGGACGTGGTTGTCCTCACCCGTCCGGCCGACGACGTCCTGCCGGGACTGATCGCGGTCCTGGAACGGTATCCGGTCCACCACCTGATCGCGCGGGACGAGGAGTGTGCCGGTGCCCTCTGCGAGCGCTGGCGGGACGTGGCCGCGCGGGCGGCGCGGGAGGTCTGGCGAGGGGAGCGGGGCCTGCAGTTGACCCTGGACGAGGGACTCCTGCTGACCGTCCTTCACCCCGGCCCGTCCCTGCCGACGGCCTCTGCCAGCGTGGTGGTCCGGCTGGACTACGGGTCGGTCTGCTTTCTGCTGACCGGGAACGCGCAAGAACGAGAGCAGGAGGCACTGGCGGAGGCGGGGGAATGGCTCCGCTGCGACGTCCTGAAGGCGCCGCACCACGGCGACACCGCCGCCCTGACGGACCGCTTTCTGGACTGGGTGGGTCCGGAGGTCGTGGTCGTTCCGGCGGGCGACCTGGGGACTTTCGGACGCCGGTCGGAGGACCGGCGTCTGGGGGAGGTCCCGGTCTACCGGGTGGCGGAGCAGGGGACGGTGGAGGTCGTCAGCGACGGAAGCCGGTACTGGGTGAGGACGGAGAGGTAGCCGCGACGTGCCAGGCACTTTCCGAAGTGCCTGGCACGTTCTACGGCCCGACGGTGATGAAGTCCCGGATGGCCGCGAAGATGGCCTCCCCGATGCCCGGGACCTGCATCAGGTCTTCTGGGGTCTTGAAGGGGCCGTACATCTCCCGGTAGGCGACGATGCGCTGGGCCAGGGCGGGGCCCACGCGCGGGAGTTTCTGGAGTTCCTCGGCGGTCGCGGTGTTGACGTTGATGAGCGGCTGGGCGGACGCGGTTGAGGTGGGGACTCCCTCGGAGATGGTGGGAACGGGGGTCTCTTCTCCCCGCCGGGGGACGTAGATTTGCTGCTGGTCCTGCAGTTCGCGTGCCAGGTTGATGCGCTCCAGGTCCGCGTCGGGGGCGGGGCCTCCGGCGGCCCGGACCGCATCCCGCACCAGGCTTCCGGGCGGAAGGAGGTAGACGTCCGGCGCTTGCACCGCCCCGCAGACATAGACCCGCAGGGGGGCGGGGGTGGGCGTCGGCGTGGGGGTCGGGGTGGGTTCGGGGGTGGCCACCGTGATGGGCCGGCTGCGGGGGTGGGGGGTAAAATAGCCGATCAGCGCGCCGGCGATCAGACTGAGGACCGAGCAGAAGACCAGCAGGCTGCGGGAAGGCCCTGAAGACCCCATTGCCTCTCCCTCCTGCAATCGTGAGAGAAACCTTGGCTCTCACCGATTTTGACGATTAATCCGCGTTCATCCGCGTTCATCCGCGTCCAACCCCCGGTCCAGTTCCCCCTTCCGCACCCGGTACAGAATCTCCTCCAGCATCTTCCGGTTCATCTGGATGAGGTCGGCCATCAGGCCGATGAGGCAGACCTGGAAGCCAACGATGGTCAGGATGGCGGCCAGGATGAGGGATTGGACGTGGCCGGCCCCCCGGCTCTGGAGGTAGAAGTACAGAAACCGGAGTCCCAGGGCGACTCCACCGGCGATCAGCAGGCCGCCGATGGTGGTGAAAACCCGCAAGGGGCGGTACATGGTGTAGAACCGGACGATGGTGACGGCGGAGAGGGCGAGGAAGGAGGGGATGCTGCGGATAAGGCGGGAGGGGCGGGTCTGGGGGTTGGTGCGGACGGGGACGTAGACGACCGTCATTTTGCGCGCTCCGGCCTGGATGAGGGTCTCCAGGGTGTAGGTGTAGTCGCCCAGGACGGTAAGGCGCAGGGCGGCCTCCCGGGTGAAGGCCCGGAAGCCGCTGGTGGCGTCGGGGATGGGGATACCCGCCGCGTGTCCCACCACCCAACTGCCCCACTTCTGGAGGAGCCGCTTGATGGGGGAGAAGTGCTCCAGCGCGGCTACCCCCCGGTCGCCCACAACGATGTCGGCCCGGCCCTCCAGGATGGGCCCGACCAGCCGGGCGATGTCCTCCCCCCGGTACTGGTTATCGGCGTCGGTGTTGACGATGATGTCGGCGCCCAGCCGGAGCGCCGTCTCCAGACCCACGGTGAAGGCCGTCGCCAGTCCCTGGTTCTGCTTCAGGCGGACGACGTGGTCGGCCCCGGCCTCCCGCGCCACCTCGGCGGTGCGGTCGGTGGAGCCGTCGTCCACCACCAGTACCTCTATACGGTCCACCCCGGGCAGGGAACGAGGCAGGTCGCGGAGGGTCTGGGGGAGGGTGGCCTCTTCGTTATAAGCGGGAATCTGGATGACGAGTTTCAAGGGAATGACCCAATTACGGAATGACCAATGACAAAATGACGGAATGAATAATGACAAAATGACAGAATGACCAATGACGGAATGACGGAATAACCAGTGGCGGGAGGAGCGATGGCCGGGAATTCTGGTCTGCGGGGGATTCTACCACGAGGCGGGGTTCCTGTCAACGATTTGGGCATAGAGCGCTTCCAGGTGCGCCACGTGCTCCTCCATCGTCATCGGCGGCCGGACATTGGCGCGGAGGCGGGCCAGCAGGTCCGGCTCATCTATCAGCCGCTGGATGGCGGCGCGCCAGGCGGGGACGTCGCCGGGGGGCAGGAGCAGACCATCTACGCTATCCCGCACCCGGTCGGCCAGTGCGCCCAACCGGGACGCCAGGACCGGCAGCCCTGCGGCGAAAGCCTCGGAGATGAGAAACGAGTAGGTCTCATACCATAAGGACGGGACCACTACCACGTCCACCTGCGCGAGCGTTTTCCAGACCTCTTCCCGACTCAGGCGGCCCAGGAAGCGAACGTTGGGGCCGGCCAGTGTACGCAGATGGGTAACGTAGCCCGGCTCCACCGACTCATCGCCCGCAATCCACAACTCCGCACTTCCCTGAACGCCTGCAAAGGCTTCCACCAGGGTGTGAACCCCCTTTTGCCAGGAAAGACCGCCGACGTAGAGGAAGCGGATTCCTTCATTGGACGAACGATGCCTCTGAGGGCTTTCGGCGGGATACTCCAATCCGTGAGGAAGGAGAATGGTCTGCTCTTCTGGGAAGCCATAGGAAATATACCAGCGGCGGACGAATTCTGTGGGTGCAATAAGGAGATGGGCCGTATCCACCACCTGACGCAACAAACGGTTCCTGTGGGAAAAGGCCGTAATCAGCAGCGGAGAGATTGCCATCATCGCTGTGGGAAGCCCAGTCCGGGCCAGCGCGCAACGAGCACAGTTCCAGTATCCGCGAGGGCCCTCGCAGATTTCCCCGCTGTAATTAGTCAGCAACTGAGCGTTGGCGCAGATCCACCAGTAATCGTGTAAGGTGATGATGATAAGGAGCGAGCGCCGATGCACTTCATCCGCCAAAGAAACCGGGAGCCCCATCAAGTGCTGGATATGGATAATCTCCGGCCGGAATTCCTCCAAGACTTGCCGGAAAGCCTGATGGAGAAACCGGTTGCCGAAGGTCAGCAGGAAACGGCGAGCCGTTCCGGCCGCTCCATCCCAGGCTGCGTAGACCTGGACTCCATCCTCATCCCGCTTGGATAGCCCCCGACCGGGCGCATCCCGGCGGTAGAACACCGCCACTGCGTGGCCCCGCCGGGCCAGGGCCCGGGAGACTGCCTGGGTATAGAGTTCCGCTCCCCCAATTTTATCTGGAGGATACTGGTGGACGATGTGGAGGATGCGCATCACCTTTTCCCGACAAGGCGAAGGTAGAGGTCACGGACCAGCGGGTATTTCTGATCCCAGGTATGGGAAGAAAGCACTTTTTGCTCTCCCTTATAGCCCATTGCCCAGCAAAGTTCGGGGTTATCCAGCAAAAAAGCGATAGCCTCAGCGAGAGATTCTACATTTCCAAAAGGCACAAGCACACCATCCTCGCCATCCCGAACCACATCGGTCACCCCCCAGGTGCGGGCCGCGATAACCGGCTTCCGGTATAGCCAGGCCTCCAGGTAGACAATGCCGAAGGAGTCGGTTCGGGACGGCATGGCAAAGACATCGCACGCGGCCAGCAGGTCTCGCTTCGTCTCCGGGTCAACCGGCCCCAGCACGAGAATTCCCTCCTGGTCCTGGGGAGCCAGGCGCTCCCAGTAACGTTGGAAAGGCCGAAGGACGGCCCCTGCCAGAACCAGCGTAATGTCCCGGCCCTCCCGTCGTAGGCGATGTACTGCCTCTATAAGATGAAACGTGCCTTTGTCATACGAGAGATTAGATATGGAGGTAACGATTGCTCCGCGAATTCCATGCCGCGAGCGGAATCGCTCTCCATCGCCGCCCAGGACTTCCTCTGGATTCACCCCCGGCCCTGCGACCAGAATCCGCTCCGGGGGCACGCCATGTTGGATATAGAAGGCCTGTTCGGTGGGCGTCTGGGCCACCACGGCATCACTGGCCCGGACCAGGGCAATTTGATGGCGCATCGTATAAAAACGACTGAGGGAATCGGCACCCGGACGTGGTCCTGCCCCTAAATGGGTCAGAGGGTAAATCACGAAAGGGATCCCGCGCCGACGGGCGAAGCGAAGCCCTGCCTCCAGCAGGGGCTCAAAACAGATGGTCATCCCCGCTACCAGGTCAAACGGCTCGTCGGTCTGCTCCAACCAGCGCCAGAGGTCGGGAACCCAGGGGGTATAGCGTGCCAGCCGGTGGCTCAGGCTCACCGGCACCGGGTGCAGAAAGGAGAGAGCCCAGAGCAATCGTCTCCAGGCAGGATAGGCCAGCTGAGGGAGAGGAAGATGCCGCACCGGGAAACGGAGAATTCGGACGCCATCCCGGCACCCCTCCCGCTCTGGAATCCGGCGGCGGGAAGGCTCCCAGAAGAGTTCAAAGTCCAGCGAATCCGTAGTGACAACGGTAACCTGATGCCCTTCGGCAACCAGCCGGGCCGAGATTTCGTGCAAATGCGTCTCTGCCCCTCCGCGGGCAGGCCAGTAGCGCTGGATGATGTGGAGAATGCGCATCCCCATTATCGCGCTGTGCGCAGGACAATGGGCAGGTAGGTGCGATAAACCTGCCCCACATACAGAGTTACGGGAACGCTGGCGGGACTACCCTGCACAGGATTCCCGCCGCTGGTTCCCGTAATCACTACGCTGCCCAGAGAATGAGTCCCGGTTTGATAACCCGTTGTTGACACCGTTACAGTTAGGGGGACGGTGGAGGTATAGAACACAATACCTGATAACGGCGTCACCGTCACCCCGGCGGGCTGGCTGGAAACGGCCCAGTTAAATGCGCCGTCGCCAGGATTGCGCAGATTTAAATAAACCTTCTCGGCCTCGCCACTTCCATACTGATGAAGCACATATAACGATGCCGGAGATATGCTTAACCGGGGAGGACTCGGATAATACCCGGTATGTCGGGGATCGCGGTGGAACATCGGCCAAGGCATTTGCTGAGTCACTGGCGTTTGTAATTCAAAGCGCCACAAATGCCCATACTCTGGGTTATAATACCGCCCACCACCGACCCATATTTCCAAGAGCCCATTTCCATCGGTATCTCCTACAGCGGGGGAGCCCCAAATCGTCCAATAAGTGTTCAGTCTATCTTGCAAATTTCCACTTGCATCATAGAGTTGTATATCCCACAGCATAGAGAATAAAACTTCAGGGGATTCATCACTATCAACATTTGCAATAGTGGGCGAAGAGAAAATAGGGCCATCTGCTCCCTGTTGGTTTTTCGGTTGAACAGGCCATCTGTTTACCGGGATTCCGTTGTGATGCCATGCATAAACTTTCCCCGCCCCATCAATATGATCATTTTGAAGGTCTGGATGCCCAGTACCAATTACAATTTCCAAATCACCATCCCCGTCTAAATCGCCCAACGCAGGACTACTGAACCCTGGATACTCAGTAGGCTGGGGCCAGCCATTCAAGAACGGCAACTTAGCAGGGTCTGAATAATGGAGCGAAGGATCAAAAACGCGGCCAGTATCAAACACATAAACATATGGTTGTTCATTCCGCTTATGGGCATCCCACCAATACCAACCGGTACCAGAGACTATTTCAAGGTCCCCATCCCTATCTAGATCCCCTACTGCTGGAGATGCGTAAATCGTTTCAGAGAGATAACGCCGAACTAATACATTACCATCCTTATCAAAGATATATAGGAATCCACCGTCCTGAGTTTGCGTTCCATCGGGCAAAATTCCACCACCTGTGATATCAGCCCCAACTATGATTTCTTGATATCCATCCCGATTTAAATCAGCGCACGCAGCAGTGGACCAGATCGTATCAGCGTTGTAATAACCGGGACCAGGGAATCCGGAAGGCAAATTATTCCAAAGTGGGCGTCCTTGATAATCTAATAAGTAAATGCGTTGATCCCACCCACCAAAGACAACCTCCAAGTACCCGTCATTGTTCACATCGCACAATGTAGGCGACGAAAATACACCGTCTTTGTAGCCATCCCTGTTGTGATCCTGGGTGTAGAAGCGCCATAAGGGATTACCAAAGCGATCAAAAGCAATTGCTCCGCCATGGTGATATACATCGTAAACATCCCCGCCTATGGTGACCACGATTTCCGGGTAACCGTCACGATTGATATCTCCCACTGCGGGGGAAGAATTAATGGGAGCATCCACACGTCTATACCAAAACAAGCCCTCGCTCTGATAGACAGCTAATATAGCATCTTGAGTATATGCGCATTTACCTTGTTGATCCCCTTTGCACGTTGTTGTCCCGATCAAGACCTCGGGGCGTCCATCCCCTGTCAAATCAGCTAGAGTGGGGGAAGATTTATCAACAATGCCGCCTGGTAATTGATAAAATGTGGAAGTGAAGTTCGCCTCCACACTAGTGCTGGCTCCCAGTACTAATAAAAGCACAGGTGCCAGCCCCAAATGTCGGAAGAGACAGTTCAAAGATTGATCCTTGAATTTCATAAGAGCTCCTTTATCTTTTATATGCTCGGATAAAGAGATTTCCTCCGTTTAGATACAAAGTGATCAAGCCGGCCCATTTAGGAGGAAAATGCGCAAGAATAGTGAAAACCAACCAGACCCCTAGTTTGTAACGGGTTCTAACGGTCCTAAAAGAGTTATTTCGGACAGCCAGCACCCAATTGCGAATAGAGGACGGAGAAACTCGCCAAGTTTCAAAAGTGTCAATACGTATTTTCTTAAAGCCAGCTTTGTAAAGAGTCCACCAGTATTCAAATACTTTGGGGCGCCGCTCTGTGATACCCACTTGGGTTTCCTTCAACATTGCCTGAACATCTTGCTCCCTTGCCAATAGTGAAATTGCCGGTTCCCCAGCAGCTATCAAACGTCCTCCTGGTTTCAAAACCCTGTAAATTTGCTTCAAAACCGGGCCAAATTCTCTAAAATGGTGTAAAGTCCCGCACAGGAACACTATATCAAACTGATTCGGGCGAAAGGGCAAATGCTCTCCATCAGCCAGTATCGGTTCAAAGTACACTCCTGCATAATCCATAATTGCCCAAGATCTGCCTAATCCGTACCACTCATCTGCTACGACATCAATAGCAACCACATCACACCCTTTTTCTGCAAAATATCGCGATGCCCATCCCTGGCCTGCTCCCAAATCAAGGATAACCTCGCTGCCTGTGAGTTGCATTTCCTGCAATGCCATATCAAACATGCGAGCCACATCAGTCCATATACCTCCAACATAAGGGAGTTTAAAACTATCTTCCAGCGTTGGGTTGTCATACATACCCAACTGCTTCCATAAAGTCACCCACCCTTCGGCTTCTTGAAATACACTTGTTAATGGTGGCAGGAAATTAGGCATACCTTTACAAATTGGATATTTCTGGCAGCAAGCGAGGCACTCCAGCGCGCCTTCTATGGGCTTTGGTGCATAAATCGGGTTTGCGAAGATGCCATCCCTAAAAATGGTCGTTTTTTTTGCCCCAATGTGGGGCAAAAACGCCGCAAACACCCACAAAATGCTGGCGACGTGGGGCG
>JACIWQ010000115.1 GCA_014360895.1 Thermoflexales bacterium | reverse complement strand
GGCGGTTGCCGTAGAGTTGGTCCTCCCCCCGCCCCCGGCCCTTCGGGCCACCCCCGCCCCCCTCCTGACCGAGGGTCAGGAGAGGGGAGGGGGTAGCGGCGAAGCCGCTGGGGGTGGGGTGAGGATTACTCCGGCAGTTCGCACCCTTCCATCCAGACCGCCGCCAGGTTTTCCAGGTCGGGCGGGAGCAGATTGGCCCACGGGTCCACGACCACATCCAACACCGCCGGCTTCCCCGACCGGACGGCCCGCTCCAGCGCAGGCTGTATCTCCTTCGGGTCCTCCACCCGTTCCCCCCAGCAACCGCAGGCGCGCGCAACTTCGTCGTAGCGGATGTCGGTGAAGTCCACGCCGATGTAGCGCGCGTCGTAGTTGGCCATCTGGGAGGCCTTGATCATCCCCCACTGCCGGTCGTTCGCGATGACGATGACGACCGGGACTTTCAGCCGCGCGGCCGTCTCCAGTTCCTGCATATTCAGCGCGAAGGCGCCGTCGCCGCAAATGGCGTAGACGGGCCGGTCCGGCGCGGCCAGTTTGGCCCCGATAGCGAAGGGAAGCCCCGTTCCCAAGTGGCCGGAGTCCGCCGCCCAGAGGAACGACCGGGGCGCGTAGACCCGGTTCAGGTAGTGGGCCCAGACGGTGATGTTCCCGCCGTCCACGACGGTGATGGCCTCGCGCGGGAAGAAGGCGCGCACGTCCCGCACCAGCCGGAGGGGGTGGATGGGCCGGGCGTCCGACGCGGCCTGTTGCTCAAAGTTGGCCAGCCAGGCCTCCTGCGCGGCCCGGTAGTCCGCCATCCGGGGCCGCTCCGGAATCGGCGGCGTCAGCCGCCGGACGGCCTCTATCAGCGCGCTCAGGGTGGCCTTCGCGTCCCCCACCAGCGCCAAGTCCACGGGCCGGTTGAGGGCGATATTCTCCGGCTCAATGTCTATCTGGATGAACTTCTGGACGTCGGGCTCGCCCCACATCGGCGGCTGTCCCCAGAAGTCCACGTCCCCCAGCCGCCCGCCGACCAGGAGCACCACATCGGCCTCGTTCTGCGCGCCCAGCGCACCGTAGCCGCCGGGGATAAGGCAGAGGGGGTGGTCCTCCGGCAGGACACCACTGGCCCCCATAGAGGTTGTGACGGGCGCGGAGAGGTACTCCGCCAGTTCCCGGACCTCGTCCCATGCGCCGGAGCGAAGGACGCCGCCGCCGGGGTGGATGAGGGGCCGCTCCGCGTTGACCAGCATGCACGCGGCCTCCTCAATGAGATGAAATGGGGCGACGGGGCGCTCCAGGGCCCGGTATCGCTGGGGCGGCCAGGGCTGATAGGTCAGTTCCACGTCGTCCACCCGCTCCAGCAGGACGTCCACGTGCAGGTCCAGGTAGACGGGGCCGGGGCGGCCGGAGAGGGCGACGCGGAAGGCCCGCTGGACCAGTTCAGGGATGCGCTGGGGGTGGGTGACGCGGGCCTGCCATTTGGTGATGGGGGCCAACAGGTCTACCTGGTTGAGGGACTGCATGGAGCCCCGTTCGGGGTAACTCTTCCAGGTCTGGTTCTGGGCACCCAGGGCGATCAGGGGGATAGAGTCGGCCCAGGCGGCGTAGACGCCGGGGACCAGGTCGGCCACCCCCGGCCCGACGGTGCCCATGCAGACGCCCGGCTCCCCGCTGACGCGGGCGTAGGCGTCGGCCATGTGCGCGGCGGCCTGCTCGTGGCGGGTCATCACAAATTCCATCCCCGCCGACGGCCCCAGCCGCCGGATGGCATCCAGGATGGGGCAGAGTTGCCCGCCCGGGATGCCGAAGACATAGCGGACGTTTTCCTGGATTAGGCATCGGACCAGCAGTTCGGCTCCGATCATAGGGGCCTCCTTTCGTTATGGGCAACTGAATCTTCGGGACAGGCGGGGCGCGTCAGTGTGAGCCCTCCTCCTTCCCGCACCGGCAGGAGAAATGTGGGGGATTTTGCGGCGGGCGGCGAAGCCGCCCGCCGCAAACCCTACCCTCTGACCATCACCAGGCCGCTGGGGCGCTGAGGCGGGCGCTTTTCCTCCGGCTGGGCCGGCTTCATCGTCCGGGCCAGTTCCAGGGCGCGGGCGGCCTTCTGGGCGACCTCCTCCTCCCCTCGGGCCTGCATGTCCTGGACGACCCGCTCCAGGAGGGCCAGGAACGAGTCGGTGAGCATCGGCGAGTTGGCCTCCAGGACCTGCCGCATCGCCTCTTCGTCCGGCGACTCCATCAGTTGGGTCAGCAGGAGCAGTTCCGGCGGCACCTGCTCCTGTAGCAACCGCATCACCAGTTGCCAGACCTCCTGCAGGCGGGAGAGGGTCTCCCGGTCACCGGCCTGCTGGGCGCTCTCCATCTCGGAGGCCAGGACGTTCAGGAACAGGTCGTCCAGTTCCACCAGCCGACGGCGAGCCAGGAGTTCCGGCTGTTCCGAGGTCAGCAGTTCCCGCAGCAGGCGCAGTTTGGCCTGCACTTCCTCCCGGGCCTGTGCCCGGATGTGCTCCCGAATCCCCATCACCTCTTCCCGCAGAGCTTCCAGCCGTTGGCGCGTCTCCTCATCCGTTTCGCTCTCTATACGGCGGGTCAGTTTCTGGAAGAAGAGGTAGTCCACCAGCGGCTGTCCGAAGGTAATCAGTACTGCGCGGGTCGCCGGGTCTTCGGTCTCCGCCAAAAGGTCCAGCAGTTTCTCCCGCGTAGGCTCGGCCTGCAGGGCCTGGAGCGCGCGGGAGCGGGCGGCCAGTTTCCGGCCCACCGCCGTATGTTCCAGAAGCAGCGCGCGCACTTCCATCAGTCGCTGGAAGACATCGGTCAACCCCATCGCGTCCGCCTGCTCCAGGTTCAGGGAGAGGATGCGGAAGAAATTCTCATCCAGCATCGCCTCGTTTTCCTGGATGATGGTCATCCGCTCCTCGGGGGTGGACGCTTCCAGGAATCGCTTGAGAAGGTCTGCCCGGTCTCGCTGGGCCTGCAGCATCTCCGGGGTGACGCCGTCGGCCTCCAGCACCCGGTTGACCAGGCTCTCGTAGGTGAGAAAGACCTGGGGGTTGAGCAGGTAACTCTTCCGCTGCTCCTGGGGGAGCGTACTCATCACGGCGCGGGAGAGGGTACCGATGGCCTGTTGCCGCTCCATGTCGGTCCGTCCGGCGGCCATCGGCATATAGACCAGCGCCAGTTCCTTGCGCGGGTCGTGGTAGATAAAGGGGACCTCCAGAATGCTGGCGAACCCGCAGGCGGGGCAAACGGCCAGGTTGACCTGACCGGCCAGCAATCGGGCTTTGGCCGAGGGGTCCATTTCCACGTCCAGGATTTGCTCCAGGGGCATCCCAAAGGTCTGTCGGCAATTGGGACAGGTCACTCGGGCCATCAGTTGTTGAGCCATTTTCCTCCTTCAGACAGATAAAGTTCAGTCCGGATGGAAAGGCGCGGGGAGGCGGTCGCGGCGGGGACGGGGGAGGCTGAAGGAGAAGGTCGCGCCTTTTCCCGGTTCGCTCTCCACCCAGATGCGGCCCCCATGGGCCTCCACAATCGCGCGGGCCAGATAGAGCCCCAGGCCGACACCGCCCGCCTGCCGGACGGGCGCCTCGTCCACCCGGTAGAAGGGGTCAAAGATGCGGCCCTGTTCGGTGGCGGGGATGCCGATGCCCTCGTCGCTCACTGAAACGACCACCTCCTCGGGCCGGACCTCTCCCCGGATACGAATCCGTCCGCCGTCCGGCGAGTACTTGATGGCGTTGGAGACCAGGTTGTTCAGCACCTGTTCCAGACGCATCGGGTCCCCCTGGACGGTGGGGAAGTCCGGGGGGAAACGGACGGCGATGTCGTGCCGGTCGGTCTGGGGCTGGAACCGCTGGACGACCCGCCGGGCCAGCACCTCCAGGTCCACCTCCTCCTGCCGGAGCGGCAGCGCCCGGGCCTGGATGCGGGAAGCGTCCAGCAAATCGGTGATGAGACGGTCCAGCCGCCGGGCCTCCTCCTGGATGACCCCGGCCAGTTCCCGGACGGTCTCCGTATCCCATTGGGCGTCCGGGCGGGCCAGGGTCTCGGCGTACCCCAGAATCGTCGCCACCGGCGTCTTCAGTTCGTGGGAGACGACGGAGACGAAGGTGGATTTGAGCCGGTCCGCCTCCCGGAAGCGGGTGATGTCCCGCACGTTGGCGATGATGTTGACCAGTTTCCCCTCCCGGTCCAGGAGGGGGGCGTAGGTGATGCCCACGCTGAGGACGCCGCCGGTCCGGCGGCGCAGGTCGCCCTCCACGTAGAGGACGGTTTTCCCCCGGGACTGGGCCAGAGGCCAGCCGCCTGCGGTGGCCCGGCTGAGGTCCATCTCCGTATCCCGCCGCGCCCACTGGATGACCTCATCGTGGTGACGCCCGATGGCCTCGGCGGCCGACCAGCCGGTCATCTCCGCCAGCGCGCGGTTGAAGACGGTGATGCGCTGACCGGGGTCCAGAATCATCACCCCGTCGGCGCTGGATTCCAGGATGGCGTCCAGGCGGCGCTTCTCCTGGGCCAGCCGCTGGTACAACTGGGCGTTGTGGACGGCGATGGCGGCCTGGTCGGCGAAACTGGCCAGGACCTGCCGGTCGTCCGCCGTGAAGGCCGCGCCGTAGGCCCGGATGACGTAGAGGACGCCGATCAGTTCCGGCCCAATTCTCATCGGGAGGGCAATGACCTGGCTGAAGGGCAGCCCGGTCCGCAGGGCAACCTCCGCCAGTTTCGCCTCCAGGTCGGGAATGTGAAAAAGGAACGGGTCCACCTGGTTGGGAATGTCCACCAGCAGGAGGGAGAAGTACTCCTGAAGCCGGGACGGGAAGCCGCGCGAGGCCCGGATGGTGAACCGACCGTCCGGCTCGCGGATGGCGATGAGGGCCGCCTGCCCGCCCAGCATCTCCATCGCGGCCTTCAGTACTTCGGCCAGGACGGTGTCCAGGTCCAGTTGGGCGGTCAGCGCCCGGCTGATTTTCAGCAGGTAGTCCCGCTGGCGAATCCAGTAACTGGCGAACATGATTGTTTCAATGCAGGTAGACCAGGGGGTCCACCGGCACTCCGTTATGGCGCAGTTCAAAGTGGAGGTGCGGCCCGCTGGAGCGGCCGGTACTGCCCGCCGCGCCGATGATTTCTCCCTGCCGCACTTCCTGGCCGACGGTGACGGAGAAGGCCGAGAGATGGGCGTACCAGGACTGCCAGCCGTCGGCGTGGTCTATGACGACCAGGTTGCCGTAGCCGCCGGAGACGTCGGCGAAGGAGACGACCCCGTCGGCCGTGGCAAAGATCGGGTCGTAGAGGGCCGCCGCGATGTCCAGCCCGATGTGGCGGGGGTTGGACGGGTCGTGGAAGTACCAGCCCGAGATGGCCCGACGCGGCGCCGGCCAGGCGAAGCCGGAACTGCCCGTGGGGAGTTCCTCCAGCGGCCAGCCTGCAGGGGGCCCGCCGCTGTAGACCTCCGGTCGGGTCAGATACCGCTCCCCGGACAGGGTGACCAGCAGGGTGTAGCGGCCCGGCGTGCCCGATAACGCCTCCAGCCGTAGGAGATACGAGCCGGTCTGGGGGAGTTCCCGCTCCACAATGTACGGCGGCAGGGTGACCGTGCCCTCCTCTTCGGCCAGCACCGTGCCGTCCGGCGCCAGCAGGGTGGCCCGCAGCGCCGCCTCCGGGCCGGAGGCCGTGCTGGGGCGGAACCAGACCTCCACCGTGACCAGGCTGGGCGTCCCGGAATCCCCCCCGGCGGCTGCGAAGACCCACCGGTCCGTCTCTCCAGCTTCCAGCGTCCCTTCGGCGCTCTCCCCGGGGACCAGCAGGGATTGGGGCGGAGGCGTCGCCTGGGCCAGAGAGATGGAGTCCCCCTCCGGCAGGCCGCCGCCGTTTCCTCCGGACGAGCACGCCGTCAGCAACAGGAGCCCCAGGGCCAGCGCGCAGGCCCACCCGGGCGGGCGGTTCATCGCCCCTCCACCTCCCGCTCCCAGACGTGGCGGACTTCTACTTCCGGGTCGGCCTGGATGGCGGAGAGCAACGTCTCCCGGTCCACGCCCTCCACCCGCAAGGTCAGGTCCATCTGGCCGGTCGTCCCCGGAGAGTGGGAGACGACGGAGCAGATGTTTCCCCCCGCCTGCGCGATTCGCCCGGCCAGTTTGGCCAGTTCCCCGGGGCGGTTGGGCACCCGGACCGTGACCCGGATGGCCATCGTATCGGCGCCCAGCGCCTCGGCGAACTGAGCGAAGATGTCGGAACGGGTGATGATGCCGACCAATCGGCCCGTCTCGTCCACCACCGGCAACCCGCTGAGGTCGTGGTGGATCATCAGTCGGGCCGCCTCTTCCAGCGGGTAGTCCGGCGACACGGCGACGACCGGTGACCGCATCACCTGCTCCACCCGGTGCTGCCGCTGGAGGACGCCAGGGGAGGGCGCGGTCGCCAGGAAATGCTTCAGTTCCTCTTCGGTGACCATCCCGACCAGACGCCCGCTCTCGTCCACCACCGGCAGGTGACAGAAGCCGCCGCTTTTGCAGATGGCCAGCCCGGCCAGCGGGTCGCTGCCGGGACGCAGGGTGATCGGATTGGGGGTCATCCGGTCTCGCACCAGCATTGCTCCCTCCCGGGGAGGATTATACCCCGGAAGCGAACTCTGGACAAATTCCCCGATTCGTGGCATACTCATAACGTCAACCTTTCAGAGGGCTCTTCCGATGTACCTGAGTCGGCGAAGGCGAAAGCGCTCCAATCCCTGGCGGGTCCTCCTCCTGCTCCTGCTTATCGGCGCCGCGCTGTATGCCTACCAGCGGGTCCAGCCGCCGGAGGTGGAGGTCACCATCGTGCCTACCCCGACCCCCACCCGCTCCCCCCAGTCCTACCAGATAGAAGCGGACGGGTACTACTGGGATGGGGACCTGCGGGGTGCCATCGCGGTCTACCAGCAGGCCATCCAGTTGTTCCCCAACGACGTCTCCCTCTACCCGCCGCTGGTCCGCCTGCTGGTGCTGGACGGCAAGCCGCTGGAGGCTGTCCGGTACGGGGAGCGGGCGGTGGCGATAGACCCGAACTCCGCCCCCGCCTGGGCCACCCTCTGCATGGCCTACGACTGGGTCGGGTGGGTGCAGGACGCGCTGGACGCCTGCGACCGGGCGGTCGGCTTGGACCCCGCCTACCCTGGAACGTACGCCTATCTCTCCGAGGCGTACACCGATAGTGGGCAGTGGAACGCCGCGCTGGAGGCCGCCCGGACGGCGCAGAAACTGGACCCCCGCAGTGTGGACGGGCTGCGGGCCTACGGCTACGCGCTGGAGATGATGGGCAACTACAGTGGGGCGATTGAGGCCTACCAGAAGGCGCTGGAGATTCATCCTAAACTGGCGTATCTCTACCTGGACATCGGTCGGAACCGGCAGGCGTTGCTGAACCCCTCCGGCGCCATCGCCGCGTTTCGCCAGGCGGTGGAACTGGCCCCCTACCGGGCCGACGCGCTGGCTCAATTGGGCTGGGCCTACTACGCCATTGAGGAGTACCAGGAGGCTCGCCGGTATCTGGAAGAGGCCATCCAGGCCGACCCCGAGTACGCCACCGCCTACGGGCGCCTGGCGACCATCTACTGGACCCAACGCAACTACGAATCGGCCATCCCCAACTTTGAGAAGGCCATAGACATGGCCTACCGGGCCTCCCGCCGGGCCACGCGGAGCTTCTACATCACGGTGGAGCCGGTCCAGAACGAGTACACGTACCCCACTCTGGCGCGCAAAATCCTGGAGGGCCGGCTCCGCCCCACCGACAACGCCATGGTCCACCTGGCCGCCGACCTGACGCCGACCGACGGGACCGGCGCCTGGGCCGCCGCGCGCGGCCATGTGGCGATGAACGCGGTGACCGGTGAGGTCACCCTGGCCCTGGAGCGAATGCCGGACCCGCCCGCCGGTCAGGTCTATGTGGGCTGGTTCAGCGGCCTGCAGACGCTCTCCGGCACCCTGCTGAACACCGGCCCCCTCTGGGTGAGCTCCGACGGCACGGTGACGGCCACCCTGAAGGCCGAACCGGTGAAAGGCCCCCGCATTGAGTACTACTACACCCTGGGCCTCTGCTACTACTACATGGCCCAGTGCGAGCGGGCCTATCCTCTCTTTGACGCCGCGCTCCAGATAGACCCGAACGACGCTAACGCCCAGGAGGGCATCCGTCTTTGCCGTCAGGCCGAGGGGACCCCGACGCCGTAGCAGGGAGCACGCAATACGCAATACGTGATACGTGAATCGTGATACGTGAGACGTGAAGCGTGATACGTGAAGCGTGAGGGGGCAATGGCCACCGAATGGCCCAAATACCTGGTCCGCCTTCTGGTCGCTCTCCTCCAGCACCAGGCCCGGGCCTGGCTGGGGGAGGAGTTTATGGAGGCCGCCGGGGACGCGCTGGCCGAAATCGGCGGCCAGGAACTCCATGCCGTCCTGGACCGATGGCTGCGCGACCCCCAGACCGCGCGCCAGTTGCTGGAGGCCGCCCGGCGCGCCGAGGAGTACGTCCAGGCCCATTGCCCCGACCCGGCCCTGCGCGGCGCGCTGACCCTGCGCTTCGCCGACCTCCCCGCCGTCCAGGCCGCGCTGGCGAGCTTGCCCGCCGCGCTGGACGAAGCGGGCGTGGAGCGGGCCCTCCGGGATGCGCTGACGCGCGACCTGGGCCGAAGCCTCACCCCCGCCCAGATAGATGCCGCTGTCCGCCTCTACACCGACGCGCTGTTGCGCGCCGTCTCCACCCTGAAAGACTTCGCCCTCCCCCTCATCGCCCAGAACGTCCTGACCCTGCGGGAGGAGCACCGGGCGCAGACCGCGCTGCTGCGGGAGATTCGGGCGCGTCTGGAGCGGGAGGAGTCCCCGCGGCCAGAAGAGGCTGCCGCTTTGAATCGGGCCTTCATTCAGGGCGAACTGGCCGCCGAGGGCGACATCTCCGGCTCCGTCATCATCATCGGTTATGGCAACCAGGTGATTCTGGGACCTTCCCAGGTGGCCCGCCTGCGCTCTCAGGTGACCCTCCCCGGCGACCTGCCGCCCGGTTCCTACCTCCCCTTCCCCCGCAACCCGCTTTTCACCGGCCGGGAGGAGGAACTGCAGCGGCTGGCAGAGATGGTGCTGGGCCCTCATCCCGCCCTCACCCCTACCCCCGTACCCCCTTCCCCTCTCCCGCAAAGCGGGAGAGGGGAAGGGGGCCAGGGGGAGGGGGTGAGGGCCCTCATCACCCAGGCCATCACCGGCATGGGCGGCGTGGGCAAGACCCAACTGGCCGTAGAATTTGCCTACCGCTACGGCTACCGCTTCCGCTCCGTCCACTGGCTGGACCTGCGCGACCCGGCGCTCCTGGAAGAGCAGATTGCCCAGAACGGCGCCTGTATGGGCCTGGAACCCTGGCCCGACAAACTCCCCGAACAGGTCGCCCGCACCCGGGCAGCCTGGCAGGCCGAGGGCCCGCGCCTTTTGATTCTGGATAACCTGGAGGACACCGCCGCCGCGCAGCGCGTGCTGGCGTACCTCTCCCATTCTTCGCTCCGGCTCCTCCTCATCGCCCGCCGCCGGGACTGGCCCCGCCATTTGGGTCTGCAGATTCTCCCGCTGGACGAGTTCACACCCGAAGAGAGCCGGGCCTTCCTGCGGCATTTCCTTCCGCCCGACCGCGCCGCCGACGCCGACCTGGACGCGCTGGCGGAGCGGCTGGGGCACCTCCCCCTGGCCCTGGAACTGGCCGGGCGCTACCTGGAGCGCCACCCCCGCCTGGGGATTTCCGACTACCTGAAGTCTCTGGAGCAGGCCCTGGCCCACCCCTCCATGCAGGGCTGGCGGCCCGACCTCTCCTCCCCCACCGGGCACGACCTGAGCCTCTGGGCTACTTTCGCCCTCTCCTGGGAGCGGGTAGAGGACCCGGACGCCCGGCGGGCCTTCCTCCTGGCGGGCTTCTGCGCGCCCAACGTCCCTATCCCGGAGGCCATCCTGGAGCGGATGATGGCGGACCCCGTGCGGCGGGACGAGGCGCTGGGGGAACTGGTGGGCCTGGGGCTCCTGAAGGGAGACCCGACCGCCCCGGTCATCCATCCCCTGCTGGCGGAGTTTGCGCGCAGCCTTGCCCTCACCCCTTCCCCTCTCCTGCAAAGCGGGAGAGGGAGCCAGGAGGAGGAGGGGGTGAGGGCCCGTCTCCCTCACCCCTCCCGCGAACTCATCCAGCGCGCGCGGGAACTCCGCCGCCAGGGAACCCCCGCCGAACGCATCCTCTGGGAGTGCCTGCGCGACCGCCAACTGGGCGGCTACAAATTCCGACGGCAGCATCCCCTGGGCCGCTTCATCGCCGATTTCTTCTGCCCCGAAGCCCGTCTCATTATAGAAGAAGTGGACGGTGCCGTCCACCGGGAAGCAACCCAGCAGGAACGGGACCAGGCGCGAGAGGAACTCCTGCGGGAGCACGGCTACTACCTGCTGCGATTCACCAACGACGAAATTCTGAACCGGACTGAAACCGTCCTTCGGCGAATTCTGGAGCGGGTGCAGGAATTGACCCTCACCCCTACCCCCGTACCCCCTCCCCCTCTCCCGCCGAGCGGGAGAGGGGGAGGGGGCCAGGGGGCGGGGGTGAGGGCCCGCCTCCCCCCCTTCCGCACCGCCCTCGCCCACCTG
>JACIWQ010000114.1 GCA_014360895.1 Thermoflexales bacterium | reverse complement strand
CAGGAGAGGGGAGGGGGTGGCCCGAAGGGCCGGGGGAGGGGTGAGGACGAGCCTGTCTCAACTTTTGTCCGAACCTCAGACCGCTGGCTTGACGCCTGCCCAAACTATGCTACCATAGTAACCCGTTGACTCCTGACCGCCGGCAGAATATAACCCGGAGCGCAAGGAGCAGGAAAGTGGTCTTGCGGCAAAGGTTTTTCCCGGTTTTTCTTCTTCTGGTGCTGGTGGCCTGTGCCGGATCAGCGCCGCGCGCCGACCTGGAGGCGGAGGTGCTGCCAACTTTGTCCCCGGTCGCGCGGGGCGAAGGGGAGCTGCTGCGCGTGGTGGCGACAACGACCATTGTGGGCGATGTGGTGGCCCGGGTAGGCAGTACTGCGATTGAGTTGACGGTGCTCCTCCCCCCCGGCGCCGACCCCCATACCTATGAACCCACTCCGGCCGACCTGACGGCGGTCTCCCGTGCCCATGTCCTCTTCGTCAACGGGCTGGGGTTGGAGGGGTTTCTGGAGCGCACCCTGCGAAATGTGGGCGGTAACCTGCCGGTGGTACCGGTTTCGGCAGGAATCCGGCCCCGGATGCTGGCAGAGGATGAGCACGCGGGCGAGACCGACCCCCATGTCTGGCTGGATGTGCGGAACGTGATGGTCTGGGTGGAGAACATCCGGCAGGCGCTGAGCGCGCTGGATCCCACTCACGCCAGCCTCTACGCGGCCAACGCGGCCGCCTATCGGGCGGAACTGGAAGCACTGGACGGCTGGATACAGGAGCAGGTGGCCCGGGTGCCGCCCGAAAACCGCAAACTGGTCACCAACCACCCCGCCTTTGGCTATTTCGCCGACCGGTACGGCTTTGAGCAGG
This sequence comes from Thermoflexales bacterium, assembly GCA_014360895.1. GTDB lineage: Bacteria > Chloroflexota > Anaerolineae > B4-G1 > DUEL01 > SpSt-77. The sequence goes on along the minus strand of JACIWQ010000114.1, from coordinate 9,994 downwards.
TGGCAGCGGTCTATCCGGTCAGCCCTGGGGCAGAGCCCTCGGCCCGGGAGGTCGCCGAACTGGAGGAGACCATCCGCCGATTCGGCGTCCCCGCCGTCTTCGCCGAGACAACGGTCAACCCCAAACTGGCCGAACAGGTGGCGCGGGATACCGGTGTCCGAGTGGTCACCCTCTACACCGGTTCCCTGGGCGGACCGGGCAGCGGTGCGGAGACGTACATCGCTATGATGCAGTCCAACGTCCGCGCCATCGTTGAGGCTTTATCGGATTAGGACGCGGACCAACATAGGTTGGCTGAGAAGATGCCCTCCACCGAATCTCGCTGGCTCTATCTGACCGCCTTCCTGGGCGGGTTAGTCTCCCTGGGGGTGGAACTGGCGGCCTCCCGCCTGCTGGCCCCCTTCTTCGGCGAGTCGCTGCCGGTGTGGGCCGCCGTCATCGGCCTGATTCTCCTTTACCTGACGGTGGGCTACTTCCTGGGCGGCCGCTGGGCCGACCGCTCCCCCCGCCCTGCCACCTTCTACGAAATCGCCACCTGGGGGGCATGGATGGTGGGACTGGTGCCCTTCGTGGCCCGACCGGTGCTCTTCCGGGCGGCGGAAGGCATGGCTCGCCTCAATATCCCGCTGACCGTCGGCCCCTTCGTTGCAGTGCTCCTTCTCTTCGCCGCGCCCGTCACGCTGCTGGGCTGTCTCTCCCCCTTCGTCATCCGGCTGCTGGTGGACCGGGTGGAGGAGACGGGCAGGGTCGCCGGGCGGGTGTACGCCCTCTCCACCGTCGGAAGCCTGCTGGGGACACTCCTGACGGTTTTCGGATTGATCCCTGCCCTGGGTACCCGCCTCACCTTTGTTGTCCTCTCGCTGGCGCTCCTGCTCCCCGCGCTGGGTGGGTTGTTTCGCGCCCGGCCCCGGCGCGCCGTCCTCTACCTCTGGATGCCCCTGGTAGTGCTGGCACTGGCCCTCTGGGCGCGCGGTCGGCCCGTCAAGCCCCAGGCCGGGGTGATCTACGAGACCGAGTCGGCCCACCACTACATCCAGGTAGTGGAGCGGGACGGATGGCGGTACCTCTTCCTGAACGAGGGGCTGGGGATCCACTCCGTCTACCGGCCCGGCGCGCGCCGGGTCGGCGGGACGTGGGACCTCTTTCTGATCGCCCCGTTCTTCAACCCCCCACCCTTCTCGTCCGACCGGATCCGCTCTATGGCGATGGTCGGACTGGCGGGCGGGACCGTCCCCAAACTCTACACGACCTTCTACGGCCCCATCCCCATAGACGGCATAGAACTGGACCCGGCGGTGGTACGGGTGGGCCGGGAGTACTTCGGGATGACGGAGCCCAATCTGCGGGTCATCGTGGGCGACGGACGGGCGGTCCTGGCCCGCTCCTCCCGCCGCTACAGCGTGGTCGGGGTGGACGCCTACCGGCTGCCCTACATCCCCTGGCATCTGACAACGGTGGAATTCTTCCAGGAGGTATACCGGCATCTGGAGGAGGACGGCGTGGTGGTGGTGAATGTAGGCCGCACCCCCGGCGACGACCGTTTGGTGGCCGCCATCGCGGCCACCCTCCGCGCCGTCTTCCCGACAGTCCATGCCATAGATGTCCCCAATTCTTTCAATACCATCCTAGTCGCCACCGTCCGGCCGACGACGGCCGACAATCTGCGGGCGAATCGGGAGGAGCTATCCGACCCTGACCTGGGCGCGATGGCCGACGAGGCGCTGGCGAATCTGCGGCCTGTGCCGGAGGGCGGCATCGTCCTCACCGACGACCGGGCGCCGGTGGAAGCGATCACCCATGCGATGGTTCTGGCATATCTCGCAGGAAGTATGAAGTAGAAACGTGAAAGAGCGGCGGTTGACGGAATCGGGGGTTTGCGGTATAATATACGGCAGATGGTCCTCGGTAGCTCAATGGGTAGAGCGGCCGGCTGTTAACCGGTTGGTTGCAGGTTCGAGTCCTGCCCGAGGAGCCTCTCGGTGGGCGGCCCATCGCCGGGCCGCCGACATTACCGGCCCGGCTCCCCAGCCGGGCTTTTTTGTTGGAGGCCCTTATGCCACCTGTCCTGGAACTGCGAGGCATCACCAAAGCTTTCCCCGGCGTCCTGGCCAACGACCACATTAACCTGACCCTGGAAGAGGGCGAAATCCATGCCCTCCTGGGCGAAAACGGCGCCGGAAAAACCACCCTGATGAATATTCTCTATGGACTGTACTCCCCCGATGAGGGGGAGATTTTTGTCCGGGGACGTCGGGTGGAGATTCGCGGGCCCGGCGACGCCATCGCCCTGGGCATCGGGATGGTCCACCAGCACTTCATGCTGGTCCCCGTCCTCACCGTCACCGAGAACGTGATGCTGGGCGTGGAGTCCATAAAAAACGGCATCTTCCTGGACCGGGCCGCCGCCGCCCGCCGCATCCGGGAAATCTCCCGCCAGTACGGGCTCCAGGTGGACCCGGACGCGCTGGTCAAGACCCTCCCCGTCGGCGTCCAGCAGCGGGTGGAAATTATCAAACTCCTCTACCGCCAGGCCGACATCCTCATCCTGGACGAGCCCACCGCCGTCCTCACCCCGCAGGAAGTGGAAGAACTCTTCAAGGTCATCCGCTCCCTCGCCGCGCAGGGCAAATCCGTCATCTTTATCACCCACAAACTGAAAGAGGTCATGGCGATTGCCGACCGCATCACCGTCCTGCGTAACGGGCGGGTGGTGGGGACGACCACGCCGTCCCAGACCACCGAGGAGCAACTGGCCTCTATGATGGTCGGGCGGGAGGTTCTGCTGCGGGTCAACAAAAAGCCCGCCAATCCGGGGGAGACGGTGCTGGAGGTGGAGAACCTGGAGGTGCTGGACGACCGGGGCAACCCGGCGGTGCGGGGTGTATCCTTTGAGGTGCGGGCCGGTGAGGTGCTGGGCATCGCCGGAGTCCAGGGGAACGGCCAGACCGAACTGGTGCAGGCGCTGACCGGCCTGCGGCCCCTCCTGGCCGGCCGGGTGCGCATCCTGGGGGAAGAGGTCACTGGCGCGCCGCCGCGCCGCATCCTGGAGCGGGGCGTCGCCCATGTCCCGGAGGACCGCCAGCAGGACGGCCTGGTGCTCAGTTTCCCCGTCGCCGACAACCTGGTGCTCAACACCTACTACCTGCCGCCCTTCGCCCGCGCCGGAACCCTGCAGCAGGAGGTCATCTTCACCACCGCCGAGCAGCGGGCCCGGGAATTTGACGTCCGCACGCCCAGCATCCTCACGCCCGTCGCCAACCTCTCCGGCGGCAACCAGCAGAAAGTCATCGTCGCCCGCGAGTTCTCCCGCCCCATCCGCCTGCTCATCGCCTCGCAGCCGACCCGAGGGCTGGACGTGGGGTCCATTGAGTACATCCACCAGCGCATCATCGCCAAACGGGACGAGGGCTGCGCGGTGCTCCTGGTCTCGCCGGAACTGGACGAGGTGATGAGCCTCTCCGACCGCATCGCGGTGATGTACGAAGGGCGCATTATGGACATCCTTCCTGCCGACCAGGCCACCCGCGAAGAAATCGGCCTGCTTATGGCGGGGGTGAAAAAGACGTGAACCACGAAGACACGAAGGTTTAATTGGTAATTAAAAAATTAACAATTAACAATTCTTCGTGTCTTTGTGCCTTTGTGGTAAACCTTCAAGGAGGCGTGGATGCAGGAGCGATTTCGGGTCGGTTTTGTCACCGACGGGGGCCGGATAGACGACGGCTCCTTCAACCAGTACGCCTACGAGGGGACGGTCCGGGCCGCCCAGGAGCATGGTCTGACCGTAGAACTGATAGAGACCCGCTCGCCCGCCGACTACGAGGCCAACATCCGCCAGGTCATAGAACGGGGATGCCAGTTGGTGGTCACCGTCGGCTCCACCACCGGCACGACGGTGGAGCGCCTGGCCGCCCGCTACCCGAAAGTCCACTTCGTCCTGGTGGACTACGAGCCCATTCAGGAGAGCCGCAACGTCACCGGGCTGGTCTTCGCCGAGGACCAGGCGGGATTCCTGGCCGGCGCGCTGGCCGGCCTGATGACGGAGCGGGACGTGGTGGGCTTCGTCGGCGGGGTGGACGTGCCGCCGGTGCGGAAGTTCCGGCTGGGCTTTGAGCACGGCGTGGCCTTCACCAACCGCCGGGCGAAGGTGATCGCCCTCTATACCAACTCCTTCACCGATGAGGGGAAGGGGCGGGAGGCCGCCGGGGAACTGGTGGAGCAAGGCGCGGACGTCCTCTTCGCCGCCGCCGGTGGGTGCGGCAGCGCAGCCATCCGGGCCGCCGCCGCGCGCGGCGTCTGGGTGATCGGCTCCGACCAGGACCACTGGGAGACGACCTTCCGGAAGGGCGAGGAGCTCGGCGCCGACCGGTTGTTGACCAGCGCGGTCAAGCGGGTGGACCGGGCCGTCTACGAGGCCCTCTCGCTGGCGGTGGCCGGGAAACTGCACGGGGGTGTCCTGCGCTTTGACCTGCGCAACGACGGCATCGCCCTGGCGCCATACCACGCGGCGGACGTGGCGGTCCCCTCTGAGGTGCGCGGCAAGGTTCTGGAGGTGACAGAGGGGTTGCGCACGGGCCGCATCCGCACCCGGGTGGGCCCGAAGGGCGAAGACCTGGAGCGGCGGCTGCTGGCGCGCATCACCGCCTGGAACTGGCAATCAGCGGTGATGATTTTCCTGGCCATCTTCACCGCGCTGGTGGTCGGAGCGGTCTTCATCGCCGCGTTTGACCCGGAGGTGTGGGCCGCCTTCGGGCAGGGCATCGGCGCCGGACTGGTCGCTGCCGGAGCGTCCATTGTCAAGGCCTACGGCGCGTTCTTTGAGGGCGCGTTCGGCAACCCGGCCCGCATCTTCACCGGTCTCCAGGTCTGGCTGCAGACGGGGGATAGCGCGCGCCTGTTGCGGGCCATCTACCCGATCACCGAGGGGCTCCGGCTGGCGACGCCGTACATCTTCGCCGGGCTGGCCGTGGCGTTGGGGTTCCGCTGCGGCCTCTTCAACATCGGCGCGGAGGGCCAGTACTTCATCGGCGGGTTGGCCTCCGTCTACGTGGGCTACGCGGTAAAGGGGTTGCCCTGGTTCATCCACCTGCCGCTGGCGCTGGCGGCGGGGATGCTGGGCGGCGCACTCTGGGCGTCCATTGCCGGATTCCTCAAGGCGCGGACGGGCGCCCACGAGGTCATCAACACCATTATGCTGAACTACATCTCCTACCGCCTGGCGGACTACCTGCTCCAGGTGGGCGGCCCGATGGCCCGTCCGGGGGACTCCCGGCCCGTGAGTCCGGAGATTCTGCCCACGGCCTATCTCCCGCAGTTCTTCCCGCACGACCTCTCCATCCGGCTCAACACCGGGTTGCTCCTGGCGCTTTTCGCCGTCTGGTTCGTGTACTGGTTGCTCTTCAAGACGACGGTGGGGTTTGAGATTCGCGCGGTGGGGGCCAACCCCCGGGCGGCGCGGACGGCGGGGATCAGCGTGGCCCGCAACATCGTCCTGGCGATGGCCCTGAGCGGCGGACTGGCGGGGCTGGCCGGCGCGCACGACATCCTGGGCGTGCTCCACTTTATGCCCAACGCCTTCTTCTCGGGCTACGGGTTTGACTCCATCGCCCTGGCCCTGCTGGGGAAGAGCCATCCGGTGGGGGTCCTGCTGGCCGCGCTGCTCTTCGGCTTCCTGCGGGCCGGCGCGCAGCGGATGCAGGGGGTAGCCCACGTCCCCATAGACATCATCTCCATCCTCCAGGCGCTCATCATCATCTTCATCGCCGCGCCGGAGATTATCCGCTTCATCTACCGCATCCGCGCGCCCAAAGAGACGGCGGAGATGGTCTTCACGCGGGGCTGGGGGCGGGTGTAAGAGAGGCAAGAGGCAAGAGGCAAGAGGCAAGAGGCAAGAAGCAAGAAGCAAGAAGCAAGAGGCAAGAGGCAAGAAGCTTTGCCACAATTTGTTCTGGTCGGGGGTGGGATATGCAAGCATTCACTGTTGTGATTGAAAGAGACCCGGAAAGCGGTTGGCTGGTTGGGGAGGTGGTAGAATTGCCGGGGTGCTATACGCAAGCCCCGGATTTGCCCTCGCTGGAGCGAAATATCCGTGAAGCGATTCTGGCGTATTTGAAGACCCTGGAGGTAGAAGAACCCTTGCCCACTTTCGTTGGTACCTGGCGGGTAGAGGTGGCTGTGTGACCAAACTCCGGCTGGTCCCTTATCGGAAATTGCGCAAAGTGGCGGAAGCCGTGGGCTTTCAGTGGGTCAGACGTGAGGGTAGCCATAATGTGTTTCGCCACGCTGATGGGCGAATCGTGGTGATTCCCGACCATGGTTCGCAGGTGATTGTTCGTCCCCTCTTACGTAAGATTCTGCGCGATCTGGGGTTAAGTGTGGAGGAGTATCACCATCTTCTGGAGGAACTGTAGATGGCCGCATCTACTTCTACCTGGGAACGCATCGCGGCCCGAGGGGGCGTTTCCCCCGGGCGGGCCCGGACGTACGGTTTCATCTTCCTCGGGGCCGGGTTGCTGATTTACCTGCTCTTTGCCCGGGTGGCCGTCGCCGGAGAGACCAGCACCTTCGTCCTGAACTTCGGCACCGCCGCCCAGATCGCTCCCGTGCCGGACCTGGTCCTCCCGACGGCGCCGACGCTCTACGCCCTGGCGCTGGTCTGCGCCTTCCTCGGCGGCTGGCAACTGGCGCGCGGATTCCGGCGGGTCAACCTAGTCCTGGGGATCATCGCGGGCCTCTTCGTCTGGGCCTTCCTCACCTGGGCCTCCCGAGGGCAGTCCTTCAACCTGACCGGGATGCTCAATAGCGCCCTCCTGCGGGCCGTCCCGATTGCGCTGGCGGGCCTCTCCGGGGTCATCTGCGAACGGTGCGCCGTCATCAACATCGGCATTGAGGGCATGATGCTCACCGGCGCCTTCACGGCCACCCTGATGGGCAGCCTGGCGCTGAACGTCTGGGGGTGGCCCTCGTGGGCGTCCATGTCCTTTGGGCTGATCTGCGCGCTGATCTCGGGCGCGCTGCTGGGGCTCCTGCTGGCCGTCCTGGCCGTCCGCTTCAAGGTCAACCAGATTATCGCCGGAACGGCCATCAACATCCTGGCTGTCGGCATCACCAGTTTCCTCAGCGCCCGCATCCTGTCCCACTTCCAGCAACTGAATAACACGGGTACCTTGCAGCCGGTTCCCATTCCTCTGCTTTCCCGAATTCCGGTGATCGGACCGGTCATTTTTGAACAGAACCTGCTGGTCTACTTGCTCTACATTCTGCTGGTGGTCGTCCATGTCGTCCTGTTTCACACCCGCTGGGGATTGCGGACGCGGGCAGTGGGCGAACATCCCCGCGCCGCCGACACGCTGGGGGTCAACGTCTTCAAGACCCGCTACGTGAATGTGACGGTCGGGGGGATGGTCGCCGCGCTGGGTGGGGCGTTCCTCATCCTGGGGTCGGTGGGCCGGTTTGACGAACTGATGACGGCGGGCAAGGGCTTCATCGGCCTGGCGGCGATGATTTTCGGCAAGTGGATGCCCTTCGGGGCCTTCGGCGCGGCGCTCATCTTCGGCTTCGCCGACGCCCTGCAGACCAAACTGGCCATCCTGCGGGTCCCCATCCCTTCCCAGTTCCTGCTGATGGCGCCCTACCTGGTCACCATCATCGTCCTGGCCGGAGTGGTGGGGGAGGCCGTCCCGCCCGCCGCCGATGGGCAACCGTACGAGAAGCAGTGATCGGCGACGACGGACGACAAACGGATTACAGAATACGGACTGCTGATGAAAGGGATTTTTCACAGCCTGGCACGAACCCGCAACGCGGTCTTCAGCCGGATTGCCGCCCTGTTGGGGGCCAGCGAGGTCACCCCTCAGGTCTGGGAAGAACTGGAGGAACTCCTCATCCAGGCCGACGTGGGGGTAGAGACGACGCTGGCGCTGATGGAGCGGTTGCGCCGCCGCGCGCGGGATGAGGCCATCCTGCGGGCCGACCGCCTGCGGGACGCACTGAACGAAGAACTGCGCGCACTCCTGCCGGACCCGCCTCCGCTGAACCTGGGTGGGCGACCGCTGGATGTCATCCTCATCGTAGGAGTGAACGGTTCGGGGAAGACGACCAGCATCGCCAAACTGGGCTACCGGTACCGGCAGGAAGGGCGGAGGGTGCTCCTGGCGGCCGCCGATACCTTCCGCGCGGCGGCGATGGACCAACTGCGCATCTGGGGCGAACGGGTAGGCTGTCCGGTGGTCTCCGGGCCGGAGGGGGGCGACCCCGGCGCCGTGGTGTACGACGCGCTCCAGGCCGCCCGCAGCCGGGGGATGGACATGGTCATCGTGGATACGGCCGGGCGGCTCCACACCCGCTACAACCTGATGGAGGAACTGAAGAAAGTGCGGCGGGTGGCGGCCCGGTCGGTGGAGGGAGCTCCCCACGAGACCCTCCTGGTGCTGGACGCGACAACGGGCCAGAACGCCCTCAGCCAGGCCCGCCACTTCCTGGAGGCGGTGGAGGTGACGGGGGTGATTCTGGCCAAACTGGATAGCACCGCCCGGGGCGGCATGGTCTTCGCCATCGCCCGTGAATTGAAACTCCCGGTCCGCTTTGTCGGCACCGGAGAGGGGTTGGACGACCTGGCCCCCTTTGACCCGGATGCGTTTATCCAGGGATTGTGGGAGGCCTGATGCGAACCCAGGACTACATCCGGTTAGAAGAAACCTACGGTGCTCACAACTACAAGCCACTGGACGTTGTCATCACCCGCGCCGAAGGCGTTTGGGTGTGGGACGTGGAGGGAAACCGGTATCTGGACTGCCTGAGCGCCTACTCCGCCGTCAACCAGGGCCATTGCCATCCCCGCATCCGGCAGGCGCTGGTGGAGCAGGCCGGGCGGGTCACCCTCACCTCCCGCGCCTTCCGCAATGACCAGTTGCCGTTTCTGGAAAAAGAACTCTGCGAACTGACCGGCTATGAAATGACGCTGCTGATGAACTCCGGCGCCGAATCGGTGGAGACGGCCTTGAAGGCGGCCCGCAAGTGGGGCTACACCGTCAAAGGCGTCCCGGACGGCATGGCGGAGATTATCGTCTGCGCGGGGAACTTCCACGGGCGGACCATCACCATCGTCGGTTTCTCCACCGAACCGCAGTACCGGGAGGGGTTCGGCCCCTTCACTCCGGGCTTCGTCATCATTCCCTACGGCGACGCGCGGGCGCTGGAGGCAGCCATCACGCCCAACACCGTCGCCTTTCTGGTGGAGCCTATCCAGGGCGAGGGCGGCGTCATCGTCCCGCCGGAGGGGTATCTGCGGGCCGTGCGGGACATCTGCACCCGCCACCACATCCTCTTCATCGCCGACGAGATTCAGACCGGCCTGGGCCGTACCGGGCGCCTCTTCGCCTGCGACTGGGAGAGCGTCCGGCCGGACGTTCTGGTCATCGGCAAGGCCCTCTCCGGCGGTTTCTACCCGGTCTCGGCGGTGCTGGCTTCCCGGGAGGTGCTGGGCGTTTTCCGGCCCGGCGACCACGGCTCCACTTTCGGCGGGAACCCGCTGGCCTGTGCCGTTGCCCGGGAGGCACTGCGGGTAGTCGTGGAGGAACGGTTGCCGGAGCGGGCGGACGAACTGGGCCGCTACTTCCTGGGCCGCCTGCGCCGCATAGAAAGCTCGTTGATTCGGGAAGTGCGCGGTAAAGGACTGCTCATCGGTGTGGAACTGGTCCCGGAGGCCGGCGGCGCCCGTCGTTACTGCGAGGCGCTGAAAGAGCGGGGCGTTCTCTGCAAGGACACCCACGAACACACTATCCGCTTCGCCCCTCCCCTGGTCATCACCCGGGAGGAGATAGATTGGGCGCTGGAGCGGATAGAGGCAGTCCTCACGTAGCGCAGGCTGTTAGCCTGTCTCTACCGGCCGGGCGGCCGGCGCTACAACAACATTCGCCCGACGCTGAAGCGTCGGGCTGATTCAGCGAAGCCCCTTCGGGGCTGTTGGGATAGCTCGTAGGGCTTTGCATCCTGA
>JACIWQ010000113.1 GCA_014360895.1 Thermoflexales bacterium | reverse complement strand
TGAAGCAACCTGCGAACGGAGTGAAGCAACCTGGCTGCAGGCCCAAAGCGGGCGACGCCTCGGGCGAGCCCGCGGCGTGGCCCTTCAGTCAGCACAACCGCAAGAAAGGAGGTGATGCCTATCGGTGAGGCGAGGAAACGTTCCCCGGTTCGGACCAACCTTCAATCTCACTCAAGCATCCGTTAAACTTTAAGGAGGAGGAAGATGTCTAAGAAGTGGTCTATTGTGGCCGTTGTGGTCGTGCTGGCCGCGCTGGTGATCACCTCCTGCAAGCCGCAGGTGGTGGAAAAGACGGTGGTGGTGACCGTCCCCGGCGAGGCCAAGGAAATCATAGTGACGGCGACGCCGGCACCGGTGGGCCGCCCCAACATCCTGCGGGTCAACCTGGGCCCCGGTGATGTCCCGACACTGGACCCGGCCCTGGCGACCGATACGTCCTCTGTCCAGGTGATTGATATGCTCACCGTCGGCCTCACCCGCTTGGACGAGGTGACGCTGGAACTGAAGCCGGGCATGGCCGAGAAGTGGGACGTCTCCGAGGATGGGCTCACCTACACCTTCTACATCCGCCAGGGCATCCCCTGGGTGCGCTGGAACGGCACCGAGGTGGAGCAGGTGGTGGACGACGAGGGCAACGTCCGCTATGTGAACGCCCACGACTTTGAGTATGGCATCAAGCGGACCTGCAACCCCGAGACCGCCTCGGACTACGCCTACGTGCTGGCCTTCGCCGTGAAGGGCTGCGATGAACTCCTGAATGCCGAGGGCTTCGCCGACAAAAGCCCCGAGGAGAAGCAGGCCCTGATTGACGGCGTGGCGGCCAAGGCGCTGGACGACTACACCCTCCAGGTCACCTTCACCACCCCGGCCGTCTACAATCTGAACATCATCGGGATGTGGGTGGCCCATGCTATGCCGCAGTGGCTCATTGAGGAGCGGGGCGACCGCTGGACCGAGACGGGCTTCAACCAGTCCTACGGCCCCTATGTGCTGAAAGAGTGGGTCCACGACTCCTACATCACCATCGTCAAGAACCCGTTCTGGCCCGGCATTGAGAGTTCCCCGCAGGCCAGCATTGAGGAGATTAAGTTCACGATGCTGGATGCCTCCCCGGCCTTCGCCGAGTACGAAGCGGGCAACCTGGATGTGGCGGGCGTTCCTCTGGCGGACATGGACCGTGTGAAGGCGGACCCGGTGCTCTCCAAGGAACTGGTGATCGGGCCGATGGCCTGCACCTACTACTACGGCTTCAACACTTCCAAGCCGCCGACGGACAACGTCCACCTGCGGCGGGCCCTCTCGCTGGCCATTGACCGCCAGGGCCTGATTGACAACGTCCTCAAGGGCGGCCAGCAGCCGGCCCAGTGGTTCTGCCGCCCCGGCATGGCCGGATGCCCGACGCCGGAGAAGTACCCCGACCTGGGCGTCAAGTACGACCCGGAGAAGGCCAAGGCGGAACTGAAGGCCTACATGGACGAGATGGGCTTCACGGACGTGAGCCAGATCCCCGAGATCATCCTCATGTTCAACACGTCCGAAGGCCACAAGCGCATCGCCGAGGCTATCGCCCAGATGTGGAAGGAGGTACTGGGCATCCAGGTGACCGTCACCAACCAGGAGTGGAAGGTCTACCTGAAGACGCTCCAGGAAGACTCCCCCAACGTCTGGCGGCTGGGCTGGTGCATGGACTACCCCGACGCCAACAACTGGACGCGGGAGGTCTTCGCTATCGGCGGGCACGAGGAAGCCGCCACCCAGTGGCGCAACGAGGAGTTCACGAAACTCCTGGAGCAGGCCGCTCTGGAGAAGGACTACGCCAAGCGGCAGGATATGTACGCCCAGGCTGAGCAGATTCTGGTCTGGGAGGACGCGGCCATCGCCCCCATCTACTGGTACACCCGCGTCACCTGCACCAAGCCGTACGTGAACCGCACCTTCTCCCAGCACGGCCACGAGATGTTTGAGAAGTGGAGCATCCAGCCGTAGGGGGTTGCTCCGAAGGGCAGGGCCCCTGCAAGGGGGCCCTGCCCATCCTTCATCTGGAGGTCCTGAATGGGTCGGTATATCGCCCGTCGTTTTTTGTGGACGTTGCTGGTGCTGCTGGTTCTCTCGCTGGTGACGTTCGCGTTGATGCACGCGGTACCGGGCGGCCCCTTTGACCGCGAGAAGAAACTGCCGGAAGAGATCATTCGCAACCTGGAAGCCAAATACCACCTGGATGAACCCTTCTGGAAGCAGTATCTGCGGTATCTCAACGATGTGCTGGTTCCGCGGATTGCCAAAGGGGAGCCCAAATCGCTGATGGAAGAATCCCTGATTGACATCAAGTTGTGGGATGATTATCATCTCCGCTGGGTCAACCTGGGCCCTTCCTACAGTTCCCGCAGCCGGACGGTCAACGACATCATCCGGGAGCAACTTCCGGTCTCTTTCCAGTTGGGCGTTGCGGCGCTGACCATCGCCGTCCTGATCGGCATCCCGATGGGCATCATCGCCGGGCTCAAGCAGAACACCATCTGGGACTACCTCGGTATGAGCGTCGCCATTTTCGGCGTCTCGGTGCCTGTCATCGCGATGGGCCCCATTCTGGTCTGGATTTTCGGCGTGATGCTCAAATGGCTTCCCCCTACGGGTTGGGGCGCCAAGCCGCCGTATATCCTGTTCTTCATTCCGAAAGACCTCTCCTGGAATTTCTGGCGCTATGTCCTGATGCCGGCCTTCGCGCTGGGTCTGGGGCAATCGGCTATCATTGCTCGCCTGACCCGCGCCAGCCTGCTTCAGGTCATCCGGGAAGACTATATCCGCACCGCCCGGGCCAAAGGTCTGCCAGAGCGGTTGGTCGTCCTGCGGCATGCCCTGCGCAACTCTCTCATCCCGGTTGTGACCGTGCTGGGTCCGATGTTCGCCGCGGTGGTGACCGGCACCTTCGTCACCGAGCAGATTTTTGGCATCCCCGGGCTGGGCAAGTATTTTGTCACCAGCGTCACCAACCGGGACTACCCGGTCATTATGGGCACCATCCTGCTGTACGCGATTTTCCTGGTTCTGGCCAATCTGGTGGTGGACATCACGTACGCCTGGTTGGACCCGCGCATCCGGTATGAGTAGGAGGTTTGGGTATGGCTGAATCCAGTCGTGTAGAGGCATTGCGGACTGCCCTTCCCCAGCGGCGAAAGACGGCCAGCCTCTGGGCCGATGCCCTGTACCGGCTCAGTCGGAACAAAGCCGCCATTCTGGGCGGAACCCTGGTCATCCTGCTGACCCTGACCGCGATTTTCGCCAAGTACATCGCGCCCTATCCATACGACGTCCAGGACCGAAATGCCGCCAATGCAGTTCCTGCCTGGATGCTGAACATTTTCCCGATGATGAAGCCCTACGCGGTTATCTCGGATAAGTTTCTGCTGGGCTCGGATTACGTGGGCCGGGATATGCTGAGCCGTCTCGTCTACGGCACCCAGATTTCCTTATCGGTCGCTTTCGTGGGGCCCATCATCGCGCTGCTGGTGGGGACTATCTACGGGTTGGTCTCGGGTTATTTCAGCAAATGGGTGGATAACATCATGATGCGCTTCGTGGACCTGATGTACGCCTTCCCCAGTCTGCTGCTCATCATCTTGATGATGGCGTTCTTCCGGTCCTCCTTTGCCCAGAGCGAGCCCGGGACCTTTGCCTATACGATGAACAAGATTGACGAGCGCTTCGGCGGCATGCTCTTCATCTTCATTGGCATCGGCCTGACAGCCTGGATGGGCACGGCCCGGCTGGCCCGGGGGCAGGTCCTCTCTATCCGGGAGCAGGATTTCGTGCTCGCCGCGCGGGCGGTGGGCGCCAGCCATCTGCGCATCATCTTCCGCCACATCATGCCCAACATCCTGGGCCCCCTGGTCATCACGGTCACGCTGGCCATCCCCGGCTACATCACCACCGAGGCGTTCCTGAGTTTCATCGGCCTGGGCGTCAACCCGCCGACTCCCAGTTGGGGCTCCATGATTTCCGACGGCAGCCAGGCCATCCGCACCTATCCGCCGCAGGCCATCCTCCCGGCGCTGGCCCTCTCCATCACGATGTTCGCCTTCAACTTCCTGGGAGACGGTCTGCGGGACGCGCTGGACCCGCGCCTGCGGGGGACGCAGTAGTCGGCACGCTGTCCATAAGGGGGGCGGTCTGCGGGACAGGCCGTCCCCCTTTTTTGACCCAGACCGCCCTCAAACGCTTGGCACGAACCCCGATCTGTGATATACTCTGTACCACAAGGGAACGGGAAATGGTCGGATACGCCCAGATTCTCCAGCGAGTGCCTCAGGAATGGCGGATGACCTTCCTGGAACTGACGGAGGCCATGGAACAGCATCTGCGCGAGCAACTGGCCGTCCGTCGGGAGGATTTTATCGCGCTCTCGGACGCCGTTCGTGACCTTGTGAGGGCCCAGGCCCGGTCCGAGGCGGAATGGCGGGAATACCGCGCCCAGTCCGAGGAGCGGTTCGCCCGCATAGAGGCCGCTATCCAGGAACTGACTGCCGCCCAGGCCCGGACAGAACAGCGGATCGCGGAACTGGCTGCCGCCCAGGCCCGGACAGAAGCGGAATTGCGGGAATACCGCGCCCAGTCCGAGGAGCGGTTCGCCCGCTTAGAGGCTGCCATCCAGGAACTGCGGGACGCCCAGGCCCGGACGGAGCAGACGCTCCAGGCGCTGATCGCTGTCCAGCAGAAATTTGAAGAGCGTCTGCAACGGCTGGAGACCCGGATGGGGCGGATAGAGGGCCGTCTGTTGGAGATGGTCTACCGGGAGCGGGCAACCAGCTATTTCGGTCGCGTCCTGCGCCGCCCCAAGGTCGTGGACCTTTCGGCTATCCTGGATGACCTGGAGGCCCGCCTTTCCCCCGATGAGGTGGACGAACTCCTCAACCTGGACCTGCTGGTGACCGGCCGCCCCCGATGGCCTCAGGAAGCCGTGGACCAGCCGGATATCTGGCTCGCGGTAGAGGTCTCCTCTACTGTGGATGTGGAAGACGTCACTCGCGCGGTCGCCCGGTCCGCCCTGCTGCGCAAGGCGGGCTATCCAGCCATCCCCACCGCAGCCGGGCAGGAACTGACCATTCCCGCACGAACCATTGCCCAGGAAGAAGCTGTCCTGATCCTTCAGGATGGTCGGGTGCTCCTGTGGGAAGAAGCATTGGCCCGCCTCTCGGGCCCGAGGGCGAGTTCACCGCCATCTCCGGGTGAATAATGGCCGGAACCCATCCGGTCCAATCCTTCGCCGAACGGCTCATCGCCAACGTGGAGCGGGTGATCGTTGGCAAGCGGGAGGCCGTGGAGTTGACCGTCATCGGCCTCCTCTGCCAGGGCCACCTGCTCATTGAGGACGTCCCCGGCACGGGCAAGACGATGCTGGCCCGGAGCATCGCCCGCTCGCTGGGCTGCTCCTTCAGCCGTATCCAGTTCACCCCCGATATGCTCCCCAGCGACGTCACCGGTGTCTCCATCTATAACCAGGCCACTCGCCAGTTTGAGTTCCGCCCCGGCCCCATCATGGCCCAGATTGTCCTGGCGGACGAGATTAACCGGGCCACGCCCAAGACCCAGGCCGCGCTCCTGGAAGCCATGGAGGAGCGGCAGATTACCGTGGACGGCGTCACCCGGCCCTTACCCCGTCCCTTTATGGTGCTGGCGACCCAGAACCCCATAGAGTACGAGGGGACCTTCCCTCTGCCGGAGGCGCAACTGGACCGCTTCCTCCTGCGCATCCGTCTGGGCTACCCGGCGTTGGAGGACGAGGTGCGCATCCTGGAGCGGCAGCAGTACCGCCATCCGATAGAGGAACTGGAAACGGTGGCATCGGTGGAGGAGTTGCTCCAGGCTCAGGAGGCCATCCGGGCCGTCTACGTGGCGTCGGCGGTGAAACGATACATTGTGGAATTGACCCGCCGCACCCGCGAATACCCCGACATCTACCTGGGGGCCAGCCCGCGCGGGAGTCTGACGCTCTACCGGGCCGGGCAGGCCCGGGCGGCCATTTACGGGCGGGACTTTGTCCTTCCGGACGACGTGAAGGCGCTGGCCCTCCCGGCCCTGGGCCATCGGGTCATTATCGGCCCCACCGCCCGGATGCGGGACGTGACCGCCGAGGAGATGGTGGCCGAAATCCTCCGCCAGGTTCCCGTCCCCGGCGGTGATGTCCTACCAACTACCAGCTAACGGCTGTGTCCTCCTCTTTCTGGCTTATCCTGGGGCTCTTGGCCACCAGTGCGATCGCTCTGGCCCTGACCGGTAATTCCCTCTATGCCCACCTGACCTATCTATGGGCCCTCATTCTGCTGGTCAGCCGCATCTGGTCGGCGACGGTGTTGCGTGGGGTGGAGGTGCGCCGTCAGGCCCGCACCCTGCGCGCCCAGATGGGCCAGGTCTTTGAGGAACGGTTTGAAGTTGTCAACCCGGGCCGCTGGACCCGGCTGTGGCTGGAGGTCCGGGACCGCTCCCCGCTCCCCCACTCCCGGGGCTCACGGGTGCTCTCCATGATCGGCCCCCGCCAGCGGTACCGCTACCTGGCCCGAACCCGCCTGACCTCCCGGGGCGTCTTCCCGCTGGGCCCCACCGAAATCCGCTCCGGCGACCCCTTTGGCCTCTTCCCGGTCCGGCGGGAGTTCCCCCCCACGGCCACCCTCGCCGACACCCCGATGCGGGGGGGGGGGCGCGCGGCCCCCCCGCCCCGGGGGGTTCGCCCCGGCGGCGAGGCCCTCCGCCGCCGCACCCATCAGATTACCCCCAACGCCGCTGGAGTGCGGGAGTATGCCCCCGGCGACCCCCTGAACCGCATCCACTGGCCCAGCACGGCCCGCCGGGACCGGCTCATCGTCAAAGAGTTTGAACTGGACCCCCTGGCAGAGGTCTGGATTTTCGTGGACGCCGAGCGCGCCGTCCACCATGCCCTCCCCTCCGCTCCGACCGCTCCGGCAGACGAGTGGCTCTGGCAACCTTTCGGCCCCGTCACCCTGCCGCCATCCACCGAGGAGTACGCGGTGACCGTCGCCGCTTCGGTGGGACAGTACTTCCTGCGCCGAGGGCGGGCGGTGGGGCTGGTCTGCCAGGGGGCGGGGCTCACCGTCCTCCCCCCGGACCGGGGCGGGCGGCAACTGCGGAAGATGCTGGAGGCACTGGCCCTGGTCCGGGCCGACGGCGCCCTCCCCTTTTCGGCGCTTCTGGGCGTCCAGGCCCGCCATCTCCCGCGCGGGAGCACCGTCGTCCTGATTACCCCCTCCACCCGGCGGGAGGTGGCCGTGACGGCGGACGGACTGGTCCGCCGGGGGCTGCGGCCGGTGGTCGTCCTGCTGGACGCCGCCACCTTTGGCGGCCCGCCTGGAACGGAGGAACTGGCCGCCGCGCTGCGGGCGCTGCGGGTGCCTGTCCTGCGGGTGGCCTGTGGCGCTGATCTGGCGGCGGCCCTGAGTGGCGGCTGAGGCAACAAAAAAGCCAGGCCGTCCATCGGGGCCTGGCTTTTAGGGATTGCTGGAGCAGATGGCGGCTACACTTCCATCACTGCGGCCAGTTTCCAGAGTTCCAGGTTGACCTCCTTGCAGAAGGCCACTGCCTCCTCCAGTGGTGTGGTGACGGCCCGGTCGTGGCGCCATCCCACCATCACGCCGCTCTCTCCCCGGAACAGCGCTTCGGCGGCGGCGGCGCCCAGGCGGGTCGCCAGCAACCGGTCAAAGGCCGACGGTCGCCCGCCCCGCTGGATATGTCCCAGAACGGTCAGGCGAATCTCAAACCCCAGTTCCTCCCGGCGGCTGTTCAGATAGTCTACCAGGGCGCGGGTACCCGGCTTCCATCCCTCGGCGACGATGATGATACAGTGCGCTTTTCCCCGTATGTACGTGTCGCCGATGACCCGCGCCACCTCTTCCATCGTGGTCTCCACTTCGGGAATCAGCACCAACTCGGCCCCGCCGGCCAGCCCGCTAGCTAAGGCCAGGTAGCCGCAATCGCGCCCCATCGTCTCAATCAGGAAGGCCCGGTTGTGGGAGGAGGCGGTATCTTTGATGCGGTCTATCGCGTCCAGGATGGTGTTCAGCGCGGTGTCCACGCCGATGGCGATGTCGGTGCCGTTGACGTCGTTATCTATGGTGGCGGGAACGCCGACGACGGGGAAGCCCATGCGGTGCAGTTCCAGCGCGCCGGTGAGGGAGCCGTTGCCGCCGATGACCACCAGGCCGTCTATGTCCAGGCGGTTGAGGGTGCGCAGCGCTTCCCGGCGCCCTTTCTCCGTCTGGAATTCCGGGCAGCGGGCGGTGCCCAGAAAGGTGCCGCCGTAGCCCATAATTCCCCCAACGGCCCGCCGGTCCAGTTCCACCACCTCGCTGTTGATCAGGCCCAGGTACCCTCGCCGGACCCCGATCACTTCGGCGCCCAGATGGATGGCCATCCGGGTCACGGCGCGGATGCAGGGGTTCAGCCCCGGCCCATCACCGCCGCTGGTCAGCACCGCGATTCGCTTCATCTCCGCCTCCCCCGCCTCGCTACGCCTCACGTTTCACGCTTCACGCTTCACGCTTCACGCCTCACGTTTCACGTTTCACGTTTCACGCCTCAGTACAAGAACATCGGCTTCCCGTGGACGTGCATCACCTTTGGCCGGTACTCATCTATATCGTAGAGCGCCCGTACATCCACATGCTTGGTCCCCAGAGTGGGCGATGCGGCGTCCACATCGGTGTACCGTCCCTCCCGCAGGGCCACCATCCGGCCGAACTTCTTCTCCTGGATCAGGTCCATCGCGGTGTTGGCGAAGTTGACGGCGACCATGATGTCCAGCGCGTCCGGCTCGCCGGAGCGCATCAGGTAGGCCAGTTCCTGGCACATCGTCCCCTCGCCGGTAATCTGCTCCAGCCGCTTGGCGGTCACCGCGCCGATGCCGCCCAGTTTCTTGTGGCCGTAGGGGTCGGGGACGCCGGACTGAATGACTTCTTTCCCGATTTCGCGGGCGCCCTCCGAGATGGTCAGGATGGCGTAGCGGCTGGGGTTCTCGTACTTGTCCTTAATCAGCAGGCGGGCCAGTTTCTCAATGTCAAAGGGGACCTCCGAGATGATGGCCCGGTCCGCCCCTGCCAGGTAGGCGGCGATCAGGGAGGTCTCGCCGGAATGGCGCCCGAAGAGTTCCACCACGCAGATGCGCTCGTGGGAACCGGCGGTGGAGCGGAGTTGGTGGATGAAGCGGACGCTGCGGGTGACGGCGGTGGAGAAGCCGATACAGTAGTCGGTGCCGAAGACGTCGTTGTCCATCGTCTTGGGGATGCTGACGATGGGGAAGCCCTCGCGGTGGATGCGGGCCGCGTATCCCAGAGTATCCTCGCCGCCGATGGGCACCAGGACGTCTATCTTGAGGTGTTCCAGCACCCGCAGGACGTGAGAGGTGAAGTCCACATTCCCGTTTTTATCCACCGGGAACTGCTCCGGGTTCAGAAACGCCGGGGCTTTATCCGGCGCCACCCGGCTGGGATTGGTGCGGGACGTGTGGAGGAACGTGCCGCCGGTGCGGTCAATGGTCCGGACGATCGCTTTATCCAGCGGGATCACGTTCTCCGGCTGGGGGGATGGGTCATCGGGATTGTAGTAGAGGAGTCCTGCCCACCCCCGGCGGATGCCGACCACTTCGTGTCCTTCATCCACGGCCCGATAAACCAGGGCTTTGATGCAGGGATTCAGCCCAGGGACGTCGCCCCCTCCGGTCAGAACTCCGATTCTCATGGTTCGCTCCCTCCGAACAAGCTGATCTGGCAGGTATTTAAGGGAGATTATACCACACCATTGGGGAGGTTGCAAAAAGGGGCGGTCGGTTAGGGGAAAAGGTTCTGCTGGCGCCGGAGGTTGAGGTGCCGTCACCTCGCCGTCTATACCGGCATCCGGCGACCGGTGGGATTGCGGCGGAACCGGCCGAACTCCGTCAGGCCGGCCAGTTGCTCCACAGAGAAGACCGGCCCGTCTATGCAAACCAGCATCCCGTCCAGCGCGCACTGGCCGCAGATGCCAAAGCCGCACTTCATGTACCGCTCCACACTCAACTGACCCGGCAGCGAGTACTCCCGACAGAGGCGCAGGACCGCCACCAGCATCTGCTCCGGCCCGCAGGCATAAATAGCGGGAGGTGGGTCGCGCCGGGCGGCCTCCAGGGCGGCCGTCACGGCGGTCCCCCGCCGTCCGGCGGAGCCGTCGTCGGTGGCCACGACCAGTTCCACCCCCAGGGCCTGGAAACGGTCCACATAGATGAGATCGTTGGCCCGCCGGGCCCCCACCACCACCGTTGTGGGAATCTCCTGCCGGACGGCATGACAGGCCAGGAAATACAGGGGGGCCACGCCGTAGCCGCCGCCGATGAGCAGCGCGGGGCGGTCGGGGTGGAGGCGGAACCCCCGGCCAAACGGCCCGCGCACGCCCACTCTATCTCCCTCCCGGACCCGGTGGAGCGCGGTACTGAACGGGCCGACACGGGCGACGGTCAGCGTCAGCGGGGAGGGATGGGCGATGGAAATGGGTTTTTCATCCACGCCGGGAAGCCAGAGCATCACGAACTGCCCCGGCTGGGCCTCCGGGAGCGCCGTATCCAGGACGAACGTGCGCACCCGGCGGCTCTCCACCTGAACTTCCCGGATGGAGACGATTTGGGGCAGGGGCACGGACGGCCTCCAGACCGGCCTTATTTTGTGGCCTCTGCCACCTTCCGCCAGTCGGCCAGGAAGCGCTCCAGGCCCGCGTCGGTGAACGGACTGCGCACCATCTGCTGGAGGACGCCGAAGGGGACGGTGAGGATGTCGGCGCCCGCCAGCAACGCCTCCACCACGTGGGCCGGATGCCGGATGCTGGCGGCCAGCACCTGGCAGGGGAACCCGTAGCGGTCAAAAATCGCCCGCGTCTGGCGGACCACCTCCATTCCATCCAGGCCGGCGTCGTCCATCCGCCCGA
>JACIWQ010000112.1 GCA_014360895.1 Thermoflexales bacterium | reverse complement strand
GAGCGGGCGGGCGCTCCCGCGCCATCCCCCCCAAACCTCATCCGCCAGCCACAGCCCAATGATGAGCAATCCCAGCGGGAAAGAGCCGTGGCAGTTGACCCAGAGGGCCATCCCCAACGGGAAGGCGGCCAGCCAGCCCCGGGAGCGCAGGCTCCGGCCCGCGCGGTCCCCCACCCCAGTGTTTTCCTCTCCGCCGCGCCGGATTTCGTAGATGGCCCACAGAAACAGCGGGGCCAGGAAAAACGTGGCGGCCTGGGGACGGACGTTCCAGTCGTTGATCCCCATCGCGGCGGCGAAGAACGTGGCCGCCGCCGCGACGCGGGGGCTGCCGGAGATACGCCAGGCCATGGCCAGGGTCAGCCCATACGCCGCCGTGACGGCCAGACTGTGCACGAAGACGACCAGCGCCGGTCCGCCGAGGGAATAAACAAGGTAAAGAGCTACTTCAGGGAGCCAGAAAGCTGCATAGGAAGGATACGGCGTTCCGGCGGCAGTGAAGGAGAAGGTATCTACCGGAGGGATCCGCCCGGCAGTCAGAATCTCCCTCCCCACCGCCAGATGCCACCAGAAGTCGTGGGGGCGGATGGGGTGGGTATTCAAGAAGACAAAGACACCCCAAAGGACCGTCAACGGCCAGAGATAGGCAACCGGAATGAACCAGCGGGTCAATCTGCGTTCCGTGACGAAAAGGCGGGCCACGTTCACCCCCTCATCGGTGCCGGGGTGGCTCCAGGGCACAGGCAATGGTCTCTTCCAGCGTCATCGCCTGACCGGCGGCCCAGGCGGCCGCGAAGGCCGCGTCGCCCAGCGCGGCGCGCGCGGCCGCGAGGTTGCTTTCGTGCTCGGATTGTTCCGCCGGGGCCAGGGCGGTCCCGATGGATTCCCCCAGGCGTTCTGCTGCCCCCAACAGATATGCGGCCCGCTCCGGCTCCCCTTCGGCCAGCGCCAGGTGACCGAAGGCCTCCAGCAGGTAGAAGACACCCCAGATGTTCCCCAGTTCCTTTAGGGCGAGCAACGCCTGAGTATATAACGAGCGCGCCTGGGCGTAATCGCCTTCCCGGCAGGCCACATTTCCCAGGGCCAACCAGGCACGGGTTTTCAGATACCGGTCATCCGGTTCCCGAAACAAGGTCAGGCTCTGCTCCAGAAGAGAACGCGCCCGGGCCAGATTCTCCTGGTGCAACGCGATGTAGCCCAGTTCGCTCAATATCCGGGCCACCCCGCTCCGATCGCCCAGCGCCTGAAAGAGGGCCAGGCTTTCCTGATAGAACGGCTCGGCCGCCGCGTACTCCTGCTGGATGCTGAAGACAAACCCCAGCCGACCCAGCGTGTCAGCCAGGCGCGGCCGGTTGTCTAACTCCCGGTCCAGCGCCACGCTTTGCTCAAAGAACGAGCGCGCGGCGACAAAATCGCACTGATAGTACGCCAGGCGGCCGGCACCCCGCAGTGCCTTCGCCCGCAGGTCCGGCGGTGCCGCCGCGCCCGCCCGGGTCAGCAGTTCCTCCAGCCATCCCCGTTCTGCCGCAAACTGTCCCCGCATCTCCCAGAAGTTCGGCAACGCCGCCGCCAGCCGCAGGCCGGTCCGGGCATCCCCCTCTTCGCGGAGGCTCCACTCCAGCGCGGCCCGCAGGTTGTCGTACTCCTGCGCCAGTCGGCCGAACGCGTTCGGGGGCAACGTGCCGAGCAGATTCCCCTCCAGCGATTCAGCCAGGCGACAGAAAAAGTCCAGATGACGGTTGCGCACCCACGCCTCTTCGCCTGCCTCCACCAATCGGGCGCGCGCATATTGCCGCGTCACCTCATGCAGGCGGAAGCGGGTAGCCTCCCCCGCCCGTTCCGCACCGACGAGCGACTGGTTCACCAGACTCGCCAGGAGGTCCAGCACCTGAAGACGCGCCAGGCCCTCGCCACCGGCAACGGATTCCGCCGCTTCCAGGGTAAAACTCCCGGCGAAGACCGACAGTCGGCGAAAGAGCACCCGCTCTTCGGGAGTCAGGAGGGCATAGCTCCAATCCAGCGTCGCTCGTAGTGTCTGGTGTCGGGGCAGCGCCGTCGGGCACCCCTGAGTCAACAGTCCTAGGGCATCCCGCAAATGGTCGGCGATCTGCTGCGGCGTCAGCAGGTTGACCCGCGCCGCCGCCAGTTCCAGGGCCAGCGGGATGCCGTCCAACTGCTGGCAGATTCGCCCCACGGCCCGCGCGTTCTCGCCCGTCACCACAAAGGCCGGCAATACGGCCGCGGCGCGGTCCGCAAAGACGGCCACGCTTTCGTAGGACTGAAGCGTCTGCGCCAGGTCCGGATCGGCCAGGGCATCCAGAAGGGCCATATCCGGCACCGCGAGGGGGGAGACCGGCCAGGTGACCTCACCCGCCGCGCCCAGTGCCCGGCGGCTGGTGGCCAGAATCTGCACATCCGCCGCCTGGAGCAGCGTCTCCACCAGCGGGCGAACCGTTTCCACCAGGTGCTCACAGCCGTCCAGAATCAGCAGCAGGCTCTTGTCGCGCAGGTACCCGGCCAATCGCGTCAGGAGCGGGCGCCGGCCGTCCTCCCGGATGCCGAAGACGGCGGCCACCGTCGGCACCACCTGGATCGGGTCGGAGAGAGCGGCCAGGGGGACAAACCAGACCCCGTCGGGGAAGTCGGCGACGGCCTGCCAGCCCGCCGCCAGGGCCAGGCGGGTCTTGCCCACGCCGCCCGGGCCGGTCAGGGTCAGCAACCGGCAGCCGGGGGTGTTGAGGAGTTCGGCGATGCGCTCCAGTTCGGCGGTCCGCCCGATGAAGCGGGTGAGCGGCGTGGGGAGGTTGTGGGGCGGCACGGCGGGAGGGAATTCTCCGGCGCGGATTTGCTCATAAAGCCGCCGCGTCTCCGTCTCCGGCCCCACGCCCAATTCTTCGGCCAGGATACGGCGGCAGGCGGCATACTGGGCCAGGGCCGCACTGCGCTGCCC
The DNA here is from genome assembly GCA_014360895.1 of Thermoflexales bacterium. Taxonomy (GTDB): domain Bacteria; phylum Chloroflexota; class Anaerolineae; order B4-G1; family DUEL01; genus SpSt-77. The sequence continues at coordinate 8,053 of JACIWQ010000112.1, read as the reverse complement.
GCCAGCGGCCAGCGCGACCATCAACTGGCGGTGGGCCTCCTCGCGCCACGGCTCCGCCTCCAGTTGACGGCGAGCATAGTACTGGGCCTGGACATATTCCCCGCGCTGCGCGTGGTAGTTCGCCAGATGAAAAAAGGCCTCCATCGCCTGCCGATGGAAGCTTTCCCGCTCCATCACCAGCCATTCCTGGAAGGGAAGGCTTTCCAAGTAACAACCGTGCAGCAGTTCCCCCCGATACAGGTCGGCCGCCTGGGTCAACCGGCGCATGCAGGAGGAGCAGGCCGTCAGCCGCCGGTGGGGGTGACAGCGCACGGAGGACATCAGGCGGGTAAAGGCGTCCACATCCAGCCAGTAGTCGCTCTGGGCGTTGAACCCGATGCTTTGCGGGGTAACGTGAAGGAAAGCCGGGGCCTCTTCCGGCTCGCGGAGGGCCCGGCGCACCCGGCTCAAGGTCTGGCGCAGGGCGTGCAGCGCCTCCGCGCGGGGCCGCTCCGGCCAGAACAGGTCCGCCAGTACCTCCCGGGGGATGGGTCTCCCGGCGTGCATCACCAGGTAGGCCAGCAAGAGCCGCGCCGCGCCCGTCTCAAACCGGGTCACCGGATCCCCATCCAGGGTGACCTGAAACGAACCCAGGAGCGCGATTTCCAGCCGGGCCATCACTCCCTCCCCCTGTGACGTTTTTGTGACGGCCGTCACTTATGATGAGCGGGAAAGCACACCAGGTAGCACCGCAGAACAGCGCAACGGCGCCCATCGTTCGCCCCGAAGCGCCACGCGCCGAGGCGGAGCGGAGTGACGTTCCCGACTGTGCAAAATGCTCCCTTGTACCCACAAAACGGCACTCCACTGCGTTCCGTGCCCTGCTACGAACACCCCCACGCCTGGAATGTAGTGCTACCGCATATTATTCTAATCCAAATTTGACCAAAGGCAACTCCAATGAAATCTCTCCCTCCCCAGCACCGATCCTATCTGCTGCGTCTCTGGCGTTCCGGCGAGGGGAAGACCTGGCGGGCGATGCTGGAGGAGGTCAGCAGCCATGAGACTTATCACTTTGCCGACACGGAGGAGTTGTGCGCGTTTCTGCGGAAGCAGGTGGAGGCGGACGGTGGCCCACCGCCGAGCGATGTTGCAACCGGATAATTGTTCCGGCAAATGGGCGCCGCGTTTCGCCGTTCGCCGACTCAGGTCGCCCTCACCCGGGCCTTCGGCCAAGGGACGGCCTGCGCCGTCCCTCATAGAAAGCGTCAGCGAAGGCTGACGACTGGCGCGAAACGCCCAGGGAGACCGATTTCCAATCGGCGCCGAGAAGTAACAAAATCCCGGTCTGATCCGTTACAGGTTGCTGGACGCCGTGCGCTTCAAGCGCGGTCACCGCCGGACAGGTCAGTGATTAAGGAGGACTTCTATGCGTATCAAACCATTTCTCGTTGTTCTAACCGTGGTGCTCAGCGTGGGGGCGCTTCTTGCCCTGCTGACCGGGCTCTCTACGGCCCGGGCTGCGCCCGGCGCGGCCGAACTCTTCGTCTCCGCCGCCGGCAGCGGCAGCGCCTGCACGCAGGCTGCCCCCTGCGCCCTGCAGACCGCGCTGAGTCTGGCCGCGAACGGCGACACCATCTACGTGGCCGGCGGCATCTACACCGGCACCGGCGGCGCCGTCATCACCGTCACCAAGAGTATCACCCTCTACGGTGGGTGGGACGGCGCGGCCGGCGGGCCGGTGGTGCGCGACCCCGCCGCCTACCCCACCACACTGGACGGCGAGCGGGCGCGGCGGGTGGTGTACATCAGCGGGGACATCACCCCCACGCTGGATGGCTTTATCGTCACGCGCGGCAACGCCACCGGGCTAAACTTTGCCTGCCCCTCCAATCCTGGCGGATGCGGCGGCGGCATCTTTGTGCTCAGCGCGCATCCTGTCATCGCCTACAACATCATCACCGACAACGTCGCGGCCGTCCTCACCACAACCGGCAACATCGGCTATGGCAGCGGGCTGTACCTGAACAGCGCTACGGGTGCTGTCATCCATCACAACCTGATCATCAGCAATGCCGCCAGCACGGTGGCCTGGGGGCTCGGTGGGGGGATGTATGTCGGAGGCTATGGCAACGGCCTTCAGGTGTCGTTCAACCAGGTGATCAGCAACGCCGCCACGACCACCAACTCGCTCGGGATTGGCGGGGGCATCTACGGCGGGCCGGACGACGCGCTCATCCAGGGCAACGTCATCGCAGGCAACCGCACCAACAGTGCGGGTATAGGGGGAGGCGCAGCTCTATTTCAGTACGGCGGCGCGGCCCACTACCTGAGCAATCTGGTGCAGGGAAACACTGGATCCGATGCAGTTGAACTCCAGTACAGCCGGGCCCGCTTTGAGGGCAACCGGGTGGTGGATAACGCCACCGGTGAGGGCGTCTGCCTGCGGAGCGGCTCCGGCGCCGGCCCGCTGCTGGTCAACAACGTCGTCGCCCGCAGCGGAACACGGGCGTTTTCTGCCTACGGCTACGATGCGTCCAAACTCCTGACGGCCACCCTGATCCACAACACGCTGGTCGGCACGGGCGCCGGCTACGGCGTCTACGGCAAGTACGCCGTGCTGGCCCTGACGAACACGGTCGTCGCCAGCACCACCACCTGGGCCATCTACAATGAGACTCCGGCCGACACCACCATCCAGGCCGACCACACGCTCTTTTTCAACGCACCAAACCACGCCAGCAGCGGTGTGGTCAGCACCGCCGAGATCACCGGCGACCCGGTCTTTGTGGACCCGGCGGGCGGCGATTTCCACATCGGAGCGGGCTCGGCGGCGCTGGACGGCGGCGCGACGACCGTCATCACGACCGACATAGACGGCGACCCGCGCCCGGTCGGCCCTGCGCCCGACATCGGCGCGGACGAACGCCGCCTGCAAGTCTACCTGCCGCTGGTGCTGAGGGGGTACTGAAGGAGGCGACGATGCCCGAAACGTTCCGATGTCCCAACTGCGGAGCACCGCTGGAGTACAGCGGCCCCGACCCGACCATCAAGTGCCCGTACTGCCATACTCCGGTGATCGTGCCGGAGGCGTTGCGCGGCGGGAAAGCGCGCGCCGGCGCATTGGACGAGGTACCCGGGATCGCAGATGTCCTGAGCGATGTCACCCGGCTTGCGGGGCCGCTGGCCGAGATCGGGCGGCTGGTCCGCTCCGGCAAGAAGATAGAGGCCGTCAAACTCTATCGGGAAACGTTCAACGTCGGGCTGCAGGAGGCAAAGGACGCGGTGGATAAGATTGAGCGCGGCGAGCCGGTCACGATGACCAACGTGACAGTGGATCGCGTCCAGGTCGGCGAGCCGGTCGTCACGACCGACGTGGCGATGGAGCCGCTCGCTCCTGTGCGCACCGCCAGGACAGGAGGCCAGGGGAAAAGGGCCATTTTCGCGTCGTTTGCCACCACCGTGCTCTTTCTTGGGGTATGCTTGGTCGCCTTCTATGCTATGGGCACCCTCCTGCTCAGGTTGCATCCGGTCTACCGCACGGCGATGGAGCTGGTGAAGAACGACCCGGCGGTGATCGAAATTTTCGGCTCGCCGGTCCAAGACGGCCCCTTTGCCAGCGGGACGATCAAGGGGTTCCCGGTTGGCAGCCATACTGTCAACCTGCAAGTTGCGATCCGGGGGCCCCGGGCGCACGGTATGGCCTACATCTATGGGGATAGGGAAAAGGATGGCACGTGCCGCATCTTGTCCATCCGGATTGAGATCGGCGGCGAGGAGGTTCTGAAATACAGCGGCGAGCCGGAAAAGGGGTTTCAGTTTTCGCCCACCGCGGCGCGGACGGGGATTCTCCCGACGCCGGAGTACGCGAGCATCGTGCTCCAGTTCGGCGGGGAGGGCATCGGCCCGGGCTGGTTCCAGGACGCGCGCAGCATCGCGCTGGACGGGGCGGGCCACATCTACGTCGCCGAGTATGAGGGCGGGCGCGTGCAGGTGTTTGACCCGACCGGCGCGTTCGTCACCCAGTGGACCGTCGGTGATTCCGAAACGCAAATCTACGACATGGCGGCGGATCGCCGGGGGACGGTCTACGTCGCCGCCCACGGGGCCATCCTGCGCGTGGAGGGCACGACCGGCCGGTTGTTAGGCGAATTGGAGCCCCCGGACGAGCGCTACTGGTTTGAGCAGGTGGCGCTTATGCCGGATGGCGGGCTGGTCGCGATGGACTGGCACAACAACCTGGTCCGCTTTGATGCGGAAGGCCGGGTGGCGCAGGAATGGCACGACTTGCTCAGTTCGGTCACCGGGGAGACCGAAACCGTGTGCGACCTGGCGGTGGACGGGCTCGGCAACATCTTTATCGTGGGCGTGTCCGACCCGACCATTTTCAAGTTTACGCCGGAGGGCCGGTTCGCGGACCGCTTCGGCGGCGAGGGCGACGCGCCGGGACAGTTCCGCACCCCTTCTGTAAGTGCTATGGCGGTGGACAACCAGGGCCGGGTCTATGTCGCCGACTTTGACGGCATCCACGTCTTTAACGCGACCGGCGGTTATCTCACTCTATTTGGGGCAGAAGTAGAGGGTGCCGTCCGCGCGATGGTGTTCAACGCCCAGAACGAACTGTTCGTGTTGACCGCCGCGCAGCAGGTGAGCAAGTTCCGGCTGAATCGGCCCTGAGGTTTTGTTAAAACCACGAAGGACACGAAGGGCACGAAGGTTTTGCATTTCCGTGAAAGGGGGTGGTAGATCAAACGACTGCCAGAAGTCACGCCTTGAACATCAGGCGGAGTCGGTATCCACCGATCAGGGAGGACAAAGAGATCCACCAAAAGAATACTTCTCACTATTCTGACAATCTGCAAGAGGAGGAAAGCGATGAAAGGCAAAGTGCTTCTGTTCGTTCTTTCCCTCGGCCTGCTCCTGGCGGTGACGGGGAGCGTGGCCCTGACCCGGGCCCAGGGCCCGGAGCCGCCGGAGGGCGTGGCGCCGCAGGAGGTGAGCATCGCCGCTACGGTGAGCAGCAAGTTCTCCTACCAGGGAGTGCTGAAAGAAGGCGGCAACCCGGTGACCGGCAACCGGAATATGACCTTCCGCCTCTACTCGGACAGCGCCTGCACCGCCCAGGTGGGCAGCGACATCGTCAAGACCGGCGTGCCGGTGAGCAACGGCCTGTTCAGCGTGGACCTGAGCGTGACGCACAGCAATTTCAACGGCCAGGGGCTTTGGCTGAAGGTGCTGGTCGGAGGGACCGACCTGGGGATGTGCCAGGAGATTCTGCCCGTGCCCTATGCCCTCAGCCTGAAACCGGGGGCAATCATCAGCGATACAATGAGTTACGTGGAACTGAATCGCTTCATGGGTACAATATCTCCCCCCACATCCTGGAAATACGGTATGTACGCCAAAGCAGAAGGGGCGACCTACAACTACGGCGTGTATGCCTCTGGCAGCACCGCGGCCGTTTATGCCGACGGCGACGTCAAGCAGAGCCGCACCGATGACGGACTGGTCAAGGCGGGCGTTAACATGAATTGTGGTTCGGGCTACATATTGTGCTTGCCCAACCCATACTTCAACAATGTTAACGATGTTCAGATTACGGGCGTTTGTGGCGCGACTGCTGGACGCTGCTCCATAGACTTCGGCTTCAACATCAATGACCGTTACTGGGTCGCCACGGCGGTGGGGAACACCGATGTCGGCATCACCTGTCAGTTGGGCAGCGCGAACGATACGCTGGATTGCTTTCGCTACGACGCGAGCAGTGGGGGAGGCAGCGACGGTAGCATCATGGTGCTGATCTATTAGCTGGCGGCCCTGCCACAGGCGGCATACGGAGGTGAAACGATGCGCAAGTGCAAAATGTTAGTGCTGGCTGCTGTCCTCGTCTGCAGCATGTTGCTGGTCAGCGTTGCCCTGGCCAACGGCTCGCCAGCCATAGACTGGAGCGTGATCGGCGGCGGGGGTGGACACGCGGAGGCCGCGCCCTATGCCTTGGATAGCACCATCGGCCAGCCGGTCGCGGGGCGGGTGGCCTACTCGCCCTACGACCTGTGCTCCGGCTTCTGGTGTGGAGTGGCAGGATATAAAGTGTACCTGCCGCTTGTACTCAGGAACTATTGACGGCCCCAGGGGCGCCGGGGAGGAGCTTCCCCCGGCGTCCTTGGGCATTCAGCAGGGGATGCCCTCTATCGGCACAGCGCCTGGGAAATCGGCTTTCCCGGTGCTCTCGCGCCGGGCGTTAACCTGCGTTGACGCCTTCTCAAGGGGGAAGGGGAGGAAACGATGTCCACCAAAAGAATACTTCTCACCCTTTTGGCTGCCGGCGCCGTGTTGCTGGCCGTGGGCGTCGGCCCGCGGGTTACCGGAAGCGCCCGCGCCCTGCCGCCGGCCCAGACCGGCGTGACCATCCCCTATTCCGGCCGCCTGAGCGATGAGGCAGGCGGGCCGGTGGCCGACGGCGCCTATGACTTTGCCTTCGCGCTGTACGCCGCCGAGAGCGGCGGGGAGCCGCTGTGGGCGGAGACACAGGAGGGCGTGGCAGTGCAGGGCGGCGCGTTCGCCGTCCTGTTGGGCCGCGCCGCGCCGCTCCCGCAGGCAGTGCTGGACGGCGGGGCGCGCTGGCTGGAGGTGGCGGTGCGCGGGCCAGGGGAGGCGGAGTTCACCGATCTCTCTCCGCGCCAGGAATTGAGCGCGGCCACGCCCGCTGCGCAGGCCGGTGCCGTCGCCCCGGCCAACGGCCTCTCCTGCGCTCACACCCACTGGGGGGAGACGTGGAGCGGCAGCGGGAATGGCCTGGTTCTCTATGGCAACAGCAACAACTATGCCACGCTGTACGCGCGCGACCAGAGCCCGAACGGCGGGTTCGGTATGTATGGCCGCAGCAACAGTGGCATCGGCGTGTATGGCCAGAGCGATAGCACCAGTGGCTACGGCGTGTTGGGCAAGGCCACCGCTACCAGCGGCAACAACTTCGGTGTGTACGGTCAAAGCGCCAGCACCGACGGCACCGGCGTGTACGGCTATGCCTCCGCCACCAGCGGCCTTAATACCGGTGTGTACGGCAAGAGCGATTCTGGCGTTGGTGTGCACGGCAGGGGAGGTTGGGTCGGCGTGTGGGGCAGCACTTTTGAAGACGGCGGCGCTGGCGTGTACGGCGCAGCCTATGGTACCAACGGCTATGCCGGCTACTTCAGCGGCAACGTCCACGTCATCGGTACACTGACGAAGGGGGGCGGCGGGTTCAAGATTGACCACCCGCTGGACCCGGCGAACCGGTACCTCAACCACTCCTTCGTCGAAAGCCCGGACATGAAGAACATCTACGACGGCGTGGTGACGCTGGACGCCAACGGCGAGGCCGTGGTGCAGTTGCCGGCCTGGTTCAGCGCGCTCAACCGCGACTTTCGCTACCAACTGACCTGCATCGGCGGCTACGCGCCGGTCTATATCGCCGAGGAGATCCACGACAACCAATTCAAGATCGCCGGCGGCCAGCCCGGCCTCAAGGTCTCGTGGCAGGTGACCGGCATCCGCCAGGACCCCTGGGCCAATGCCCACCGGCTCCCCGTGGAGGAGGACAAATCGCCCGAAGAGCGCGGCAAATACCTCCATCCAGAAGCGCACGGCCTGCCGGACACGATGGGGATAGACTATGCCAGGATACCGCAGAACGAGCAGGGGGAGGCAGGGCGATGAACGCGCGAACGGTGATCCTGCTCGCCCTCGTCGCGCTGCTGCTGGTGGGCAGTGCGGCATGGGCGCAACCCGGCGGGCTGCTCTCAGGGTACGTCGTCAAACCCGGGACGGCCTCCGGCGGGGGCTACCGCCTGAGCGGCGTAACCTGGCAGGCGCGGGGCATCGCCAGCGGCGGGGGCTACCGCCTGGCCGTCCCGGTCGGCCCGGCCGGGACGGGCACGCCCTGTTGCTGTACCTACCTGCCCTGCGTGCTGCGGAACCACTGACGGTCCACGGGGCGCCGGGGCCGATTTCCAATCGGCGCCGGACTGAAAGTCGCCCTCGCCTGGGCCTCCGGCCTTGCGTCCGCCTGCGCGGACGCAGGAACTCTTGTCAG
>JACIWQ010000111.1 GCA_014360895.1 Thermoflexales bacterium | reverse complement strand
CAAGCAGAGGAAAGACGAGAATAAGAAGGGCGCGAAAGGCGCGTTTTTAGCGATAAAAAAGTAGGGATTTCCCTGTTGACGGATGGGAAGGTAAGATGTAACATAAACGACAGAGCGTTCAATCCTTGTTGCCCGAAGGGAGGTGCGAGATGCGAAGTGTCGGGGGATTATTGGTCTTGCTACTTATGCTGGTAACGATGGGGGAAACCGTTGGAAAAGCAGAAGCGATCCCTCCCGCTCAAACCGGTGCTGATATCCGGTTTCTGGAATCCGCTAATGAGGTCACCCGCAGAATTGTTATGAGTCCGGGGTATAACCGAGAGGCGGCGCGGAATTACGCAGATACGTGGTGCAGAGGCCGGAACCCGACCTACAATTGCGGCTATACCGCTGACTGTCAGAATTTCCTTTCCCAGGTCTTAAATGCAGGCTATCTACCCCAACTCAAATGCGGAGACCCGTGGAATTGGTCTTGCTGGTGGTTTACTTCCTGCAGCGACGTGAGCAGATCTTGGTACAATGTTCCCACCTTCAATGCCCATGCTCAGTACTGGAATGGCTCCAGGTTCTCACTGCGTAGCTCGTTGTATGACCTGGGGGTAGGAGACCCGATGCTCTCAAAATGCCCCGGGTGCTCCGATTGGGACCATGCCGCTGTTTATATGGGTTACGGCATTGCCCAGGAGGGGACAAAGCAGGGCCAATATACCCAACTCAGAAGCCAACATACAACGGATCGGTGTCGGGTCTGGGTTTGGGATTATTATCCGGCGGGTACTCAATTCAGATTCTGGGGTGTAACTTGGTAAAATGAAAGGGGGCAAAGATGAGAAGGCTATTGGTCATCATCGGTGCCATCGGGGGGATAATTGCCCTGGCTGCTATAGCAATTGCTCCCTCAGAAGCTCTTCTCGGGGAGATGAAACCTGACCTTAGGTCACAATTCCCTTCGGGGGCAGAACTGCTGCCCCCTGGTCCCCCTAAGACACCTGAGGGACCGGAGGAGAAGCAAATCGCCGAGACGATCCTTGAGGCCTACCGTCTATTTGCCTATGCGGATATGACCTTTGATACCTCCAAATTTGACACGGTATTAATAGACGATCCTCGCTTTCCCCTCCGGAGTGAGAATACCCTGGAAGTTATTAAAGCCTTTGGCTACATTCCACCAGGGGCTGGAATGCTGACGTACATGAGAGCATGGTACAGAAATTGGGAGCGAGGAGCCCTGCTTCTGGAAGGGGCGGAGAGGAAAGCTTGGACGGAAGGGAGGAAAGGGATTAGCGCAGAAGAGTTGAACGAGATAGAAGAAAAACTGGGCTATGAACCTGTCTTTAAGAGGCCAGAACCGGTGCCTTCGGGGTGGGAAAAATGGTTCGTCTTCTATAAATTTGACATTCGCGGGGACGTAGCGATGTGCTTGTATGATGATGGAGGAGTCCTGAGACAGGCCTTTTTGGTGATGAAGGAAGGAAAATGGTACATAGCGGATAACATTCCTCTTTGGTCCCATTATTAGACTTTATCGGAAATAGCGCCAGGTGGCGCAGCACGTATCTTCTTTATTAAGGAAAATCTGTGCTCGTCCGCGTTCATTCGCGTCCTATTTCCGATGAAGTTTCAATGTCTGGGTCGTAAGACGCGACACTTTCGGCAGTTCCGCGTATAACTCTACGGAGACCGCGCAACAGGGCGCCCTGCGAATCAGCGGTGGGATAACGGATGCCCGTATTCCGAACGTTCGGGAAGGACGGAAACCATCCCGAAATAGACTGGGAAGCGGTGTACGACGAGTACCTTCCCCGGGTCTACACCTACTTCCGGTACCTGGCTAGCTCTCCGGTCGTCGCCGAGGACCTGACGGCGACGGTCTTTGAGAAGGCGTGGCGCGGCCGGGCTCGCTACCGCCCCGACCGGGGGGCTCTCTCCACCTGGCTCTTTGCCCTGGCGAAGAACGTGGCGCGGGAGCATTTCCGGCGGGGGAATCGGGAGGTGCCGCTGGAGTGGGCCGGGGGTCTGGCGGACCCCGCCCCGGTGGAGGAGGCGGTGGCGGAGCAGGAGGACCGGGCCCGGTTGGTGGCGCTGCTGGAACAGTTACCCCGGCGGGAGCGGGAAAAGGGCAAACTGGCCGTGTGAATCTGTTAAATCACTGGACTTAGAGGTGCGCGATGCGTAAGGTGAAACTCTCCATTTTCCTGAGCTTGGTAGTCATTGCGGTGAGTATTGGGCTGGTGGTGGGGAGAGAGGGCCTCCTTCGGGCCGTGGAGGGGCCGACGCCGACGGCAATGCCTGCTGAGCCCGTCCTCCCGGAAATCCCGATGCCGACGGTCTCCCCTATCCAGGGAGTGCTGGCGACCCTCCCGCCGGTAGAGGTGGGGAAATTGGTCCAACTTCCCCCTGTTTTGAAAGCCAAAATCCTGTACTCCGGATCAAAAAGTGAGCGGGAAGGAGGGTACTATTTGCTGGATCCGGAGACAGGTGAGGAGATTCGGTTAGAACCTTTCCCACCGGATCAAGGAGGTGGCGCGCCGGGGGCCACGATGCGCGTTTCGCCCACTGGCGAGTGGGTTTTATACACATTATTCAACAACCTGGATCCTCCGGAACACTTGGGTATTGGTTCGGTGTGGAGAATGAAACCAGACGGCAGCGATAAACAGATGTTGACCGGTTCCGATGAACTCTCCTATCCCGCCAATGCCATCTGGTCGCCAGATGGAAAGCGGATTGCCTATCTGCGCTTTCCAGACCCGGAAGCGGTCCGGGAGGGGAGGAGAAAATCGGAAGAGGTGGAACTGTGGGTTATGAACGCCGACGGCAGCGAGCAGCGGAGAGTGGCTCTATTGCCCTTTACAGAACACATTTTCGGCACAAATAACTCTATGCAGTGGCTGTTGGACGATTGCATTTACATTGTGACCGGGATCACGACCCAAGGTGAGTGGTTGCGGATCAACCCCCATGACGGGGAGGTGACCAGGCTGTTGGAGGGGATTCAACCCTGGGATATTGTGCTCTCTCCCGATACACGGTGGATTCTGGTGAGTGGCGCTATGACGGAGGAGAAAATACGGGCCTTGGGGCGCCAACCGTTGCGTCTGCCCTCCGTCCCAGCGTGGGACCGGACGGGGGAGCGGGTGGCGTTTGTTCAATTCCCGTATCCTTATGACCCCCAGCCCAACCGGGACCCGGGCGTATGGGTATATGATTTGCGCACCGGGCAGGAGACCCGCCTGACTATGCCGGATGGAGATACCCCCTCTCGGTACGACCAGTTGGTCTGGTCTCCTGATGGCGGTATGCTTTTGTGTGATACGATTGAGGGACTATACGTGCTGGAGGTGGAGAACAAAGCTGCTCGGCTGGTGGTACCTAATCCTTGGGCTAAAGAGGGAATAGCGAACATCCACTTTGTCGGTTGGGTACCGGTTCTCCCTTAACCTTGGAGAGGATGGGCGCTCCTCTGCTGGGGAGTATGCCCTGGCTCGGCTGCCCCAGGCCGCAGCGGGTTACGATGAACCAGGTGCGGGTCGGAAGTACCCATCTGGTAGAGGGCTGCACGCTCAATCTAGAATTTGTCCCCGAGTTACAGGCCGGGAAACGGTGAACGCCTCTTTCCCTGGGTCAGTTCCCAAGTTGCGCCAAGGGGCTCTGCCCGAAGGAATGCCACAGTTTCCCCGATTTCGGCAAATGTGGTGAGATGGCTGTACGCCTACTATAAGTTTTAGGAGGTGCGAGGTGGGCAGACGGATCTCTGGTGTAGTCGTTTTGCTGCTGGCGGCGATAATCTTCACGATAAAGCCTCCGATCGGGTATGCCCAAGGAGGATACGTGTGGCCGGATATTCCGGGAATGCGGCTCCACTATGCGGGTATGGTCAAACCAATTGAGGGGTTACGAAACTATGATGGTACTACCGATACACAAACACCAGGATACAGTGTGTTGTGGACAGGGCGATATAGTTCGTGCGGCGCTGATACAGGAGAAGGGACCGGTGGCCATTCTGGTGTGGATATCCGGGCAGTATGTGGTACCTCCGTTCGGGCTGTAGGAGAGGGGCGCGTTATTTATAGCTATTGGAGTTGGGCACAAGACAATAATCGGCAAGGTTTTGAGTGCGCTAATAACCAAACCGCTGGTGGTACTGGCTGGGGCAACAAGGTGGTCATTCTACACAATGCTGTTCCAGATGATTGGACGGGAAATTACGGAAGACTGGGCGGCGTGACCTCGCATTATACTCATTTACAAACTGTGACAGGTGCAGCCCGAAATGGAGACGGGAGGACTAAGGTTCTCCGAGGTACAGTAATCGGAACAGTGGGATCAACAGGAAATTCAACAGGTCCTCATCTGCACTTCCAAATAGATCGTGATATAGACATCAATACGTACTGGCCCGGCGATGTTTGTAGCGGCCAAAATGTGGTTCCTGTCCGCAACAACACCTTCAGCCCGATGCGCTTTGTCCAGGCCCACGAGGTGCGGCAGGTCTCCGCCACCGGCTACTATTACAGCGGTACTAACTTTGAGACCTATCGGGGGTCCCGTAGCGACGCAAAGATTGATTTTGAATGGTTTGAGGGTGGCCCTGGGATCGCTGGCGTAGGCGCAGACAATTTCTCCGTACGCTGGGTTGGGAATATTTTTGTTTCCAGCCCGGGGTGGTATGCTTTCTTTGCCACTGCCGATGATGGTGTTCGGGTCTGGGTAGATGGCAGCCTGATCATAGACAAATGGCAGGATCAGCCTCCTTATACGTACCAGGCCATTCGCTATCTAAGCGTTGGAGCCCACGAAGTGCGGGTGGAGTATTATGAACGGGGAGGCGGTGCCACGATCAAAGTGGCCTGGAAGCCGGTATCCCGGATTCTCCTCTCCACTGGATGGGAGGCTGATCCCCTGGGCTATAGTGACCGAATTCAGTATCGGGCGAATGTGGCCGGATGGTATGGGAACGAAAGCCCACCCCCGGAATGCAGCCGCCGTCAGGAGATTCGGTACAGCGGCAACTGGGCGGAGATGATTGCCGGGCAAGATATGAGCGCGTCGCAGAACTCTTACTGCTACTATCGGGTGTTTGATGACAACATAGAGATTCGGGAAGGGACAATGATTGCATTCTGGATTTACCACGACACTTCCTATGGGGGCAATGCGACGGCGACTCGTCACGTTTCTGTGGATGGGGCAACTTGGGACGGTCTCACGTTGCGGGATTTTGATAATGGCGCCGGGTGGCGGATTACTGATCAGAGGGGGATACGGACGCACCCGGCCTGGCGGCAGGATCCGATCAACCAGTGGTATTACGTGGAGGTGGATTTGACACCGATGGCGGGGAAGGTTTTGGATTATATTATGTTTGCCTACGATGACGATCAGGTTTCCGAGACAGGCCGCTATCGGGCTTATGTGGATAACTTCTACGTATTCTGGCCATAAGGGTAATGGTCACAAGTTAAGCCTTTGCTGGATTTGTCAAGTCCAGCAGCGACCGCAGAGACCGCCGTTTTCGTTTGCGTTTCACCAAACCCAATCGGTGGGCGTTCGCCGCCAAATAACCGACCAAATCGGTGGCTTCTCCGCGTCGCTGACGCTGCCCATTTGACGTCAAATCAGGCTGAGGACAAAGGCCATAATCACCGTCAGGGTCAGCTTGCGGGCCCGAACACCGAAATCCGAATAGGCCTGTTCCTCTTTCGCCTGAATGGCCGGCAGGAGGAGTTCTTTCAGCCGGGCTTTGACCTGCTCGGCCGGTGGGGCCGTCAGCGGGCGCCGGGTGCGGTCCCGCTGGATGGCGCGTGTATGGCGCACCGTGCTTTTCTTTTGGTTGGATACGGTTTTCCCGTTCATTGTGCGGAATCATACCGCACATTGAGCGTTTACGCCAGGCCGGCTTGACAGATTCAGAAAACCTTAACTTGTGACCACTGTCATTATGGCAAATCCAAATGCGGGAGGAGAAAAGATGAACAAGGCCAAATGGAACTACCTGTGGGACGTGCTGCTGGCCCTTATCGGGCTTCTCTCCGGCATCAGCGGGATTGTGCTTTTGCTGATAGGAGAGGGCGGCTATCGCGGCGGGCGCAACCCTAATTTTATTCGGCCATTTTTGGGCCTTGAGCGGTGGTTGTGGAATGACCTGCACACCTGGGCCAGCATCGCATTCATGGTTGGGGTGGTGATCCATGTAGCGCTTCATTGGAAGTGGATTGTCTGTATGACCCAGGCGATGCTCCGCTCCCCTCGGCGTTCGGCCAGTGAGGAGGCCTGTCAGGTCTGACGCCTGCGGTACTTCTGCAGGGCGATCGGTTGTCTCCGCGCCCGGAAAAGAGAAGCGCTTTTCATTACGGCAGCGAAGCCGCCGCAGTGAAATCTCCCAGACAAAAGCGATGTGCTCGCTGACCCTCTGACCAGCCCACGGCTTTCTGCAGGGCTACCGCTTTTGCCGCCGCCCAACCTCGTTTCCTCTATGGCGAGGGAGGCGTTGGGGGCCCCACCGGTGGCGTCGGGGTCTCCGCAGGCGGAGGGGGCGGGGTCTCCGTCGGCGGGGGCGGAGGGGTCGGCGTCTCCGTCGGCGGGGGCGCCGGGGTCGGCGTCTCTGTGGGCAGAGGCGTCGGGGTCGGCGTCTCCGTTGGCGAAGGAACGGTGGGAGTCGGCGTCCCGGTGAGCGTCGGCGTTTCGGTGGGGATCTCCACCGTCGGGGTGGAGGTCGCCGTGGGCGGCGGGGCCACGATGCAGCGCACGCGCGCCTCGTAGGTCCGCCCCAGCCGGTCCCACACCATCACCCGCAGGGTGTAGACGCCCGGCGCCAGCAGCGTCGTGTCCCAGACCGTAATCTGCCCGTCCCGTACCGGCGCCAGGTGCGGCCCGCTCACCCATCCCCAGCCCATCGGATTCTCCCCCAGGCCGTACTCCACGTTGTAGTGGTCAAAGTTGGGGACGCTCACCGTCCCCATCACCGCCACGACTCCCGAAACGGTCGCGTCCGGGGAGGGGAAGGAGATGGAGACCTCGGGCTGCCCCGTCTCGGGCAGGCAGGCGCCCAGTGGGGCCAGCGGCAACCCGCCCCAGTCCCGGGTCTGCGCCCACTCCCAGCCCTGCGGGTCGGTGATGACGACCATCACCTGGCCGTTGCACCACTGGTACCAGTCGTGCTCCGGCCCCAGGGGCGGCTGGTCGGCGGCGAAGATTTCGGTCCGGCGCCGGGGGCAATAGGGGCTGGGTTGGGTGCCGGAGTCGGCGCAGATTTCCATCTCCACAATCCCCGGCGGCCGGACAAAGTCCCGCACCGGCTTCCCTTTCAGCGCGGCTTCCATAAAATCGTGCCAGATGGGGGCCGCGCCCATAGAGCCTGCCACCCGGTCCATCTCGCGGTTATCGGCGTTCCCCACCCAGACGCCCACCACCAGGTCCGGCGTATACCCGACGGTCCAGGCGTCCCGGTAGTCGTTGGTGGTGCCGGTTTTGGCCGCCGCCGGACGGGAGAGTTCCAGTGCGTTGGGGCAGCCGAAGGCCGGGCAGCGGGCCTGTCGGTCGGAGAGGATGGACGTAATCAGATAGGCGTGTTCGGGCCGGATGACCTGCTTGCCCGCAGGGGGACGGCGGTTATCCAGCAGGACGTTCCCCTGGTTGTCCTCAATGTAGAGGATGGGGGTCGGCGGCACCCGCACGCCGCCGTTGGCGAAGACGGCGTAGGCGCCGGTCAGTTCCAGGAGGGGCACCTCGCCGCCGCCGAGGGTCAGGCTGAGGCCGTAATCGTCCCGCGTGAGGGTGGTGATGCCTAGCCGGGCGGCCATCTCCTTGAGGGCCGGGATGCCGATGAACTGGAGGGCCTTGACGGCGGGGATGTTGTAGGAGTTGGCCAGCGCGCTGCGGACCAGGACGGGCCCGTGAAACCGCCCGTCGTAGTTGCGGGGGACGTAGGGCGGGTTGACGCCGTCCGGAAAGGCGGTCTGCAGGTCCCAGATGAGGGTGGCGGGGGTCCAGCCCCGCTCAAAGGCGGCGACGTAGGTGAGGGGCTTGATGGCGGAGCCGGGCTGGCGGGGAGCGATAGCCATGTTCACCTGGCCGTCAATCTCCTCGTTGTAGAAGTCGGCGCTGCCGACCATGGCCAGGATGTAGCCGGTGGACGGCTCCAGGGCGACCAGCGCGCCGTCCGTGGCCTGGTGATCGGCGAGGGCGGCCACGTGCTGGGCCACAATCTGCTCCGCCAGCGACTGCAGGCCCGGGTCCAGCGTCGTGTAGATACGCAGGCCGCTGCCCCGGTAGAGGACCTCCGGCCCGTACATCTGCTCCACCCATTGCCGGACGTACATCACGAAGTGGGGGGCCGGGATACGGTCCTGGGGGACAAAGGGACGGAACTGGTAGGCGGCCATCTCGGCCGCGGCGGCGTCCGCCTGGGCCTGGGTGATGTAGCCCTCCTTGACCATCAGCCGGAGGACGTCCTTCTGGCGGGCCAGCGCGCGCTCCCGTCCCCCGGCGAAGACGTCGTAGGCGGCGGGGGATTGAGGGAGGCCGGCCAGGAAGGAGGCCTGGGCCAAGCTGAGTTCGGCGGCCGAGACGTTGAAGTAGGTCTCGGCGGCGGCCTCTATGCCGTAGGCCAGGTTGCCGTAGTAGATTTCGTTCAGGTAGATTTCCAGGATGGTGTTGCGCGGGTAGCGGCGGCTGATCTCGTAGGCCAGAATGACCTCTTTGATTTTCCGCCAGGCGGTCCGCTGGGTCCGCTCCTCCGGAGAGAGGAGGAGGTTGCGGGCCAGTTGCTGGGGGATGGTGGAGGCCCCGGAGACGGTCTCCCCGGCCCGCAGGTTGCGGTAGATGGCCTTGAGCATGGCGACCGGGTCAAAGCCCGGGTGGCGGTAGAAGTCGGCGTCCTCCGTGGCGATGGTCGCCTGGATCAGGTACGGAGAGATGCGGTCCAGGGGGACGTAGACGCGCCGGCCGCCCCGGGGGTCCATCACTTCGTAGAGGAGGGAGCCATCCCGCGCGTAGATTTTGGAACTGACGAAGGGGGACTGGCGGGCCAGCAGTTCCTCCGGCGGCGGGAGTTGGGCGGCGATGAGCGCGTAGCCGGTGACCAGCGCGGCGAAGAGGGCGAAGAAGAGGATGAAGGCCACCAGGGCGATGATGAAAAAGGCCCAGGCCAGGCGGTTGGAGCCGGAGCGGGGCCGGGCCGCCGGGTAAGGGCCGGTCGGATAGCCCGATGGTCGGGGCAGTTGGCCACCGGTGGTGGAAGGTATCGGTCGCGCCGGTCGTGCCGGAAGTGGGCGGGTCTGTCGGTTTCTCTCCATAGCATGTCGGATTATAACATCGGGAGGGGATGTGTCAAGGAATGGTCATCCCTCCACCCACTCCACCCTCCCCGTCTCTTCGGCCTCGTAGCCGCCCAGGTCGGCGGTCAGCGCGCGGACCGTCTCCGGGGCCAGCCAGCCCACCAGCGCCGCCACCGGCGGGGTTTCCCAGATTTCCGCCGGGATGACCAGGTCGTACCGCTCGCGGGTGAGGGGGATGAAACCCAGGCCCCAGGCGCGGGCGGCGGCCTCAATCCCCAGGCCGGCATCGGCGCGGCCCTCGGCAATGGCCTGTGCCAGTTCCGAATGGGTGGCGACCTCCAGGGTGGGCCCGCGCGGCCCCTCCAACCCCAACCGCCGCATCTGGGCATCCAGCCAGACCCGGGTGCCGGTCCCGCGCGGCCGCCCGACGAAGCGCAGTCCCGGACGGGCCAGGTCGGCCAGCCCCTGCAGGCCCAGGGGGTTTCCCGGAGCCACCATCAGCCCGATCCGCCGATGGGCCAGCGTCACCAGCGCCACCCGGCGGCCCGGCAGCAGCCGCCGGACGAAGGGGACGTTGTAGGCATCGCTCTCGGCGTCCCAGAGGTGGCATCCGGCCAGGTCCGCCGTCCCCTGAGCCAGCGCCATCAGCCCGCCCAGGCTACCGGCGAAGGTCAGGCGCAGCGCGTAGCCGGGGGCGATGGAGGGGAACTGGGCCGCGATGCGGGCCAGCAGCAGGTCGTGGCTGCCGGAGAAGCGGAGGGCCCCCGCCTCTGGCGTCAGCAGCTCCCGCGCCAGCGCCCGCCAGCGGTCCAGCGCCAGCCGCACGGCCTGCTCCACCTCTGCCGGGTCGTAGCCGGCGGAGACGGCATGGAGCAGGAACGATTCGGCCTGATGGACCAGTGCGGCGTAGCGGATGGGCCCCGGAGTCGGCGACTCTCGGGCGACGCGCGTCCCCTGCCCCCGCCGGGCGACGACCAGCCCCTGGCGGGCCAGTTCCTGGTAGGCGCGCTGGACGGTGCCGACGGTGCAGTGCCAGCGGCGGGCCATCTCCCGCACCGGGGGCAACCGGTCGCCGGGGCGCAGCCCCCCGCTCAGAATCTCCCGCCGGAGCGACTCGGCAACCTGCTGATAGAGAGGGGCCTCTTCCATAAACTTCATCGGGAATAGGACGCGGATGAACGCGGACGAGCGCAGATTTTCCTTAAGGGAAGGATACGTGCTGCGCCACCTGGTGCTACTTCCGATAAAGTCTCATAGACGGAGAGAACGGCGCTTTCGGTTGTACCACAGAGTTTCTGAAAGGTCAAACGTCCCGTCCTCATGGAGTATGTCCCAAATTTGTCTGGCCTGCGCCACCGTAGCGCCGGCCGCCCGGCCGGTCTGGGTGCAGGCTGACAGCCTGCGCTGGGGCGCCAGGACGCGGATGAACGCGGAGATACGCGGATTTTCTGTACACCCGGAGATTGCTTCGCCGCCTGCGGCGGCTCGCAATGACGGCCACGGGGTCATGGCGAGGGCGCGCGGCGCCCGCCACGCGGCGAGCCGCTCGCGGCGTGGCCGAAGCAATCCCCAAAGGTGACGGGAGATTGCTTCGCCCTTCGGGCTCGCAATGATGCTTCGCCCTTCGGGCTCGCAATGATGCTTCGCCCTTCGGGCTCGCAATGACCCTTCGCCCTTCGGGCTCGCAATGACGCTTCGCCGCCTGCGGCGGCTCGCAATGACGGCCACGGGGTCATTGCGAGGGCGCGCAGCGCCCGCCACGCGGCGAGCCGCTCGCGGCGTGGCCGAAGCAATCCCCCAAGGTGACGGGAGATTGCTTCGCCCTTCGGGCTCGCAATGA
>JACIWQ010000110.1 GCA_014360895.1 Thermoflexales bacterium | reverse complement strand
TTCAGGGTATTTCTCTTGGATTTCCCCACCTAGCTCTGCGGGCCCTGCGAGCATCCGGTGCAGCAGCGCCACCAGGGTTTCCTCGTCGGCGAAGGGGATCGCTTCTCCCTCCGGCATGGGCCGCAGATCGCCGCGCAGGGTTTGCGGCTCGGCGGAATTGACCAGCAGGCGCAGGATGAAGGTGCGGATGGCGCGCAAGGTCCCTCCTGGGGGAGGTGACGGTCACCTGAGAGGTGACCGTCACCTTTTTCTTTCTCTACCGGTTGCGCAGGACCAGGGGGAGGAAAACTTTCTGATACGCGAACCGCCACACCTCCCCGCCGTTGGCCTGGTTCCCTGCGCCGATGTAGAGGCGGTTATTGAAGACCGTGGCGCCTTTGTCAAAGTAGTCGGCGATGATGTTGTTCCGATCTCCCCAACCATCGCGGGCGACCGGTTGCCAGTGTGTCCCATCGGCCGTGCGCCAGACTTCGGTGCCGGTGGCCGGGTTGCTGAACACCGCGAACAGGTGGCCGTCAAACGGAATCAAACCGTAGAGCCGCCCGTTTTGGGGATTTCCCAGCCCACCGGTGAAGACGTTGGTCCAGTTCAGCCCGTCGGTGGACCGCCAGAGTTGCCCCCCGGTGACCACATTCCGCAGGCCAATGTAGAAAGCCCCCTTGAATTCGGCCATCGCCGCGACGTGGCTGTTGCCAGCGTCTCCCAGGCCGTTTGTGAAAACCGATGTCCAGGTGACCCCATCTCCCGTGCGCCACAGTTCAGCCTTCCCGGCGCGGCCCAACCCAACATACAGGGAGCCAGTGTACACTTCCATGACCACTTCCGAGGCGGCTACGGGTGTGCCGCCGAAATTATCGGTGTTGACCTGAGTCCAACTGCCAGCGTTGCCACTGGTGCTCCGCCAGATTTCAATGCCGGTCGCCCAGTTGGTCGTAGCCGCGTAGAGGGCGTTGGCGTGAACGGCAAGGGCGTTGACGATCAGGTTGTTGGCATCCCCGAAGCCGCCGGAGACCACCCGCGTCCAGGTGATGCCGTTGGTGCGCCAGATTTCGCCACCGTCATTGGTATAGGTTCCGACATACAGGAAGGAACCAAAGACCTGGGCGTCATATACCGCTGTGGAGTCCGACCATCCGGGATAGAACGGGTTCCAGGCCTCTCCGTCGGAGGTGCGCCAGACCCCCGCGAGAGTCCCTTCGTCCGACCATGTGCCGGCATACATCTGGCCGCCGAACACTTCCAGAGCGCTGGCGTGGTTAATATGCCGTTCGCCAAACCCGTTGATGTTGGCCTGCTGCCAGCCGGGGTAACCAGGGGAGAATTTCTGGATGCGGTGGTTATCGCTGTCGGCCACGTAGAGGTTGCCTGCGCTGTCTACGGCGACGCCGGTAGGGCTGTGCAGGCCACCGGACGTGTTGTCCAAACTCCCGCCGACGGTGGTCAGATAGGCGCCGGTGGGGTCAAAGACCTGGACGCGGCTGTTCCATACATCGGCCACATAGACCCGGCCCTCGCGGTCCACCGCAACCGCCAGCGGGTGCAGATGCCCGAAGTCGTCGCTGAAGACGCCCGTCTCCCCGGCAAAAGTGGAGCAGGTGTAGGTGGCCCCGCTGGGGGCGCACTTCTGCACGCGGTGATTCTCGGTATCGGCCACGTAGAGGTTGCCGCCGGCATCCACGGCCACGCCGTAAGGCAGATTGAAGTGGTTGTTATCGTTGCCAGACTCGCCGGCCACGCCGATCTGGGTCTTGTAGACCCAGTTGCTGCCATAGACCATCATGCGGTGGTTGCCCTGGTCCGACACGAAAATGTCGCCGTTGACCGGGCTGATGGCCACACCGGTGGGGGCGCTGAACTCATAGTTTCCGGTGCCAGGGCCGCTGCCGAGCGTGGCAGAGTAGGTGCCGTTGGGGTTGAAAATCTGGATTCGGTGGTTGGCCGTATCCGGCACGTAGACGCGCCCGGCCGCGTCCACGGCGGAGCTGCCCTCTATCCCGGCCCACCAGTCGCCGAAGTGGGCATTGTCGTTGCCGTACACCCCGGCCTGCCCCACCGTCCACTGCTGGACCCCTGCCGCGTTCATTTTGACCAGCCGGAAGCCCCGGTTCTCCGTCACGTAGATGCTGCCATCGGGGGACACGGCGACCCCCCAGGGCTTGTTCAGGCGGGCATCGTCGGGCATATAGGGCACCAGGGTCACGCCGACGGTGCCGATGTAGGTGCCGCTGCTGTTGAACTTCTGGACGCGATGGGCCACCGGGTCGCTGACGTAGACATTGCCGGACGAATCCACCGCCACGTCCTCCGGCCACAGGAAGTGGGCGTTGTCCGTGCCCGGCTCATCGGTCACTCCGGCAAAGAGGACACACGTGCCGGTGAGGTCGCATTGCAGGACCCGGTTATTCGCGCCGTCGGCGATAAAAACGTTCGCATCCCGCACAGCAATCCCCCAGGGATATTCCAGATGGGAGAGGTCGTTGCCGGGCACGCCCGTCACCCCGAAGAAGGCGGCACAGGCCCAGGTTTCCGGGGGACCGGCGCTTTGGGTGCAGCGCTGGACCCGATGGTTGTTGGCGTCCACCACGTAGAGCCGTCCGCTGCCGTCAAAGGCGATGCGGGTGGGCTCGTTGAATCCGGTGTTATCCGAACGGGGCTCGCCGGTCACGCCAATGGTGAGCACGTAGGCTGGGGCGCCTCCGGAGACGTCGTAGACCTGGATGCGGTGGTTCCAGCGGTCCGCGACGAAGAGCCGTCCCGACGCGTCAAAGGCAACCCCCATCGGGCCGTTGAAGTGGTACTCGTCGTCCCCGCCTTCCCAGGGGTTGGTCGGCGGTATCGTCAGCAGCGGGTTGCCCGAGGCGTCAAATTTCTTGACCGCCGGGGAGAAGACGGTCCAGATGTTCCCGGACGCATCCACCGCCACATCCAGGGGTGAGGTAAGGTCGTCATCACCGTATCCTGGGAGGCCGGCATGCCCGATGGTGAGGTCGCTTGCCCCGGAGGCGGTGAAGCGGAGCAGGCGATGCCCGTCTTTTTCCGTCACATAGAGGCGGTTGCTG
Source organism: Thermoflexales bacterium (assembly GCA_014360895.1). Taxonomy (GTDB): domain Bacteria; phylum Chloroflexota; class Anaerolineae; order B4-G1; family DUEL01; genus SpSt-77. The sequence goes on along the minus strand of JACIWQ010000110.1, from coordinate 8,421 downwards.
GCATCTATGAACAGGCCGGTGGGGCCGTTCAGGTGGTCGGTATCGGCCGGGTACGGCTCCTCGGTGACGCCGAAGGTCCGGACGTAGCGGAAGGAGAGCCCCGGCTGGCCCAGGGAGACGGCAGGAGCGACCGCGACCGGGGGCCCGATCTCATCTCCACCCGAAGATGGAGAGATGGCGCGCTCATCCGGCCGCTGGTACCCCTGTGCACCGGCGCTTCCACCCCCAGTCAGGGCCAGCGCCAGGATGAGCAGAGCGAAGAACGAGAATTTCCTTATCATCTTTTGCCTCCTGTTTGTTCACCTCAAAATCCACATTGGCTAAACAACACCTCACCGTTGAGGCCGTATACCGTGATGCACTCCATATTGCGCACGGTGATCGCCGATCCGCCCGTGCCTTGCTGGAAGAGCACCTGCCCCTGCGCGTTCAGCAGGGTGAGGGTCTCAATACCTGCGTTGATGGTCAGTGTATCCCTACCTGTGCCGCCGTCTATAAAGACCTGGTCAGCCCCTTCGCTCACATTGTAGGTGAGGGTGTCGTTACCGCTTCCCGAATTGATGCGCACCAGGTCATCGCCCCCTCCACCGTCCAACTTCAACTTGTCAGCGCCTGGTCCGCCGTTTTGATAGAGATAATTATTGCCGAGTCCGCTCCGTGTGGTGATGTCATCGTTTCCAATCCCGCCATCCTGAAAAACCCAATCGTCGCCGCTACCAGCGTCAATGGTTGCGATGTCGTCCCCATCTCCTCCGAGTTGATAGACCCAGTCGTTTCCAGAGCCAGCAAAGATTGCTTGGTTATCATTCCCTTCCTCGCCGTGCTGCTCTATCCAGTCGTCGCCAGAACCACCTAATATGAACTGCGTATCATCGCCCCCTCTGCCGTACTGGATGATTATGTCGGGGTCTTCAGTACCCAACTCAATCTGGGTATCGTCGCCATCGCTGCCGTAGTTGAGGATTTGCGCAGCGGCGAGGAAATGCGCTCCGTGAGCCAAGCCGCTGAGCCTCGGCAAGCCTCCCCCCGGCACAGCCGCAGGCCATTGCCCCGCATCAGAGGCGACCCCTCTCAGGATCAGCGGCAGGTAGAGCCTGTACGGCTCGCCGCCCAGGAAGGTATGCCACTGCAACGCCCCGCTCCCGCTCATCTTGAGCGCAAACGCTTGCGGTGCATCGCCATAGGACTGCACGGGCGCGCCCCATAGCGTATCGTTCACGCCCGCTACGAACAGATTGCCGCTTGTATCCACCGCCATCCCCGCTCCAAAGTCGTCCCCTTCGCCGCCGACGAAGGCCAGCATCTGCAGTACGCCGTCCGTATTCAGTTTGGCCACGTGCGCATCGTAGCCTGCGTTGTATGCCCGCGCAGGGCTGATACCCCACGCCCCATCATCCCCCGCGCCGACGACAAAGAGATTGCCGCTCCCATCCAGGGCAAGACTGTGGCTGGCGTCGCTCCACTCACTGCCGAGGAAGGTGTTCCATTGCAACGCGCCGCTGCCGTTCAGCCTGACCGCAAAGCCATCCCACCAGGCCGAGTAGACGCGCAGGGAACCCACACCCCAGGTCGCCGTGCTCCCGCCTGCGGCGTAGAGGTTGTCCCCGCCCGCATCGGCAACGATGGCATAGCCGCAATCCTGCCCCGCGCCGCCGAGAAACGTAAACCGTTGCAGGGCGCCGCTCCCGTTCAATTCAGCCGCAAACGCGTCCCATCCCGCTGAGTAGGCGCGCACGGCACCCGCGCCCCACGCATCGCTGCTGGAGCCGATGACGTACACGTTCGCACCCGCATCGGTGGCGATGTCCGCGCCTTCGTCAATCCCCGCGCCGCCGAGAAAGGTGTTCCACTGCAACGCGCCGCTGGGGTTCAACCTGGCGGCGAAGGCATCGTGTAGGGCACTGTAGGCGCGCAGAGGGCTCGCCCATGTCGCCGAACTGGTGCCTGCCACGTAGATGTTGCCGTCCCCGTCCAGCGCGCTGCCGGTACCGTAATCGTCGCCTGCGCCGCCGAGGAAGGCGTGCCATTGAAGCGCGCCGCTCGCGGCGTCCAGTCTGGCGGCGAAGGCATCGTTAAGGGCACTGTAGGCGCGCGTGGGACTGGTGCCCCACGCCGAGTAACTCGTGCCGACGACGTACACCGCGTTGCCGCTCACGGCGATGTCGTTGCCGCGATCGGCACCCGCGCCGCCGAGGAAGGTGAGCCACACGAGCGCGCCGTTGGGGTTCAATTTGGCGACGAAGGCGTCCGTGCCGCCCTGGAAGGCGCGCACAGGGTTCGTGCCCAACCAGGCGACATTGCTCGTGCCGACGATGTACACATTCCCGCTCGCATCCAGCGCCAGGCGGGCAGTTGCCTCGCCAAAGGTGCCTGGCGTTGCCGCGTGTGCAGTCGGCGCGCCCGGCACGGCGAGCGCGAGCAGGATGATAAGAGGCGCGCGGAAGAGAGGACGAAATTTGCCGCTGTTTTTCATTGCCTCGTTCTCCTTTCCGCGCCGGAGCAAACGGCGCTATAGACGGAAAGTTTATCGCTCGCCGCAGCGAATTGGGGCGTTGCTGATTCTATATTAGTGGAAGGGACTGCCAGAGGACTGCCAGAGGGTGGCCGTCAGGGGACGGACAGGGGATCAGGGGGCGACGACGGCTTCGTCGTCACCCAGGCGTCAAACAAAACGGGGGCACAGATAAGACTGTGCCCCCGACGATGTCAGAAACAGCCGGCGTCCACTAATATCGCAGCAGTGCCCCGATGCCCGCCCGCTCCAGAAGGGGGTGGTGATTCACCACCTCTATCTCCCCGCCGTCCTCTACCACTTTGGTGACGAGTGCTTCGGCGGCATCGGGGATTTCGGCGAACGCCCCGCCGCAGAAGGGACAGACCTCCATCTCCACGGCCGTCAGATACCCGCAGGACTGGCAGCGGTAGCCCGGGGCGTGGAAGTCCCGCAGGACGACCAGCGTCCGGATGCGGCCCTCGTGGGCCGCAGCGATCGTCTCGTCCAGCCCCAGGACGCCCCCTTTCCCCTTCGCGGCGGCCGTGACAACGGCCTCCACCGTTGCCGCTTCCCGTTCCTCCTCCACCCGGCGCAAGACCTGAAGGGAGCGTTCCCGCAGGGCGCGCTCGTTATCGGCCGGGTCCACCGTCATCGTGCCCGCGACGATTTCCTGAAGCGCCTTGGGCAACAGGTCGTAGAACTGGGAGACGGTGGGTTCAGCCCCCGCCAGAATGAGTTGCCGGGGATTGTGCTGGCGACAGAACTGCTCCACGACCCGCACGGCCTGGCGGAGGTTGCGCATCGCCACTTCCTCCATATGACGGCTGCCGGAGGGGGCGCCGCCCCGCCGTTCGGCCCCGGCGGAGGAGCCCCGGCCCCGCTTCAGTTTCTTGACCTCTTCTCCCTCAAACACCTCCTCATGGGTTGGTTCGCCCAGATGGAAAAGCAATACTCGGACACCTTCCCGGTTGACCACCGCCACTGCGTAGCGCTCGTAAGTATCCAGGAGCGCGGCCAGGGGGGAGATGTAGGGGCGGCGGGCCACCGTCACCCCGGAGGGGACGGGGATGGGAAGGGCGTATACGCGCCAGAAACCGGCCGCCGCGCACGAGAAGACAGCCACCCCCCGGCCCGACCAGTCGTATTCGTGCTCAAAGTACCGCTGGACGGCCTGGATGTCCTCGGGCGCGGCCTGACCCTCGGCCTCTCTCAGCAGGTTCCGCAGTGAGAGCAGGTATTCCTCGCTGGTGTGCCGGGTCGGGTCCACATCCAGATAGACGCTCAGGATGGGCGTCTCGGCCTGGAACTGGGCCAGATTGCGCAGTTCGGTTTCGTCTATCATCGGTTCCTCCGAAGAATGGGGTAACACATCCAAGTGCCGGGATTACCCGATACTGGGGTCATTGCGAGCCCGGCGAAGCCATTTCCCAACCCAGGTGTCATTGCGAGCCCGAAGGGCGAAGCAATCTCCCCGTCGCTTCTGGAGATTGCCACCACGCTCTGCTCGTGGCAGGCTTTCGGGGCTGTCGCCCCTCGCGATGACCCTGTGGCCGTCATTGCGAGCCCGAAGGGCGAAGCAATCTCCCCGCTGCTTCTGGAGATTGCCACCACGCTCTGCCCGTGGCAGGCTTTCGGGGCTGTCGCCCCTCGCAATGACCCCTCAGCGGGGGCGTTCCCCCAGTTTCACCCGGACCTCCATCTGCCGGCCATCCCGCAGGACCGTCAGGGTCACCTCCTGCCCTACCTCGGTCTCCCGCACCAGGTAGGCGATGAGGTCGTTGAAGTCCTCTACCCGGTGACCGTCAATAGCGATGATGATGTCGCCGCCAACCCGTACCGTTGTCCCCAGCGCTCGCACGGATTGGGTCCCGCCGCGAAGACCCGCCCGGTCCGCTGGCGTTCCGGGCTCCACCGAGGAGATGAGGACCCCGTAGTTGACGGGCAGGTCCAGAACCGAGGCCAGTTGGGCCAGGGTGAAGCGGTTGTCGGAGACGATGCCCAGGTAGGGATAGTGGTAGGTCCCCTCGGAGATGAGGCGGGGGACGATGCGCTTGACGGTGTTGACCGGGACGGCGAAGCCGACGCCCATGTTGCCGCCGGTGGTGGTGCGGATGGCGGTGTTGACGCCCACTACCCGGCCCGCCGAATCCAGCAGGGGGCCGCCGGAGTTGCCGGGGTTGATGGCCGCGTCGGTCTGGATGATTTCGGGGTTGGAGAAGGAGCCACCGGTCGCGGTAGTGACCGTGGGCAGCACCCGCCCCAGCGCGCTCACCACCCCCACCGTCATTGTCCCCTGCAGGCCGAAGGGGTTGCCGATGGCAATCACCCGCTGGCCGACCTGGAGGGTGTCCGAGTCCCCCAACTCCAGCGGCACCGCGCTGGGGGGAAGGTCCTCCACCAGCAGGACGGCCAGGTCGGAGAAGGGGTCGGTGCCCAGCACCTTCGCCTCCCGCAGGGTGCCGTCGCTGAAGGTGACCCAGATGGTGTCGGCGCCCTCCACGACGTGGTGGTTGGTGACGATATGGCCCTCGGGGTCAATGAGGAAACCGGAGCCGCTGCCGAAGATGCTGGCCTCGTCCCCCGTCCCGGCGGCGACGTCAATGTTGACGACGCCGGGGTTGACCCGCGCGTAGAGGTTGACCAGCAGGAGGTCTTCGGCCGTCGCTTCGGCGACCAGGGATTCCGGGAGCGGGGTCGGCGTGGCGACGACGACCGCCAGCTCCGGCGCGCGGGTGGGCATGGCTGTCGTGGACTGAGGGGGAAGCGTCGGCAGGGAGAATGTGCAGGCCAGGGCGGCCAGGAGCAGGAGCCCCACTCCCAGCCAAAAGCGCAGGTCGCTGGTCGCATGTCGCAGGTTACAGGGTGCAAGTCGCATAGTTCTCACCTATGGGTCAAGGTTACGACCGGTGTTGTCGCAACGCCACCCTATCACAGAATTGTGAAGATGGGACGAAGGGATTGTGAAGGTTCGGTGAATGGCACTCCGGCACTCATCGGCTGGCAGGCTACGCGTTGGCGGGAGCCCTTGCGGAAGGCGACTATAGGCCAAATAGTTTCTTTAGTTTATCCTGCACCTCAGCCTGTATGCGGGACGGCAACTCTCCTAATTCTCGCTGGATCAGAGCCGTTGTAACGGTCATCAGACGATGCAGGCGAATCGTAGAGGTCACCCGCAATCCCGTATGCGCAAAGTCTTCATCGCTTGAATCTAAAACTACGTCAGAATCCAGCAGGTCGGCAGGTACCTGGCTGGTGATAAAGGCCAAAACCACATGGCGGTACGGCCCGATGGGGTCAGTCAGACAAACGGCCGGGCGCACCTTGGTCGTTGAGAAATCATCAAAGGGGAATGGCACAAGGACCACCTTACCCCTGGTCATAAAAGGGTCTCCCGTCGGAGAGGGTATAAATATCTTCCTGAGGCTCTTTCAGAAACTCAAAGGCCGGATTCGCGGCAGCGGCCCGAAGCCACTCCTCCTCACTTATATCTTCTTCGGGCAACAGGATAATGACACGAACTCGCTTTGGCCCCCAAATCGGCAGGGGCTCGTCAAGGATGAGTCGGCGATGTACATCAACGACCCCGGTCGTCTCAATCGCTCTTCTGGTTGCGTTCATGAAACTCCCTTCACCGTCAGAATCGGGTTCATCCCGAACCGCAAAGAGCGCAAAGGACGCAAAGGACAAAACCTGTTCGGATTCCCTTTGCGCTCTTTGCGTCCTTTGCGGTGAATGCCCACAGGTCCTGACCGCCGCACAGGCCCATAGTACCTGGCGCGCTGGTCCCCTCAGGACCGCCCACCCCGGCGCAGGCGGGCCAGTTCCTCAAAGAGTTCCCGCTCCCGCGCGCTCAGCCGCTGGGGGACCTGGACCTGGACGACGACGTAGAGGTCGCCCCGGCGCTCGGCGTTGCCGGGCCGGGGCATCCCCTTCCCGCGCAGGCGGAATTTGGCCCCGCTGCTGGTGCCGGGCGGGATTTTCAGCATCACCGTCCCGTCCATGGTCTCCACCGGCACCTCACCTCCCAGGACGGCGGTGTAGAGGTCCACCGGCAGGTCCCGCCAGAGGTCGCTCCCCTCCACCCGGAAGATGGGGTGGGGCTGGACGGTGACCTTCAGGTAGAGGTCGCCCGGGGGGCCGCCGAAGAGGCCCGGCTGGCCCAGCCCGGCGAAGCGGATGCGGGAGCCGGTGCGGGCCCCCGGCGGGATTTTGACGGTGACGACGCGCCCGTCGGCCCGCTCCACCTGCCGGGTGGTGCCGCGGAAGGCCTCCTCCAGGGTGATCTCCACGGGCATCTCCACGTCCTGCCCCTTCATCGTGGAGGTGCGGCGGGTACCGGCGCGCGGCCGGGCGCGCGGGGCGCCGAAGAGGAACTCAAAGAGGTCGCCCAGGCCGCCCGCCTGCCCGAAGAGTTCGTCCAGGTCCACGTACTGAACGTGGGGCCCGGCCTGCCCGAACCACTGGCGGGCGAAGTCCTCAAAGCCGCCGGGGCCGCCGCGCGCCTGCCAGCGGCTCCAGTCGGCGCCGAACTGGTCATACCGACGGCGCTTCTCCGGGTCGGAGAGGACCTCGTAGGCCTCGTTGATCTCCTTGAACCGCTCCTCCGCTGCCTTGTCCCCCGGATTCATGTCCGGGTGGTACTGGCGGGCCAGTTTGCGGTACGCCTTCTTGATCTCTTCCTGCGTCGCGTTCCGGTCAACGCCGAGGATTTTGTAGTAGTCTTTGTATTCCATCTTGTGTTTCGTGTTGCGTATGCGTAAGGTTCACGCCCGCAGCCGGAACCCCAGCCGTCGCTCCAGAGCGCCGATGGCCTTCAGGACGGGGCCCGGGGGGACGAAGCGGAGGCCGAAAATCCGCCAGCAGATGAACTCCACAATCACCCCCGCCTCCCCGACGGTGTCCATATAGGCGAAGTCGGTGCGCAGGGGGCCCAGGCCCAGCTGCCCCCGCACCCAGACGGGGTATCCGGCCCGGGCCAGATGGTCCGCCCAGGCGTCCACGTCCGCCACGAAGAAGCCGATGTGATGGAGGACGGGGCGCCCTTCGGGGTCCACGCTCCCGGTGTAGAAGTCGGAACCCTCCAGCGGCTCCAGGAGTTCCAGTTCCACGCCCCGGTAGCGGGCCAGGGCCATCTTCCCCCGCACCCGTCGTTCCTGGCCCCGCTCCCGCCAGAGCCGTGGGGTGCCGAGGGCGATGAAAAACGGGCCGATGTTCTGCTTTATCAGCGCATCGGCCGCGTTTTCCACATCCGGCACCACCAGCCCTAACTGGTGGACCTCCGGCAATCCCCATTGTTCCCGGAAGGCGCGGGCCAGATTCCCCACGGCGGCCCCGAAATCGGGCGACTGAAGCAGTTCTTCCAGGAACATTGTCACCCCCCATTTCAATTGTATGCCCGGATACGGGGTTTGTCAAGGCCAGGTATCTCCTGTCTCCTTTGCGCTCACAGAGGCTTCACAGTATAATCGCTTTGGGGACTCTCCCCTTTGGGGTGACTGTCACCCGATGAAAAAGGAGGACAACATGGCCCAACACCTGCTTGGCCTGGATGCCGGCAGTGGCTCCGTCCGGGCGCTGCTGGTGGACGTGGAGACCGGGCGGACGACGGTGGCCGTCCGCCCGTGGGAACACCCGCCTGCCGCCGACGGCGGCTGGGGCTACGACTTTGATACGGAGCGCAACTGGGGCCTGCTCGCGGAGGCGGTCCGGGAGGCCCTCGCGCGCGCCGGCGCCGCGCCCGCCGACGTCGCCGGGATCGCCGCCGCCTCCATGCGCCACAGCCTGGTCCTGCTCCGGGAGGGCCGGGTCCTCTTCGCCGTCCCCAACCGGGACGCCCGCGCGGCCGCCGAGGGGATGGAGATGGCCGTCGGGGTCGGCGCCCGGGTCTGCGGGCGGACCGGCTGCTGGCCCGGGCCGATGTTCACGGC